>JAALLA010000025.1:12541-32151 GCA_011087765.1 Pirellulaceae bacterium
TTTCCCCTCGATTCCATTGAGTTGCCAGAAATCAAGGAAGGAGATATCGACGATACGTTCGCCCTTTCCATCCGCGGAAACGTCGCTACGAAAGAACCGAATTCACAACGCACCATGGACATGGGCAGCCGGTTGTATCAGGACCTCGTCGCGTCCTATGAAACCCGGGAAGAAGCACTCAAACGATTCATCCAGGCCTATCTTGCCAGTGTTGCTTCGGTAGATGAGTTGATCGGAAATATTATGGATGTCGTTGAACAAACTTCTCTCGCCGACAACACCATCGTCATCGTAACCAGTGATCACGGATGGGGTATGGGTGAAAAAGACTATCTCTACAAGAACTCTCTATGGCAGGAAAGTACGCGAGTCCCACTTGTCATTCGCGCTCCCGGAATCTCACAAGCGGGAAGCGTTTCCGAGCATCCTGTTTCACTGATTGATATTTATCCAACATTGGTTGAGTTGTGTGACCTCACCGGTGAAACAATGAAAAACACAAAGGGCCGGCCACTTGATGGATTCAGTCTTAAACCAATTTTAGAAAACGCCAAAACCAAAACCTGGGAAGGGCCTGAATCTGTACTTACCGCGCTTTATAAATGGCGCACCAAGTACAATCCAGCCAAAGAAAATTATTCCCTCCGGTCAGACAACTATCGTTACATCCGCTATGAAAATGGAAAAGAAGAGCTTTATCAAACCAAGTCAGATCCGCATGAGTGGAACAATCTAGCCACCGACCCAAGCCACGCCGGATCACTAACTGCTCTTCGAAGCGAGTTAATCAAACGAATTCCTACAGAAGAAGATTCGATTCCTAATCAACCAATTTTCAAACCCAAGAAACCAGCTCAATCCAAGGCTCCGGTTAGCGATAAACCGACAGTCGAAAAAAAAACCGCTGAATACTGGAAAGCTGAATATTTCAAAAAGCACCCAGACGCTGATACGAATGGAGACGGAATCCTCACGTGGCCGGAACGCAAAGCTCATAAGCCTGCCACAGATTCCAAGCCTGCACCGAATGCAAAAATTCCAAAAGCAACAGATAAGAAATTTGATTCTCCACAACAAGAAAAACAAATGTCGGACCTGCAATGGAAAGATAATTTCTTCAAACTACATCCCGAATCAGACACCAATCAGGATGGTGCTTTAAGCTGGCCTGAATATAAAAAATTCAAAGCCGAACTGGACGAAAAAAATAATTAAGAGAAACCGCCTCTCTTCAAAAGCACAGAACATTTTCGGTCGGCCAACCTGTTTTGAATGCATTTTCTTATCTAAAAAGATACGTAAACCATCTACTTATTTGCCTCCATGGATACCAATGAGACCTCTGCAATTTTTGATTCTCACACTTTCATTTACCAATTTACTGTTGGCAACCTCAGTAAATGTGGTTGCCCAAAACCAAGCGGTAAAGCCACCGAATTTAATCGTCATAATGACCGATGACCTTGGATACGCCGACGTGGGCTTTAACGGTTGCGTTGACATCCCCACACCCCACATTGACTCGATCGCAAACTCCGGCGTGAAGTTCACCAACGCTTACGTCTCGTACTCGGTTTGCGGCCCCAGTCGCGCCGGTTTCATCACCGGTCGATATTCGCAGAGATTTGGATTCGAGCGCAACCCGCAGTATTTGCCGAGCGACCCCAACATGGGGCTTCCGTTGAGCGAAACGACTCTTGCCGAAGCCCTTGGAAAAACGGGTTATCGGTGCGGAGTCGTTGGCAAGTGGCATCTTGGCGCCCATCAAAACCACCATCCACTCAATCGAGGGTTTCATGAATTTTACGGGCACCTCGGCGGGGGCCATCGTTACCTTCCAGAGGATCTCACTCTTGAGGATAGTGCCGCAGCAAGTAGTGAGAATGAAAGTTACCGGACTTTAATATTAAATGATCGCACACCAGTCAAAACGAGCAAGTATTTAACGGACGAATTTTCGGATGCAGCCGTCCGATTTGTAGAAAAAAACAAAGAACAGTCGTTCTTCTTATTTCTTTCGTACAACGCGCCGCACCTGCCTCTGCAGGCAACACCAAAATACTTAGAACGATTCAACGAGATAAAGAATCCGAAACGAAAAACTTATGCCGCGATGGTCAGCGCTGTAGACGATGGAGTCGGGCAACTACTTGAAACTCTAAAAGAGAACAACCTGGAACAAGACACGCTTCTCTTTTTTCTGTCCGACAATGGTGGGCCAACGACAAAAAACGCATCTCGAAACAATCCACTTCGCGGCAATAAAGGTGACGTATGGGAGGGCGGTTTTCGCGTCCCCTTTGCCGCACGCTGGCCTGCCAAGTTCCCGAAAGGCAGCGTTTATGACCTTCCGGTCAGCTCGCTTGATATTTTTGCCACTATCGCAGCCTTAAGCAGTGTCAAGCTTGATGAACAGCGACCACTCGATGGCGTCAATCTCGTGCCTTACGTCCGTGGGGAAATTCAAACTCCACCTCACAATGCGATTTACCTTCGAAAATTTGATCAGCAGCGCTATGCCATAAGACGTGGTGACTACAAGCACGTCGTTCCTGTTAAAGGCGGCAAATCTCAACTTTACAATTTAAAAAACGATATTGGGGAAACTAAAAATCTAGCTCTTCAGGAACCGGATACTCTTGCGGAGCTGGAAGCGTTACGAAAAACCTGGTCTGCGGAATTGATCGACCCAATTTTTTTAGGGCTTATCCATTTGCCGTCCTTTCAGAAAAAGCAGACTCGCAAAACACCTGAAAAAACGGGGCAAAAAAAATGAAACTGTTCCTCATCAGCACGTTCACGATCCTCTGCACCATCAACCAATATATTGCTGCCGATGAACGTCCCAACGTTGTCCTCATTGTGTGCGATGATCTCAACGATTATGTCGAAGGCTTCAATGGACATCCTCAGGCCCACACACCTTCGATGAAGGCTTTGGCGAAATCCGGAGTCTCTTTCGATTGCGCTTACAGCAACAATCCTGTTTGCGCACCCTCGCGGTCGAGTTTTTTAACCGGCATCTATCCACACACTTCCGGCAATTTGTTTTGGGGCAAATGGTTTGAAAACCCTGTCTTAAAAAACTCAAAAACAATCATGGAACATTTTCGGGACAACGGCTATCACGTGGCTGGATCTGGAAAATTAATGCACCATGGCAAGCCTGACGAATGGAGTGATTTCAAATACCGCGCAGATTACGGACCCTCTATTTATGACGGGAACCAGCGAGTCGCCCACCCTGACGTGCCAATGCCATTCCGAGCGATCGGTCCTGTAGATGGCTCGTTCGCACCGCTTTCCAGAGTGCCCTATGCCGATGACGGCAATCCGGAAAGTGGATGGATTTATGGCAACTGGAAAAAACGGCAACCGTTTCGTTACGTTTCAGAAGACGATCGGGATCTGACCCCTGACGAACGAAACGCCAAATGGGCGGCGGACCAAATTCGTAATTTTGCAGATCCAGAATTCAAGTCTCCATTTTTTTTAGGCGTTGGATTAATCCGTCCTCACACGCCCATTCACGTCCCGAAAAAGTTTTTTGATTTATTTCCAATCGAGAATATCCAACTGCCTGTTATTCGCCCCGGAGATGCCGAAGACACCTATTACGCAGACGTCTATGCTCCCGAGCAAAAAGGCCTGCGCTATTATCAAACATTGTTAGACTCCTACCCCTCGCGAGAGGATGCTCTCAAGGCATTCACTCAAGCTTACCTTGCGGGAGTCGCCGCAGTTGATGAATGCATTGGAGAAATTGTCGACGCGATTGATTCCTCCCCCGATCCTTCAATCCGCGACAACACAATTATCGTGGTAACCAGTGACCACGGATGGAACATGGGTGAAAAAGATTACCTGTTTAAAAATTCACCATGGGAGGAGAGCACCCGCGTCCCCTTCATTATTCGCGTACCTGGTTTGAAAGAACCAGGTTTGCGCTGCCAACAACCAATTTCATTGATCGATTTGTATCCAACACTAATTGATTTATGTGCGCTTGAGGGAGATACACGTAAAAACAAGCAAGGGGCAAAACTGGACGGCCACAGCATCCGCCCACTGATTGAAAATCCTGAACAGGGAAATTGGGAAGGACCTGACTCCGCACTCTCAATGATTTTTGTTGGAGAGTATTTGAAACTCGACAAGAATCAAAAGTTCAATCTCAAAAATCAAAACTGGTCTATCCGCTCAGCGAACTGGCGATACATCCTTTACCGCAACGGAAGTGAAGAACTTTACGACCATCACAACGATCCACACGAATGGAATAATTTAGCAACCCATCAAGATTACCAATCGATGTTGCAATCCATGCGCGTTCGATTGAACGAAATGGTTCCCGAACTTCAAATCAACACTCAAAATTTTAACTGACGTTTACTTATGCAACCATTGAAAATGAACTCCGCAGTCGCATCTCTCTGCTTTACAATCTTTGTTGCGCTCAGCGGTGTTAGCACATCGACCGTGCTGGCCAACGAACCTCCCAACGTCATTTTATTTCTAATGGATGACATGGGATATGGCGATTGCCGGGCTTATAATGCAGACAGCAAGGTCGCTCTTCCCAACCTCGAACAGCTCGCCACCGACGGCATGCTTTTCACCGATGCCCACTCTCCTTCGTCCGTTTGCGCACCAACTAGATACAGTGTTCTAACAGGCAACTACCCTTATCGTGGCAGATTAGAAAATGGCACATGGATTTTCCATCAGCCCTCGCAGGTCCTCGACGGCCAGCGAACAATTGGCCATCTAATGAAAAATGCGGGCTACCACACCGCATTTTTAGGAAAAGTGCACCTCGGTGGGCAGATGTACAGCAAGACCACTGGTGAACCTATCTCGTGGAAATACGATTTCAGGGACATTGATTTTTCTCGACATATTAAAGACAGTCCATTCAGTTTTGGGTTCGACTATGCCTACGAATTGCCACAGGGAATTCAGGGACCGCCCTATATCGCCTTTGAAAATGGCCTTCTCGACGGGAAACCCCAGGAGTTGAAAATTTGGGAGGAAGGAACCCATGGCAATTCCGTCATCTTAAAAACTGGATTTGGAACCCCGGACTGGGACTCCTCCCAAATTGGGCCGATCCTTACCGACAAAGCAATTCAGTTCATCGATCGACACATTTCTAATAATCAGACTTCCGGCCGGCGCAAACCTTTCTTTATGCATTATTGCACCGAATCCTGTCATAAACCACACACGCCTCCGCAAGAACTCGATGGCGTAAAAATCAAGGGTGCGGCGGGAGATGCTCACCTCGACATGCTCTTCGAGGCAGATGTAACGCTTGGAAAGATGATCGAGCGACTTCGGCACCACGGTGAACTAGACAATACCCTGATTCTTTTTGTGAGTGATAACGGTGGACTTTCGAGAGGCAAACCGGGAGCCCAAAAACTCGGACACGATTCGTGCGGTGGACTGCGCGGCAGCAAGGCTTCGATTTGGGAGGGCGGGCATCGCATCCCCATGATCGTCCGCTGGGGTGATGGCACACCCACGGGGTCAATCATCGCTCCTGGAAGTCGTTCGGATGCCTTAGTTGGGCTCCAGGACATTTATGCAACTTTTGCTAATTTGACAGGCCAGGCGGTCGATTCCAAGCAAGGTCTCGATAGCGAATCTTTTCTTCCCGTACTCAATGGCGACCACCTCGGTTCCATTCGAAAATCACTCTTTGTTCAGGCCAACGCCGAACCACGCTATGGGCAGCAACTCGCAAAAATGGTGCGAATGGGTGACTGGAAACTCGTGACTTCCCGTGAGCAGGAGCCACTTCATTTATTTAATCTAGCCTCTGATTTAACAGAAACAAACGACCTGTTGAACGACGAAAAACAACAGACCAGAGTCAATCAAATGCGAGCGGAATTAAAACGGATTGTGGAAACCGCTCGCAGCACCGAACCGTTACCTGTCTCCATTTTTAAGCCGACGGTTTCAGCCACTGACTCAAAGATACATTCTGATTCAGCCAATCAAGTTCATACCGATGAATTATTCCAACCAGCACAAACGTTGAAGTTAAGAATCAGCGATCAATCTGCGGGGAACATCAAACGAACTGGAGATCATTGGATCGTTCAGGGTACCTCACCGCTGTCTATCGAATTTGTTCCTGACGACGGAGAGAGGTGGGATGTTTCAAAATTCCGACTCGTCGGCGTCCCGCTGTTGAATCGCGAATCCGGAGTAACGATCGTCGATGGCAAGTTAAACAATAGTGATGTGACAGGCTGGTCGCGGCATTGTGTTGGGTTCGGTGTCGCACCTTCCAAAGAAGCTTCGATGTTGGGATTTGTGTTTCCTCAAGAAGAATCTACCTATCAAGGTCCGGCTGTCTTCCGCGATCAATTGTCTAAACCCGACGGGCACAGGATGCACTGGCGACGATTTTATCCGGCGGATGTGCGGACTCTAAAACTGGACATCCAATCCTCTACAGGCAAAGTAGACCTTCAAATTAGCGACCCTGTCGTTTGCTGGGAAGCCACCCAAGAGCGCGACAAAGCCCTCCACGCAATGCCCTATTTAGATGAATTAGGGCAAGTCAATTCTCTCGACTGGCCAGGTAAAATTAAACAGGTCTCTGATCTCAAGGCAACTCTTCTTGAGGAATTAGCATCTGCAAAACTAACTGCTAATTCCAAAAATTGGACTCGCTTCGGTGGCTGGAAAGACGGACCCAAACAGAATGCGACCGGTCATTTTCGGACTGAAAAAGTTGCTGGACGCTGGTGGCTGATCGATCCGGAAGGCTATCTTTTCTTTTCTGTCGGCGTCTGTCTTGCTGGAGATGAATCGGCAACTCCTCTGACCCAAACCCGGCGAGATTCTGGTTTTTTCGAATGGCTACCAGATGAGGGTCACAACCTCCGCTGGACCGGTCTCAAAAAGAATCAAGGGCGAGAATTCGTTAACTTTCCAGCCATGAATTACGCCAGGGCGTTAGGTCCTAACTGGAAGAAAATTAGCCGAGATGGAATCCACGATCGAATGCGGACGTGGGGGATCAACACCCTCGGCTCTTGGAGCAGCAAACCTCTTCAAGAGGATGCCAAAACCGCCTACACATTGATTGCCTCCATTTGGTGGCAGGCAGGAAAAAAACTCCCTTCGCCGTTTCGCGACGATTATGAATCCGATTTGCGGAAATGTCTTGAAAAATTCGCCACGGCAAAAGATGACCCTTATTGCCTGGGATTGTTTTTGGGTAATGAATTCGAGTGGCCAGATCGACTGACTCCCGTTATTTTTGAAATGCCGGATGATGAGTCGACTAAACAGTGGGTACTAAAACAACTTAAGGAAAAATATCCATCTCTCGAAGAACTCAATCTGGCCTGGGAAACAGATCATGCGCAATGGGACACGGTTCTCAAATCTGAATCCACTAAGATTCCTGCCGCCGCAAGAAACGACATCGAACCTTACTACTATGATTTTGCCAACGCATTCTTTGCCAAATCCAAAAAAGTAATGAATGAAGTGCTGCCGAATAAGTTATTTCTGGGCTGTCGTTGCCACCGTGGTCCCAACGTCCTCGGGCGAGCCGCGGCCGGCCATGCCGACGTATTTTCAGTCAACGTCTATGATTCCACGGTTCGCGCCTGGCAGGTTCCCGCAAATGTCGATATGCCTATTCTCGCTGGAGAATTCCACATCGGTTCCGTCGACCGAGGCGTGCCCAGTCCGGGGCTTGCGTCGGCCTGGAATCAACGACAGCGTGGGCTCGCCTTCAGCAATTATCTCTCGACCGCACTTGCCGATCCTCGGTTTGTGGGAGTTCACTGGTTTCAGTGGATTGATCAATCGGCAGCTGGAAGAAAAGATCGTGAGAACCACCAATGCGGATTTGTCGATGTAACGGGGCGATCCTACCCGGAATTCGTTCACTCGGTTGCCCATGCAACCCAGCAGATGTATCAAGCCCGAACTGACAATAATGCGAACCGTCTAACCATCCTCGGGGAACTCATTGCACCGCCACGAAAGGTCTCGCCGACAGACCAGCCAGCACCCGTGAAAAACCAATCGACCAAAATGTTACCCCCCGCTCAAACAAATACTCCCCTGCCCAAAAATTCGGTCACAGAACAAAGCGGTGAGTATTGGAAAAATAAGTTTTTTGAACGTTTTCCAAATGCCGACACTAATGGTGACGGTACATTGTCTTGGCAAGAGTTTAAAGTTCATAAGAATAAGATTGAAACTGAAAACAGTGACCACGATAAATAACGCGTAAGCAAACCAACTTTTAACTTGCTTGGAATTCCCATGAAGTCGTTTTTCATTTTACCGACTGCCTTCGCAGCGCTTTCGTTCCTTTCGGGCGGTCTTTTCCTTGATGGTCAGGAAATAGATTTCGAGAAACAAATCGCGCCGATTTTTGCTGAGCACTGCGCTCACTGCCATGGAGAAGATGATCAAGAGTCTGGATTGAGACTCGACCGCCGCGGGCAAATGCTCAAAGGGGGAGATTATGGCCAACCCACAATCGTCCCTGGAAAGCCCGAAAAAAGTTATTTGCTCGAGGTGGTGAACCACACCGACGAAGGCATGGAGATGCCGCCCGACGAAGATAAAATTCCAGCCGCAGAAATCGAGTTGCTAACTCGCTGGATTTCCGAAGGGGCAAACTGGCCTGGGCAGATGCAAGCCGTCGAAACCGTCAAATCCGATCATTGGTCATTTCAATCAGTCGTCCGACCGCCGGTTCCGAAAACCAAGTTCGCAAATCCTGTCGACGCTTTTCTAGTTAAAAAACTGGCAACCAAAAATCTCAAATTTTCTCAACCTGCGGATGCCGTTTCTTTAATTCGCCGTGCCTCAATCATATTAACGGGGATCGCCCCGACTCCTGAACAAGTCTCCAGTTTTACGAAAGAATTTAAATCGAATCCCAACGCTGCCTATGAAAATCTTGTCGACCGCTTGTTGGCTTCTCCTCATTTTGGAGAACGCTGGGCTCAACACTGGCTTGACGTAATTCGCTGGGCTGAAACGAATGGATCTGAGAGCAATCTCTATCGAAAGAACGCCTGGATTTATCGAGACTACGTGATCCGTTCTTTCAATGAAAACAAACCATACGATCAATTTCTTCGCGAACAAATCGCCGGAGACACTCTTGGCGTGGGCGAAGCCACTGGATATCTGGTTTCCGGCCCTCATGTCCCCGTCGCCACCGTTGGCCAGGAACCTTCGGCGCGGCGTCAGGCCCGCGCCGATCGCATGGATGAGATTCTACAAACGGTAGGCGCCTCCGCACTTGGCATGACAATTGGCTGCGCGAGATGTCATAACCATAAGTTTGATCCGATTTCCATCACCGACTATTACGCGATGACGGCGGTTTTTCAGGATATTGAATTCGGAAGTCGCTTTCCCGAACTCGGCACAAATCACCCGCGGCGGAAACGTGGTGAAGAAATTTATCAGCTAATCCGGGAACAACGAAAAAAACTCAAAGAAACGAAATTCTGGGAAGAGGATTGGATTGGTTATCGGGAAATGCATTTTCCGTCTACAAAAACTCAATCCGTTAGAATTTCATTTCAATGGGGAGGTGCGAGACTGGATGAACTCGAAATCCTAGGGCCAGTTCAATGGAGTAAGAACCTCGCACTGGCGTCTGCCGGCACAAAAACAAACGCCCCAGAAAAATTCGCGCAACCTCGTGGTGAACTCTGGAAAATCAACGATGGAAAATACGGTACCGAGGGATGGGCTGCGAAAGCTCCAAAAGGGAGTAAGGAAAAACCCTGGGTTCAGTTTACCTTTGACAAACCTCAGTTTGTGAATCGCGTTCGAGTTAGCTCCAATCGACAGGACTTCATGCAGACCGACTATTTGGTAAATATTAATAAATTTAATCTTGGCCCTTTCGATGTCGAAGTCCTGAATGAGGAAGGTAAATGGGAGAAGGTTTATCTTGCCAACAAAGTCAAACAGCTGAACAATGACAAAACCCATGTCGCGACCGTGAATCGCATCAAACAACTCATTCTCGATTTGAATGACGAGGGTCCTAAGCCAAGCTTCGTTGCGAAGCTTGTCCAACCTCAAAAAACATTCGTGCTGTCTCGTGGCAGCCCCGAAAATCCTCGTGACGAAGTATTTGCGTCCGGCTTGACTGAAATCAATGGCGACTTAAATCTCCCCCCGGAGTCAACAGGGAAACAGCGCCGGCAGGCGTTTGCCAACTGGCTAACCTCTGCCGATCAACCATTATCTGCTCGCGTGGCCGTTAATCGCATGTGGCATCACATTTTTGGTGCGGGCATTGTCGCCACCACCAGTGACTTTGGAGCCGCAGGGGCAAGACCGACTCACCCCGAATTACTCGACTGGCTAGCCAGTGAATTAGTTCAACCATCTGTAAACGCTTCCGGACAGGCACTGCGGGAATCCTCGGAACAACCCTGGTCTATGAAACGGATGATTCGCATGCTGGTCATGTCAGAGGCGTTCCGGCAATCCAGTGCTCCCCGAACAGAAGGACTGGCCCGAGATGCAGGCTCCGCGTTATTGTGGCGTTTCCCACCGCGGCGCATGACTGCAGAGGCAATCCGGGATTCCATCGTTCAAGCATCCGGTTCGCTCAACCCCGCAATTGGCGGAAAGAGCTACAGGATTCACAATGTAAAAAAACGTTACGCCCAATGGGAAGTCACCGACAACCATAGTGAAAAAACGTGGCGGCGAATGATTTATCAGGAACGCATGCGGCGGGTCGACGATCGAATGTTCACCGCATTTGATTTTCCAGACTGCGGCCAGGTTCGACCCAAGCGGCCGGTGTCCACGACACCCCTTCAGGCACTCAATCTCCTGAATAGTCATTTTGTCATCGAACAATCAAATCTGATTGCTTCACGAGCCATGAGCGACACTAACAACCAAACGCCGGAAGCAGTGAATCGGTGCTTTGAGTTACTGCTGGGCCGGGCTCCCGGTGCTGCCGAGAAGAAAGCATGCATAGTGCTTGCCGAAGAACAAAGCTTGGCGCTCGTTTGTCGCGCTTTGTTAAATTCGAACGAGTTCGCCTTTTTACCGTAATTATTTATTAACCGTCTGCCACGTGTTCATTGGAATTTATTCCTCGCTTTAAGCACCAACCTCAGGTCTATCATGAGCAATCCAGAAAAACTGTCTTTCCATGGTCGCAAGCTACTTGACCGTCGAAACTTTCTCCATACCGCGGGACTTTCGACCGCCGGTATTGCGTTAACCAGCATGCTGGCTGCTGACGGTTTACTCGCTGACGACAAACCGCTTACCGCTGGTGGCAAGGTGCCAATTCGTCCGAAGATCGATCCGAACAATCCGTACGCCGCACGCGCCGCACACTTCGAAATGCCCGCGAAACAAGTACTGGTCATTTATTGTCCCGGCGCGGTCAGTCATCTCGATACTTTTGATTACAAGCCAGCACTTATAAAACTACATGGCCAAAAACCACCCGGGCTTCCCGCGGTTACTTTCGAGGGGCCAAGTGGTAACATCGCTAAACCTTTTTGGGATTTTAAACCTCGCGGCGAAACCGGAAAAATGGTCTCCGATTTACTCCCCAACCTCGCGGAACAGGTCGACGATTTTTGTTTTTTCCATGCACTTTCAACCGATACCAGTGCTCACCCTCAGGGAGAGAATTTCATGAACACTGGTTTCACGATGGAAGGGTTCCCATCTTCGGGCGCGTGGATTACTTACGCCTTGGGTACAGAAAACCAAGAACTTCCGGCATTTGTCGCGATCAATGATCCGCGGGGACTCGCCCGTAGCGGAAAAAACAATTTTGGCAATGGATTTTTACCAGCTGCATTTCAGGGGACGGACTTCACCGCAAAAAATCCTCCTTATAATTTACAGCGTCCTGCCGGTATCTCTCCTCAAGCCGATGCAGGTACGATTAATTTGCTTCAACGATTAAACGCGCGCCATCTCGAAAAGTATCCCGGCGATGCCGATCTTGCAGGAAGAATTGCCAGTTATGAATTGGCGGGAAGAATGCAAACTTCAGTACCCGACGTTATGGACCTTGCCGGTGAAACCAAATCAACCTTGGAAGCCTATGGCGTCGAAGGAGGAAGCCAATTACGTGGTGAATATGCTAAAAATTGTCTACTCGCCCGCCGACTTTTAGAAAAAGGAGTTCGGGTTGTCCAACTGTTTAATGGAAGTGATCCGGCTGGAGGCAACGGAATCACCAATTGGGATTCCCACTCCAACATTGCAAACACGCACGCCATGCAAGCCGAAATCATGGATCAACCGACTGCGGCACTGATTGCAGATCTAAAACAGCGAGGAATGCTGGAACATACGTTAATCGTGTGGGCCACTGAATTTGGCCGAATGCCATTTCTTCAAGCCAATGGTTCGGGACGGGATCATAATCCCGGTGCATTTACCTGCTTCATGACTGGCGCAGGAGTCAAACAGGGGTTCAGTTATGGTGAAAGTGACGAGTTTGGATTTAAAGCCGCCGTCAACAAAACCAGCGTTTATGATTTTAACGCAACCCTACTACATTTAATGGGGCTCGATCACGAACGCCTCACGTTTTATCACAACGGGCTGGAACGACGACTAACT
This sequence comes from Pirellulaceae bacterium, assembly GCA_011087765.1. Lineage (GTDB taxonomy): Bacteria > Planctomycetota > Planctomycetia > Pirellulales > Pirellulaceae > Mariniblastus. The sequence continues at coordinate 25,169 of JAALLA010000025.1, forward strand.
AATGTCCATGGCCATGTCGTCAAAGACGTTCTAGCGTAATCAGTACTCAGTTCGTGCGTTCACTCCACATTAACAGAGAGTTCGGGAACGCTCTTGGTAACCCACGATGACGCCAATCGAATTGCTGATCGACTTACCTTCCGACTCTCTACTCCGCATTGTTTACGCGGACCAATTTCATGATCCGACCAGCTACGTTCCAGTCTTGGACGTATAGATTTCCTTCTGCATCCCAATAAGATCCATGGGTTCCGTTAAATACACCTTCGATCCACTTATCTTGCGGGACATTGAAATTAACACGAGTTTTTGGATCAGGGTTATGTCCAAGCACCGCCATAATTGTGTTGCTTTTATCGAGAATAACTAATCTGCCATGAAGATCGGGTACTGAAACGTAATCTCCCTGAATCGAAACCGATGTCGGCATTCCAAGACCAGTTATCACTTCCTCAAGGAAATTCCCATCGAGGTCGTAGTGGAGCAATCGTCCTTTCGGTTGATGATTTCTATCACAAATTAAGAGCCGTGGCGGTTCGTAACGCGTATCGAGCGTCATTCCGTGGGCGGTATTGAACTGCTTCATTCCGTTGCCCTTTTCGCCAAAGTGCGTCAAGTATTTTCCAGTCTTGTCAAACTTGAAGATATGATTACTTGCATAGCCATTGGAAAGGAAAATATCCCCATTGGGTGCCACGGTAATTGCCGTTGGGCTGAATCGTTTCAAGCCCAAACCCGACGCTTTTGGAAAAGGTAAGCGCATCACAATTTCACCGGTCTTTACATCAAATTTGATTCCTTCGGCGTCATTGTTACGAGCGCCGTAGATGAATTCATTTTCACCCTCAACTCGAATTTCCATATCGTGCAGATTGGAATAGTCTTTGCCGAGATAAGAGTGGATCACTTTCCCGTCTGGCGAAAAAACAACCACGCCTTTTTTCGCGGAGGTATAAATGTTCCCGGCCTGATCAACCACCACACCGCCATGGGTAGATCCCAGTGCGGAGGCGCCATCGGGACGCAAACCCCATCCCGGAACAGTATCAAAAGTCATCATCCCACAGCCCATCCGAACTGGTTGTACTTTTTCCTGGGAAAACACCGGCAAGGTCAAAACTACCGAAAATACAATCGCAACAAAACACGAACAACATCTCATAGTCTTAGTTCCTGAAATGATTCCTGAGGTCAGTTTGATGGGCACTTCGGGTATGATAACCCAAGAAAACGCTCACGTCTTGTCTGGAGGTCTATTCTAGTCGTCCGATAGGTAAAAACCCGGAGCCAAGGGCGCCCCTACTCTGCAATAATTCCGCTGATATCAATCAAATGAATTTGACGACCACTGCCAGCGTGAGGCGAGTCGATGGCGACAGTCTTGCCGTCGTTGCTGCATCGTGGATGAGTATCGCATCGCCACTCCCCCCGATATTCTTCTGGAGAGTGAAATGCTCCTAAATCGACCCGGCGCCCTGAAGGAACATGATAAAGATAGGGCACTTGCTCCCGTTTTCCACGACTAGGGTACGTATCGTTTAGAATCCACGCCTGCTCAGTATTAGGAACATAAGTATTATGGCCATTTTGTGTCATCGCACCTTCGCCCACCAGCGAAATATCCTCCGTCTTATCTCGCATCAGATAAAATCCAGCTGATTTATTTTTTGGCCGAGTCCACGCACAAATAAATTCTGGATCTTTCCAAATAAAATGAGAGGTATTCCCCGAAGGATCAAGATTGCAGCGGTCGGATCCATCCATCGCAACGGTAAACATTCGCGTTGTAAAACCTCCTGTTGGCTGTGGATTTTTTGTATCGCCATTATCTTTTTTCCACCGGTGAAGCACGATAAAGCGGGAGCTGTCAGGGCTAACCAAAAGGTGATTGAAATAGTTCCAATGGTCTGTCAGCGGTTTCCCCTGATGTTCAATTTTCGCTGCGTCTGCAAGTGAAAAAATAAGTTCCGACTCTCCGGTGTCCATATCCATTCGCCAGACACCTGAGCTTTCGGGAGCACGCTCCAGCGCGGCTGGATCAGTTGACCCGACATAACCATACCCCGGACGCATGCGCTGAACTCTTGAGAAGTCAGTTGTAATCGCCCACCGACCATCTTGACTTAGTGAGTAAATCGGGCGCGGCAATGTGCGTACCTTTTTTGTCTTGACGTCCATCACTCGGCAAACATACCGGTCACTATCGCGATCATTCCAAACGACTTCGGATTTTGAATTTGGCCTCCACTGAAGCATGCACCCCTGCTGCCATCCCCAAGCTCGACTTTCTCCCAATCGAATCCACCGGTCCTCATCCGCTGTATCCACCATCCCTACTTGAATTGCATCGGTCGCCCTTGGTGTTCGATGCTCAAAATTGACTTGATTGGAAAGTACAAAACGGTTGGATTGATCAAATTCAAGTTTGTCGTAATAACCGAACCAATGATGGGCGGGGCCGTGAGTGATCGTGCGAACGGGAGGATAATTGCCTCCATTTTGAGGGGCAGTAAAACAGCGACCGCCGGGCAACCCGGGTAAAAAACTGGCCGCAGAGGCTTTGATCACCTGCCTCCTTGAAAATTTCATTGAACTCATTGTTTATCCAATTTGCTAACTTCCGATAGCGAACCCATCTTAAAGTGTCCGCTTTTATTTTCCGAAACTTACCGGCCTGTCCCACTCTTGGTTGATAATTTGATTCGTTAGACCTGCGCTCAACAGGGCATTCCATCTCACCCCCATCCGCCGCATCGTCGACGTTGCTATTTTGCATCATTTGGGCCGTCGCTCGCACCCGCTAACGGAAAGAAATCTCATTTCGTCGGTTTTACCCTAAAAAATGCGCATGTTACGAGAGATAAGCTACGGTTCTACATGCCATTTTTAGGAAATTTTAAAATGCCGACTACGTCCTCCCCGCCCTCGATTACAACGTTAAATCACGATTCGATTGCCCCGCGCCTTCAACCAGATCAAGCGGAAGAATTGACCGTGCGCTGGGTTGATTCCATCGAAGAACTGGAGTCGCTGAAACAACCGTGGAACCGCCTTGCTGAGCGATCACTGTATACCAACGCGTCATTCGAGCCCAACTTTTTGATCCCTGCACTACGATATTTTGGCAATTCAAACGTCAAGGTTTTAATTGTCGAAGGTTCGGGCAGCTCGCACGAAAACAATTCCACAAGAATCTATGGATTGATGCCTCTGGTCAAAAAATCGTTTTACCATTTGCCGGTCAAGTGTCTGGAAATATGGTCACACGATCAGAGCTTCGATCATACGCCACTGCTTTGCAAGGTTCACGCCGCAAAAACATTGGAAGCGATGTTGAATTTTCTGGCGCAAGAGAGGATTGGCCTACTCAGTCTTGATACCGTTTCCAGGGAACCAGAGTTTCAGTCAATCATTGAGAGTTTAATTCAACGTCCGGGCAGATCCCGATTTCAACGCGATCAATTCTCCCGTGCTGCCTTTCGCCCGGTCACGGCGTTAGAGGATTATAAAAAACAATTCGTTTCCAAAAGCGTCAAAAAGAACTATGGCCGACTCAACCGGCGTCTGTCTGAATTAGGAGAAGTCCAACTTGTTCAATCCGATGAATTCTCGAATTACGATCAATTGACTCAACAGTTTCTTGAGATGGAGGCTTCTGGCTGGAAGGTTGAAGCTGGTACTGCCCTCGCCTGCCAACCAGCGACACAGGATTTTTATCGAGAACTCATCCAATCTTCCGCCGTCGATGGGAAGGTTCGATTTTTATCACTCACACTCGATGGCAAACCAATCGCCATGCTTTCCGATCTGCGTTCGGGGCAAAACATCTATTCCTTCAAGACCGCTTTCGATGAGAACTACTCCTCATTTTCACCCGGCTTGCAGATTGAAATAGGCAATATTGAATCGATGCACCAGGATGGAATTCAACTAGCAGACTCCTGCACAGCACCCGACAATTCAACAATCAATCGTATTTGGGGACAGCGCCTGGAGTTTCAAAGTCTTGTTATTGGATTACGGCCGGGCGTTTCAAATTGGGCCACGCAGATCATGCCAAGTCTGCAAGCTCTCGCCAGCAAAATTAAAAACATGCGATCAAAAAAATAGCCGCCATCAAACCCAGATTACCCAACCTCCAGACAGCAGAAATCACGACATGATTAAGAAGATTATCAGCCCCAGAGAAGCGACATTTCAATCTGACATGGTTCAGATCGATCCGAATACATTTGAGAGTCACGTTGACACCCAACCCTTTGCGATTCAACACAAACTTCAACAACATCCTCTGTTTCAGCTGGAAAACCTTGTCGAATTGTCAAAACGACTTCCCCGTAAACAGCGGGAATATGTATTCAGTAAACAAGAGTTTGGAACCCACGAAGACCTCGAACACTATAAGCATGCCGCAGATAATGACGAACTTTCAACAGACGAACTGATCAAGGCAATCGAGCACCAAAACATCGTCATTGTTCTTAGAAATGTTGAATCCGATCCGGTTTATGGCCAGTTTGTAAATGAATGTCTTGACTCGCTTAGTCAATTTGTTGAGCCGGTAACGGGCAAAATCAGCGGGCGTGAGAGTTTTATTTTCGTTAGCCCTCCACAAGCCTACACCCCTTATCACTATGATCCTGAGCAAAATTTCTTTATGCAAATTCGCGGTAAAAAGCAGATGGCGATTTACGATGTCAGCGACCGTAATATTTTGCCAGAGGAGGCATTGGAGAAATTTTACAACGAGGGACAACGAATCACGAACTGTAGTGAGTCACTGTACGAGCAACATCGACTTTTTGAAATGAATCCGGGAGACGGAGTTTACGTTCCAGTAACAGCACCTCACTGGGTACGAACACTCGATGAAATTTCCATTTCCGTTAGCATCAATTTTCGCACCCCAAGCTCCATTCGTCGCGACCGCGTTTATCGAATGAACCGCATGCTACGAAAACTTGGGCTCCGCCCACATCCTGTCAGCCCTCAAGCCAATAGCTGGGCGGAATTGACAAAATCTTCGATACTTGGCGTTCCGGCGAAAATTAAAAATCTCATTCGCAAATAATTCATCATTGCTTGTTTGAGAATACCAACGAACGCGAACCAATTCTCCAGTTCACTGTTTTAATTGTCTTTAATTAAAACTAAAATCGTCAGTTTACGTTGTCGCAATCTTGCGGCAATTGAACCATCGAATTTTTTGGAATTGGCCATCATGCTCCTGTCATCAACGTTGCCAAAGATATTTCTTACTGGCTGCCTTGTTTTTTTTGCCGCCCCCCAATCCAAAGTTGTCGCGCAGGATTCCAAGAAACAACCTTCAACCTCAAAACCGGTCAAGCAATTAATATTGCCGGGTGAATCGTTTTTAGTTGATCAACGACCCGCGTTTATCATGTGGCCGGATGAGTCGAAACGTCAAACTCCCCAACCATGGGTTTTGTACTCCCCCACCCTGCCACGCTATCCCGATCAAAATGAAAAATGGATCCACGAACAATTCCTGAATGCCGGAGTAGCGGTTGCTGGAATCGATGTTGGCGAAGCTTATGGAAGTCCTGAGGGCCAAAAACATTTTTCAGCCCTTTATAAAGAACTTACCGAAAACCGAGGTTTTGCAAAACGCGCATGCCTTCTGGGAAGGAGCCGCGGAGGGCTGTGGTCGAGTAGCTGGGCGATTAGCTATCCGGAACGGGTTTCCGGACTCGCCGGAATCTATCCTGTTTTTGATCTTACCACCTACCCAGGTCTCAAACGAGCTGCGCCTGCCTATGGCCTTACCGAATCCGAGTTGAATGCTGCGTTAAATAAGTACAACCCAATTGCGAAAATTGATGAGCTTGCTAAAGCTGACATCCCCGTTTTTATTATCCATGGGGATATCGACAAGGTTGTACCCCTCAAAGAAAATTCCGCTGAACTAGCCAATCGGTATAAGAAGCTAGGTCAAGGAAAATTAGTCAATCTGATTGTCGTCGAAGGGCAAGGACACAATCTGTGGCAAGGTTTTTTTCATTGCCAACCACTCGTGGATTTTGCAATTGATCGCGCTTTAGCGGGAGCAAAAAATGACTTTTCATTTTTACCGGATCAAACCAGCTTACCCGTGGCTCCTCCCAAAGATGCGGTCGTGCTCCTAAGCCCGACCGAGAACCTGTTTCTCGGCCGCGAGGGAACCAAATCAGATTGGCCGAATGAAAACGGCGTAGTGACCTCAACACGCGGGGGTTCAAATATGAACCACCTCGTTTCCCAGTACCATTTCCGAGATGCTGACATCCATGTTGAATTCATGCTTCCTCCCAAAGGATCTGGAAACAGTGGTATTTACATTCACGGCAATTATGAACTGCAGATTCTCAACACGCACGACAAAGACGAAATCACCATGAATGACATGGGCGCACTGTACGGGTTCAGCAAGGCACTCGTTAATGCCGCTCGTCCACCCGGCGAATGGCAAGTTTATGACATACGCTATCGAGCACCGCGACGAGATAACAAAGGCAAGATCACCAAGCCGGGATCAGTCACTGCCTTTCTCAATGGCCAGAAGGTTCAAGATGAGACGAAATTTGAAGAAGCTCGCTCAACATTTCACCCCTATCGCCACGGGGTAACAAGCTATCTTAAAAAAATCGGCAAGCGGCAAAAAATGACAATGACCGGCCCTGTCTTTCTTCAGGATCACAATAACGCTGTAAAATTTAGAAACGTTTGGGTTGTTCCCCTGGATGATCAATCGCAGCTTTACCGGGCGGATTAACTGATCTCCATCCACTCTATTGATCTAGCCAAACAAAGGTCGCCCAGGATTAACAATCTGGTTGCCAACCCTGCCGTTTGATTCCAAATGGCATTTTTTTTGCACCTAGGTTTGCCCTTTTCAATATGTGTATCAGTTGAGCGCATCGATTTAGTTAGATCGCAAAGTAGATATAAATCCCAACCACCAACGTGATTAACGCTGCTCCCAC
>JAALLA010000025.1:32251-33316 GCA_011087765.1 Pirellulaceae bacterium
AATACAGCCACAATAAAACTGCAAATTTGCCCCGAGCGAACAACGGTTTTTGTTGATGCCTGAGGATTTAAATACTGCTTGTAAACATCGAGCGAAAATAAGGTTGCCGCTGAATTTAACACCGAGTTAAAGGTTGATAAGATGGAACCAACCACAACCGCGGCAAAGAAACCCAGCAACCAGTCAGGAAGCACGCGGGTGACCAGCGCTCCGTAGGCTCGATCAGCTATCCATTCTCCTTCGTCGTTGGTTCCGACCGCCTCCATCATCTGGGGATCTTGAGCAGATATCACCAAATAGGCAGCGATGATACCGGGCAATATCAGTACCAGCGGTGCCAGAATCTTAAAAAATGCGGCTAACAGAACGCCCTTTTGGCCTTCAGCTAGATTTTTCGCGCCAAACGTCCGCTGAATTATTTGCTGGTTGGTACACCAATAGAAAAAATTCAACAACAGCACGCCAGTAAACAAAGTCGGCCAATGTGTACCTTCATCTGCTTTCCCAAGAGATTGAAAGGCATCCGCGTCAGCAGCCTTAATTTTTTCATAAGCACCCATCCAACCACCTTCATCACCCGCAACCACTTGGATGGAAAAATACGTGATCATTAAACCGCCGACCAACAACCCTGCCCCATTTAATGTGTCCGAGACTGCAATTGCACGCATTCCACCCCAAATGGCATAACCTCCTCCGAGCACGGCAATAAAAATGATGACCGCCCAGATCGTCTGTAATTCTGTAAGCGCAAACATCGTCTCCAAGCCCAACATGCCATTGAGTCCCTTCGCACCGAGATACAAGACGAAGGGCAATAAAATCAGCATGTAGGCAATAATAAAAATACCCGCAGTAATCGCGCGGACAGACGATCCATACCGCTCTTCAAGAAACTGAGGAATGGTCGCGATCCCGGACTTGAGATACCTTGGAAGAAACACCAGCGCGAGCACCACTAACGACATCCCGGCGACGACTTCCCAACACATGACCGAAAGTCCTTCATCGAATGAGCCTGCATTCAGCCCAATCAACTGCTCCGTTGATAAGTTCGTCAACAAC
>JAALLA010000026.1:0-27963 GCA_011087765.1 Pirellulaceae bacterium
AACAAAACAACCACCCACCCCCCCCACCCCACCCCCGCCCCCCCCCCCCCCCCCCCGCCCCTCCCTTGGGGGCGGTCGCACCCCGGGAGCGAATGCCGTGTTTCATTGACCGAGTCTTTAGTGCCTGTGTATGTCATCAGTTGCCGCAATGTGGAGCCTGAATCGGGACAACTGGATCCGTTTGGAAGCAAGCGGAGCCATACACCGACTTTGGGAATTGCGAAGGTGCAAATTGGTAAAGGGCTTACCAAGGATGAGTTGTACGAGGAGACCATTAAAGCGTGTGATAAGAAAAAGGCATTGGTCGAATTTGAAAAAATCGAATTGAATGAAACGCCCATCGAAATTGATCCATGGCATGTGAAGGACGACCTGATAAGACATCGGGAAAATCCGTGGGTTCAGGCACTCAATCGGCAATTGAATGAGAGCGAGCAACGCAATGTTTGTATTTTTGTTCATGGATACAACACTAGTTTTATCGATAACACGCTGTTGGCTGCAGAGATTTTTCATTACACCGGTCGGCAAGGTGCCATGATTTCGTTTGAGTGGCCTTCAGAGTCAAGTGTGCTTGGTTATTTGGCGGATAAGGGAAACGCGACGTTTAGTACTCGTCATTTTCGTCGCTTGATTACGAATTTGGCAAAGGAGTGTGATATTGATTCGATCACCATAATTGGACACAGCGCTGGAACGCCGATTGTGGTCAACGCGATGCGCGAGCTTCGGCTTTTAGAGAACGACCTGCCCGCTAAACAGGTGCAGGAGAAATATCAAATAGATCGCGTTGTTCTGGCGGCTCCCGATATGGATTTGATGGCCTTTGTCAACGCGATTCATGATCGCTTTTTCGAACTTGCCAACGGAGTAGCGGTATATGCATCTCCCAACGACAAGGCGCTGGGGTTGTCTCAATTGTTGTACAGTGAGAAACGGCTTGGCCGTTCGGTAGGTGGTCTAGAGGAATGGGAACGTCAAGTTCTAATGAAAGTTGAGAGCATCGAGATGATTGATGCTTCGCGCATGGACAAGGACGCCAATAGTTTTCTGGGGCATAGTTATTTCCATAGAGATCCCTGGGTTAGTTCTGACATCGGATCGTTTATTCTTGGCTTGTCGCCTGAAGACAGGAAGCTGGTTCGCGAGGAGGATGATGTGTTTTGGGCATTCCCCGAAGACTACCCGGACCGTCTTCTGAAGGATCTTCCGAAAGTGGTTTCCACGGCGAAAAAGTGATGGTTGATTCGGTTTCGTTCCGAAATTGAGTTGGAAATTTACTATTCTGTCCCAGATCATACAAATTGTTTCGTTGCGAGAATGATTTATGGCGCGCCACGCATTAAGATTGGGGTTAAATCACCCAGGGGCGAACCATGAAATACATTCTGTTTGTTGTCGCGTTGTTACTCTATCCCTGTCTCGGATTCGCCCAGCAATGGCATACGTATCGGGCAGATAATGCGAGGTCGGGAAGTACTGACGTAGCGTTTGAACCGGATCGTTTGGAGTTAAGTTGGCAGTGGAAGTCCCCTGCTCCACCAACCCCGGCGTGGGATGGTCCCGCTCGATGGGATGCATTTAGCCAGATTCGCGACCTTCCGGCGATGCGTCAATACGATGCCTGTTTCCACCCGGTTAGTGATGGCGAAACTCTCTTTTTCGGCTCATCCAGTCAAGATTTATTGAGAGCGGTTGACCTTTCCAGCGGTAAATTAAAGTGGACTTACGTTGCAGGCGGTCCGATTCGACTGGCTCCGACCATTAATCATGAACGCATTTTATTTGGCAGCGATGACGGTTATGTCTACTGTCTGAATCGAATTTCGGGAGAGCTGATTTGGAGATTTAATCCCTCCATGCACATGGGCGACGAGCAGCGGCGGTTGATCAACAATGATCGGCTGATTAGCTATTTTCCGATTCGTACCGGAATTGTTGTTCGGGATGAAGTCGCTTATTTCGGAGCTTCGTTATTGCCGTGGCGAGATTCCTTTATTTGCGCCGTCGATGTGGCGACTGGAGAAATAAAGAATCCAGAAGAACATTATGTCGCAGCTCACGCCAAATCAACACTTGAGGGTAATTTATTGGTAGCCGAAGGGCGATTGATTGTGCCTCAGGGACGAGTGGCACCGCGGTTATTTGAGAGAACCAGTGGCAAGGACCTGGGCACGCTACCGGGCGGTGGCGGCGTGACGATTGTTCTTACCGATACAGGAAAAATTGTACGTACCGAGGGCGGGCGGGCCTCTCGCCCCGGGCAAGTCGGCGTATTCGAAGGAAAGGAGAGAGTCGCATCTTTTCCAAGAGGGCGGTCGATTGTTGTTTCGGGAGATGATTTCTATGTGATTGATGGACAAAAGCTGTTTGCAGCGGCCCGGATGACGAATGAGTTAAAGTGGTCATGCGAAGTCGATGAGCCATTGGAATTAGTGATGGCAGGAAAAACGCTGTTTGTTGGTGGGCGCGATCATGTGACGGCAGTTCGCGCGAGCGATGGTAAGGTACTCTGGTCGTCTCCCACCGATGGCCGCGTATTTGGAATGGCGCTGGCGGGAGGGCGGTTGATCGCGTCTACCGATGCTGGCGCGATACATGTTTTCTCCCAAACCGCCGACCCTCAAATTCACAAACCAGCTCCAGGAGAGGTGGCTGTAGATTCGCCTCCGGTGAGTCCCGTCCGTGACAAAAACCTGGTGCATCGTTGGGTGTTTCATCGCTCGGCGATGTCGAAACAAGATGGTAAACCTGTCAAGACGGAGTTGATCAGTCAGGCAATCGTAAAAGATCAAGTGTCTGACGTCTCGTTGAATCTTGACGGCAGTGGACGAGTCGTGGCCATTCCGGGGACTGATCATTTGGAAGCGGCTGAAATGAACGGCGGGAGGTTTCTTGTTGATGAAGCAAACGCAGCAAACTTACCGACGGATGCGATTGCAATTGAGGCTTGGGTTCGCGTGGATCAAAGTCAACAGTGGGGCGGTATTGCCGGCTGCGTCCAAGATGACGGGACGACCGAGCACGGATGGTTGTTGGGTTACAGTGGTGACCATTTCTGTTTGGCAATTGCCGGTGGTGGTAATGGTTTGACTTACCTTAAGTCGCCGCGTGCCTTTACGTTGAAATCCTGGAATCACGTCGTGGGAACCTACAACGGGCGGGAAATGAGATTGTACGTCAACGGATCGCTTGCGGCTTCGAGTGACTTAGAAAAAGGCCCCATCAGTTACGCTCAGAAGCGTTACTTTTCAGTCGGGGTGTATCGGGATGCGAATGAATCGTTTCCACTCAAAGGAGCGTTGCACGAAGTTCGCGTTTATTCCACCGCCATTGATGGACCCGCCGTTACCCGCCGATTTGAAGCTGCTCAAGCTGATTTTCCTAGCGAGGTCATTCCGGACTTGCAACTTCCTCAATTTATTTCTCACGGGCCTTATGTTCGATACGTCGCTCCGGGAGAAGTGGAAGTTACTTATGGCACGGATCAAGAGTGCCCGACGGTGGTCGACTTGATTACTGAAGAGGGTATCAAACGAATGAGCACTAAGGGTTTGGCCCGGACTCACAAAGCCCGTTTTAAAAATTTACCGTATCGACGAATTCTGCAGTATCAAATCCGTACAGGCGACAGCGAAGAATCTAAAGTGTCCGAGAGTTTTTCACTGGACACTCATTTTGACTGGACTGCGGATGATCGCCAGAAGCCTTCGGCTTGGTCGGCGGATTTGATTGCGGAAAGTCCCAATCCAAGAGGGCTCGTGTTTGTGGTTGGTCGCGAGAATCTTGAGAAAGCAAAAAAGCTCTCAGCAGAAAGTCAATTTAATGTGGTGTTAATCGTTGATAGAGAATCCGACGCTGTCGCATTTCGCCAGCAACTGGTCGAAGATTCCAAAGTGGTTTACGGACAAGGGTTGAGCGTTACAGATATGCCAATTCAATTCCTGCCTGCCGCAAGTGCGTCGGTGGTTATTGGAGATCCTAAAAGCGAGCAAATGCGTCGATTGGTTCGCCCTCAAGGTGGCGTCTTTCATGATGGTGAACGAGTCGCCTGGAAGCGGAGCGCATTGAAGGGATCTGGAGTTTGGAGTCATATGTACGGCCAAGCGGACAATAGTGCTTTTGGTGGTGAAGAACTTTCCAATGCTTCGGATCGGGCAGACTTGGTGACCCAATGGATCGGCCGCCCCGGACCCCGCTATCAGACGGATCGCCAAAATCGCAAGCCTGCCCCTCTGGCGGCAGGTGGTCGTTTGTTCCTTCAAGGGCAGCAGCGGATGATTGCTCTGGACAGTTACAGCGGAGTGGTTCTGTGGAGTGTCGAATCTCCGTCAGTTATGCGTTGGAATGTTCCGCATGACTGTTCAAATTGGTGTGCAGATGAAAACGGTGTTTTTGTTGCAAGCGAAAATCAGGCGTGGTTTGTTGACGGTAAAACTGGCAAAGTAGCCCGCCGATTCAATCTTCCCAGCCGAGCGAGCCGGGAAGAGTCTCCAGCGATGGATCGAAGCTGGGGTTTCATCAGTCGCTATAAAGATCAACTGATTGGAACAGAAGTTAGTTCTGCGGCGATCTATAAAAAATGGTGGGGTAGTAGTCAGTGGTTTGACTCCACCGGGGGGGCTGACACACATGTGGTTGCGGGCGAGAGTTTATTTTCGATGGAGCCAAATAGTGGGAAATTGCAATGGGAATACCGGGGCCTGGTGTTGCACCCGACCATTACAATTATGGACGACCGAATTTTCTTTGTAGAAGATAAAACGCCGGAGCACCTTGTCTCGGATAAACGGAGAATTTCTCTCGACCATTCCCAGTCTTATGAGTTGGTTTGTCTCGATGCGGCAGACGGTCAACTCCAATGGAGGCAACCGATTGATCCTTTTGCAGGGCATTTGGCTAGTTTGTATCTTGCTGGCGGTGGTGATGAAGAGAATCGTTGCCTTGTTACGGTCGCCTCGGAATCGACTAAAAAACAGTTTTCAGTTGCTGCATTTAATCGTGATAATGGACAAAAAAAATGGAGTAAAAAAGTTGCTTGGGAATCGAACCACCACGGTAAACATATCTCGCGGCCTGCTATTCAGGGCGAGTTGATGTATCTGCGTCCGGAGGTGCTTTCTTTGGCCGACGGCGCGACTATCCAACGCGGGTTTCCAGGAGGGCATGGGTGCGCTAGTTACACGCTAACGACCAATGGTATGTTCTCCCGGTTAGGTGAAACGACCTGGTGGGATGTGCGGACGCAAAAGGTGAATCGGTTTGATCGAATTCGAACTGATTGTTGGATTAGCGTGGTTCCAGCGCAGGGGATGTTGCTTTCTGCTGAAGGTGGAGGAGGTTGTTCGTGTGGATCGTGGCTCGAAACCTCTCTTGGATTTTTGCCGCGAAGCGTTGATGAAAGCTTGCCCGAACAAGAATGATTTTAAACATCATCATGAACGTGAACCAGAATTTTAAAACCGATCGGCTATCGTCCGAGGTGGACGCGCAGGGGAGTGGAATGTTGCAACAGTTAAAATTGGTTCCGTTGGTGCTTGTTGCATTTGGGTTTTGCCTGTTTCTCTCCGGTCAGAGCATCGCGGAAGAATTGGTGCGTTGCAAATACAGTGTGCGCGATGTTGCTTTTGTAAATGTGCACGGGAAATCATGGCAATTGCGACTGGTCAAGCCTCCTGCGGTTGAGCCCGAGAGATTTGAGGAATGGAATTTAGCGTTGCGGGAACAGTTAGCTGATTCCAATATTGGGTATGCCTGGTACGATTCAGATTCGGATATTGGGAAGCAAATTCAGCTTGCAAGCCCCAATGCTGCTGAGACACCTCTCATGGATTTGGTTCGTTTGGGTGCCGCCGACAGTCCTCTCGCAGTGCCTTCTACCGACCAACTGGAAGAGGGTTTGAGGCGGTTGGTGCAATCTCCGATTCGCGATGAAATTTTTTCTAAATTGGTTGACGATCTTTGTGTGTTTGTATTCGTCCAGTCAGGAGATGAGTCCAAAGATTCCAGTGCCAAGTCGGAATTGATGGCAGCTGTAAAACGTGTTAACGATCAAATGTGGACACTTGAAAAGCCGACCGATTCCGGGCCTTCAATTGTTGTTGTGCCAGAATCACGTCTTTCAGAGGAGCAGTGGCTACTTACTTCGCTGGGAATTACTGGCGACTCGCAGCCATCGGTTGCGGTGCTTTACGGTCAGGGCCGTCTTTTAGGAGAAGTGCTTTCTGGCGATGAGATTACGGCCAATGCGCTTGTCACACGAGCGAGTATTTGTGGGCAGGATTGCGAATGTTCTTTGAATCGAAATTGGCTGTATGGAGTTCAAGTTTTACATCAGTGGAATAAGGCTCTGGAACGAAAGGCGGAAGCCAGCCTTGATTTTGATCCCAACTCTGCCTTTGTGATTGCTGAAGTAGCTCAGATTTTGCAGAAAAATGCAGGGACCGTGAATCAGGCTCCGCCAGTGATGCTGGGTGGTGGTTTGGTGATCCACGAGCTTGCTGATTTGGAGCCTGGCAGTAATTTGGAAGCGGAGCTAACAGGCCTGGCTCCATCAGCACCGGAGCCATCAGAACTGGATCGAAAAGTTGTGGACGTCAGTGAAGAGATTTCAAACAAGGGTGCTGTTAAGAAAACGAGCGAGACGAGCGAAGCGATGGTGGAAGAGGATCGCAAGCCGGCAGTTGCGATGCCGTGGGCAATTTTGATTTTCTTTTCGGGTCTCGTTTTGGTAGGTGCAATCTGGTTGTTTTTACGATCGTAGAATCTCGGATCGCCGCGTTCGCCGGAGTAGTGGTAAGGCAATGAAGCCTAGAATTGCCATGCTGGAGGGCTCGGGAACGCTGACAATAATACTCTTACCTTCGGAACCGAGTGTTATCTTTTGACGGTAAGAATTCCCCTGATAGTCGACTGTAATCTCGTATTCGCCAAGAAACCCTCGGGTCCCGAATTCTCCATCAAGATTTGACAGTCCATTTTCCTCTGTCCACCACTGGTTAAAAACGAGGTCGAGATACTCTTCACCGTTAAGATTGGGATTGAAATCGAGATCGAATAGCGCAGCTTCGGCGTGGTTTATTTTTCCTTCCCAGAATCCCCATAGGATAAAAGCTTCGACGGATTCGTGGGCAAAGACGGCTGTCATGAAGTCACGGGTATAATCCGCCTGGAGATCTTTATTGGTCGTATTGTAATCGAATTCAGTGATATGCACTGGCAGGTCATAGTCGGCGGCAAACTCATCAAGCAGTTCCCAGATTTTTGTCGGGCTCGTGGGGAGGCGGTTTGTTTCGTTGAAATGGGATTGAAACCCAAGGCCGTCCATTGGCGTGTTGGCTGCCGTGAGTTCGGTAAGAACAGCGCGATAATTACTTCGGATATTACTATCAAGATTGTCCCCGCCGGCCAAGATGCCGAAATCATTCAAAAACATACTCGCATTACTATCTACCGTTTGAGCAGCCTCAAACCAGCGCTTGCGAATGTCCGTGCGGCTGGTGATGACAGATTGTCCCGTGGGGGCAAAGCCGATCAGTTTGTCTTCGATATCAAAAGACGTACGAGGCTCGTTAAGCATATCCCACGAAAACACTTTGCCTTTCACCGCGGCACCGATATCCGCGATATGGTTAAACGATAGATCGTAAAGGTCTTGTAGGTTTTGCTGGGTGGGGTTAGCAATGTCGAGGATCGTTCTGACCGAGTCTGGTACGCTTTGATAACGAGGCCACATCATCGCGTGCCCGCGAACACCTATTTCCCGTTCACCCAGCCAATCAAGTCCTGCTAGAGTCACTGATTGATCGAAGCTATTTCCCCAGGCGCCGTCCCAGGCTCGCCACTTCAGATGATTTTCAAGTGTGGTGGCATTAAAAATTTCTGGAACTTTTGCGGCATATCCGGCATTGTACTGGCTTTGATTTTCGAGAAAGTACCGTGGGTCAACGGCCGATCCAAATTTGAAAGCGTGTTCCGTCATCTGAATAGAAACCGCAGCGCTCTCGATTTTATTCCCTTCAAGATCCTGAACAATAATCTGCACATCGGCTTTTCGATTTTGATCAATTTTTTGAGCCGCGGTGGCACGCCATGGGGCATCATCTCCACGCCCGGAATACTGAGCATGGGTTTGTACTGAAAATAGAATGCAAACCGCGAAAGCTGCCGCGGAAAAGCAATTCCTGACGCCGGGGAGCCGATTAATAGTTTGAATATTCATTTGGCTTGAATTCACATATTGCGTGAAAGAAGGGTAAACTGTTTGGGGATCGAAATCTTACCATAATCAAAAAGATTACAAAATTAATCCCCAAACTTTTTCGTCTCACCAAAAACAGTTAAATCGATTTGGATTCTTTAAGATTCTGACCTGCTAGACTCGAAAAAGACTGGATTAAAACTAGAATGAGGACACCGCAGTTTTTTCGAATTCACCTGAGGAAATGTGAATTGTTTGCGATGAATCAACGTTTGGAATTACCGAGTCTATGAACCCGTTTTTTTTAGCCCTTCGAGAATTGCAATACCGTTGGAAAAGCGGTTTGGTATTCGTATTGGTTGTGGCATCAGTGACAGGCGCACTCGCTTATTTCTCAGTTAACGATACCAGTTTCCAAAAAGAAATTGGGCGCAATGTCCGCGATCTTGGTTCTAACGTCGTGATTTTACCCGCGAAGGTTGATCAGTATTCCTATCACCTCGAGGGCGGTTATTCGGATATTACGATGGCAGAGAATTTGGTTTCACAATTGATTGAGCACCGTGCTTCGTTAAATCATTTGATTCCAATGCTGGAGCGGCGAGCGATGTGCTCGACAGGTGATCGACAGTCGCTTGGCCGGGTGGTCGGGCTGTCAGCATCGATTGCGATGCCTGATCGCCCCAAAGCCCCGATGCAGCGGTCGATTCCTTCCGGTGAGCTTCAATTAGGAAGTGCTCTGGCAAGGGAACTCGGTGTGGATCGTGATGCCAAAGCAAAAGTGACGATTGCCGGGGAGGTTTTTAAAGTTCAACGAGTCAATCGGGATTCAGGGACATGGCAAGACTCTGCGGCATTTATTGATTTGCAGTCGGCTCAGAAAATTTTTGAACTGCCGGAGCAAATTAGTCGGATTGAGGCGATTGAGTGTACCAGCGAGCAGTGTGAAGCGTCTGGATTGCAGTCTGCTGTAATTTTAAACAATGAAATTGCAAAAATAACAGATGAGGCTTCCTTTCTTAGAAAGGAAGAAATGGCACAAGCACGCCTGAGTGTGCGGTCGGTAAGCCGCGACAATTTTTTAATGCTACAGAACGTTCTTTGGGTATTTTTAGGATTCACGGTGCTTGGTTTAGCATTACTGAATTCGTTGAGTCGGAAGTCAGAGATTGGCATTCTTCAAGCTGTAGGGTACGGACGTTATCGGATTGCCGGCTTGTTTTTAGTGCGTTCGCTGTTGCTCTCCGGGGTGGGCGCTGCCACAGGTGTGACGGTTGGAATGCTGGTGTCTATCGAGCAAGCGAATAGTTTGTTTGTCATGACTGGACAAAAGAGCTCGTTGGATTGGACGGTGGCAATGACAATTGGAGCCGTTGCGTTCTTACTCGCGGTTCTGGGAGGTTGTGTGCCGGCCATGTGGGCGGCCGGGGAGAACCCTGCGGATTTAATTGGGAGGGATTCCTGATGAGTAATCCAGCGTCATTGCTCGTAGTTAATGATCTTGGGCACATGTTTTCGAATCGTGGACGTGAGGTTCGTGTTTTTGAAAAATGCAGTTTTGAACTTGCCCCTACTCAGTTTGTGGCAGTCCAGGGAGCGAGTGGAAGTGGGAAAACTACTTTGCTTCTTGCTTGTGGAGGGATGCTCGCACCGAGTTTTGGTGAGGTTCATTTCCAGGGGAACAATCTATTTAATCTGCCTCACTCTCAGCGAACCAAGATTAGAGCTGTTTCGATCGGTTACTTATTCCAGACGCTTGAGCTTGTTCCGTATTTAAATTTGACATCCAACGTGAAAATTGCAACTGGAGTCAGTAGCGTAGTCGCCAATCAGTGGCTTGATCGGTTAGGCTTAGGGGCTCGTTGTCAAAGTTACCCGAGTGAATTAAGTCATGGTCAGCGTCAGCGAGTCGCTTTAGCAAGGGCGATCGCGCATCGTCCGGCCTTGGTAATTGCGGACGAACCGACGGGTAATTTAGATAATCAAAATTCAGAATTGGTCTTTAGCGTCTTGAAAGAATACGTGCAGGATGGAGGAGCCGTTCTCATGGCGACTCACGAAGCACAGACCGCCACATTTGCTGATTGTATAATTGACATTGAGAATCTTGAATTATTGAAGGCGAAAGCTCGTTGAAAAATCCCCCATCAAGGTTGGTAGATTCGAATTTGACGACCCGTTCCGGGAAGGCTTCTGGAAAGGTTTCGGGAGTGTTGATCACTTTCGTTTCCTCCGGTCTGTTGATGTTGATCTTATTGGTTTTCGCACTTCAACTCCGGCCAGATGCGTTGCTCGAGACAAGTCGGCAAACCGTTCGAATCTACTGTGCTGCTGGGATTGCGAAACCGGTTGAGGATATTGTGACTGCGTACAATTCTCGATACGGAACGGATGTAGAAATTGTCCGTACCGGTGGATCGGGGGAGCTTGCCGGGCAAATTAAAACGGAATATGAGACGGGACTGCTGGGTGGGGCTGATATTTATATTACCGCCGATGACCGACTTTTAGACAAAGCTTATCAGGCGGGGGTGATTGCCGAGCGTTTTCCAGTGGCCGAGCAGCGCCCGGTGATTGCGGTGCCGGTGTCAAGTGAAATTCCAATTGCTGGCCTCAGTGAGATGTTATCGAATCCAGAAGTCAAGTTCGGAATTGCCTCGGAGCGGGCGGCAGTTGGTAAATTGGTGCGAGGCGTGGCTTCCAACCTGGGAATTCTCGATCAGTTGGAAGAGCAAAAAGCAACCGATGCTGAAAATGTGATGACCCTCGCACAAGCGTTGGTTGCGGGCAGTCTCGACGCCGCTGTTATTTGGGATACGACCGTGAGTCAGTTAAATCAAATCGGGCCAGAACCGATTTTGAAAATTGCTGCATTGGTGGATGCACGCGACGAGACGAAAAGCGAAATTGCGTTAGGAATTGTTTCTACGACTAAGTCACCAACGGCCAGTCTACAGTTTGCGAGATTTTTGACTGCTAATCAGACGGGGCAGCCAGCATTTGAAAGCTATGGATTTTCTTTTTTGGCAGGTGATGATTGGGAGCAGGTGCCAGAGATTCATCTTTATTGCGGTTCGATGTTCACGCCTGTGATCGAAACTGCGGTTCGAGAATTCGCAACGCGAGAGGGAGTCAATTTGTACCCTCGTTGGGAGGGGTGTGGCAAGTTAGTCGCTGCCATGCGAAGTATTGAAGATGAAAATCTCTTTCCGGATGCTTACCTTGCCTGTGACGAATCTTTCTTGCTGCAAGTCCAAGAATATTTTTATGATCCCGTTGAGGTTAGTCGGAATGAAATTGTATTAGCTGTTTCGAAAACAGCGCCCTCAAGTGTGGAGAGTCCTTTTGCATTGACGAATTCGAATTTGCGAATTGGAATTTGTGATCCCGAGTATTCGGCGTTGGGCTTCCTGACCCGTGAGATCCTCAGTGGTGGTACGGCAGCCGTTGGCAACCCGGCAGATGTTGCTCCTGCAACAGAGAGTTTGTATCAGTCAATCGAACGTCAGGCGGTTGTTAAAGCGGACGTAGGGCCAACTTTGATTAGTCAATTGGTGGCCGGCGGGCTTGATGCGGCATTTGTTTATCGTTCGAATCTGGCGGCAGATCCAAGAACGTTACAAGCCGTGAACGTGTATTCGCTGACCAATGACTCGACTGTTGGCGTGGCGACTCAGCCTTGGGCAATTTCCAAGTCGACTCGCAACCCGGCCTTGATGCAAAGACTTTATAACTGGCTTGATCGTGCGGAGATTAAATCAGAATTTAAAGCAAACGGTTTTTTAGATCCGGGAATGAACTGAGTGTCAGCATTCTCCTTGATCGTTCACGGGGATCATTTTGCGAAAGATCTTAATTGACCGAAGATGATAATTCGGTGAAACTGTTTGCAGTAATTTGTTCAGAATGTGTTTTAGAAGTAATGTGCTGATGGCAGCAGTCTCAGGCGGCTCGGTTCGGATTCATTGCTCAACGTCTTCCACGGTGCCTTTGAAACTCGATGTCAGAAACTAAACCAAAATCGATTCGTCGGAAGCGAACTCAGTGGGATGGTTTATTCTGGACGACAATGTCGGTTTTTGGGGTTTTCTACCTTGCTTTGATCATTGCGCTATTGGTGGCTGACTTTCGATTTGCCAATTGGTCTGACATGTCGAGTTTGCTTTCAGATCCTCGCGTGCGGTTTTCAATTTGGCTAAGTTTAATCTCCTGCACGATTGCGGCTATTCTTTCCTTGTGGGTTGCGATTCCAACCGGGTTCTTGCTTGCACGATTAGGTTCGGAGTCAATGACACAGCGACTTGGTCAACAGTCTCCCAGTAGTCGCCGTTTATTCAATTGGGTCCGCTACTCGATCGATACGCTTTTGGATATTCCAATTGTTTTGCCTCCTCTGGTGGTAGGGATCAGTTTGCTGGTTCTATTTCAAACTCCAGCGGGTCGGTGGCTTGATGAACGAACCGGTGAGTTGTTCGCATCGCTTGGCTATGCTGGAATTCGAGGGATCACCTATGAGATACCAGCGGTAATTTTAGCGCAATTTACAGTCGCCGCAGCGTTTGCAATTCGGACCATGCGTAATACATTTGAACAAATCGATGACCGTCCCGAGCGGGTTGCCTTGACCTTGGGTGCGAGTCACTATCAAGCGTTCTCGATGGTCGCGCTACCGCAGGCCTGGCGCGGTATCGTCGCTGCATTCACGCTGGCTTGGGCCCGTTCACTTGGGGAGTTTGGACCGATATTAATTTTCGCGGGTACCGCGAGAATGAAGACCGAAGTGCTTTCGACGACGGTGTATCTGAATTTTCAGTTCGGGAATCTAAGAGGTGCTGTATCGGCATCGCTAATCCTCGTGACATTGGCGATTGTGGTGCTAATTTTGACACGATTACTCACCCTCGGAGGGAATTCCAAAAACGGAGTAATCGTATGATCTCAGTACAACAATTACGACTTCGCCAAGGTGATTTCGAATTGAGTTCAATCAGTTTTGAAATTCCTCAGAATGCTTACGCGATTTTGATGGGGGCGACCGGTAGCGGTAAAACGACATTGTTGGAATCGATTTGCGGATTAAGGGCCGTTTCAGGTGGAAAGATCTGGATCGATGGCGAAGAAATTACACGGACTCCGCCGGCTCAGCGGCAGATTGGATACGTGCCGCAGGATTCTTCTTTGTTTCCAACGATGAAAGTCCATCGACAAATTGCTTTTGGAATGGAAGTTCGCGGGTTCAGCCAAGCTGAACGCAGCCAACGGGTCGAGGAGTTGGCTTCGAGTTTAGACATTACTGAAATTCTTGATCGATATCCACGAGGACTTTCAGGTGGCGAGAGGCAAAGGGTGGCGCTTGCGAGGGCGTTATCTTTTCGTCCGAGCCTATTGTGCCTCGATGAACCGTTGAGTGCATTAGACGACGATACTCGAAGTAATTTGACTAAACTGCTGAAGAAAATCCAGCAATTCGAATCGGTTACTGTGTTGCATATTACGCATAACGTCGAAGAGGGGAATCAACTGGGGACCGTGCATTTTCGCTTGGAAAAAGGCCGGGTGCGGGCGGTTGTTTGTGAGGATTCAGGTGATAAAAATACAGCGTGAACTTCTTGAAAGACACGCATTCCAAGAGCAATTGCATCCCTTACTGGTTGAAAAATGGAAAACGAAATCCCCAAGAGTCCCGCGCCGTTTTTGACTGACGTTGAGCAGGCAACCTACCAATGGCAAATTTGGACGGATGACTTCGGAGAAGAAGGCCAGCGTCGATTGAAGAACAGCACGGTTTTGATTTCCCGGTGCGGTGGGCTGGGGAGTGTGGTTGCGTATGAATTGGCGGCAGCTGGGATTGGCAGACTAATTATCGCTCACGCTGGGAACGTGAAGCACTCCGATTTAAATCGTCAGTTGTTAATGACCCACGACTGGCTTGGTAAGCCGCGGATTGAGACAATTGAGCGGCGTCTTAAGGAGCTGAATCCACGGCTTGAAATCGTCCCTGTGGCTGCGAATTTAGATGATGAGTTGGCTGAAAAATGGGTGCCGGAAGCGGATTTGTGTGTTGGGGCTGCCCCGATGTTTCAAGAACGATTTGCAATGAATGATGCTTGCGTTCGTCATGGTAAACCGCATGTCAATTGTGCGATGTATGACACCTCGGCGACGATTACGACCTTTCCCGCCGGGGGAAAACCATGTTTGCGTTGTTTGACCCCCGAGGTGCCGGAGCATTGGAAGCGGGAATTTCCTGTCTTTGGGGCGACTTCAGGTACGGTTGCCTGCATGGGTGCATTGGAAGCCATCAAACTGTTGGCCGGTTTTGGAGAGACGCTTGAAAAGAGAGTGCTTCATTTTGATTTACGACACATGTCGTTTCACGAGGTCGCACTTAACCCACGGGAAGACTGCAAAATTTGCGGGAAATAGTAATTGCAGCATCGAGTGGTTGTTAGTTGTTTCTCAATTTGGATTTTCTTCTGAGGCTAAGATTGACTCGGAGGAAATTCAAGCAACAATCAGACCGAGTTTCTAAATATTTTTAGGTTTTGATATGTCAAGATATTTCACTCTGTTGTGCATCATCAGCCTCTGCGCAGGTTGTTTTCCAGGCGAACAAAAGGAACCGGTGGAGCCCGTTACTTTACCTTCGGTGAATTGGGAAAAGGGAAAGACATCAGTCGCGGGTGCGGCGACCGAGGGTGAGTATCGAATAAAATTTGAAACCACCGCGGGAGATTTTGTTCTTTTGGTGCATCGGGATTGGGCGCCTTTGGGGGCGGAACGTTTGCACGAGTTAGTAAAGAGCAAGTTTTACGATGGAGTTGTGTTCCATCAGGTGAATCCCGGATTAATTCAATTTGTAATTAGTGGGGACCCAGAGGCGACCGTGTATTGGGATCAACCAATTGATGATGAGCCCGTCAAAGAGAGTAATTATGCTGCGGTGGTCTCCTTTGCGAAAAAAGGCGAGAACTCGAGAACGACGCAACTTTGTATTAATCTTGCCCAAAATTCGTATATGGATTCCGAAGGTTATTCTCCTCTAGCGGAAGTTGAAAGCGGTTGGGAGATCGTCAAAAGCATCAATCCCGAATACGGAATTAATGCAAGTGAGGAAAAAATTAAAGAGAGAGGGAACGAGTATATTTTTGAAAAGTTCCCCAAAATGGATTACATCATCAAAGCATCCATCATTGCTAATGAACCCAATGCTGACGATTCAACAGGGGTACAAAAATAGCCGCCAATGCAGGCGGCTATTGGATTTGTTCCACTGCGGTGCAGAGTTTCTGAAAAAACTCAGCTATCGACTTCTACCATCTTCGATAATTTGGTTAAGTTTGGCTTTCATCTTTTTGGCAACTTCCGGATTATCTTTCAGCACATTGTCTTTTTCTCCGGGGTCCTTAGCGAGATTGAAGAGCTGGAATTCATCGACAGTGGTGTTGGCCAATTTTGCCTCGACGACAATGTTTCTCGCCCGCTTTTTGCCGTACCGCTGGAGTTTCCAATCGCCCACTCTGAGGCCATATGTGCCACTTGCGCCATTGTCTTGTTGCACGAGATGATCGCGCCCGGTTGCTCCCGGTTTTCCTAAAAGGGCGTCCAATACGTTGTGGCTATCGACGCAATCTTTATCTTCCACCTTCTGGCCGGCCAAGGCAGCGAGGCTGCTGGGAAGATCAATTGTGCAAACCATTTCGTCACTGACACCGGG
This sequence comes from Pirellulaceae bacterium, assembly GCA_011087765.1. GTDB lineage: Bacteria > Planctomycetota > Planctomycetia > Pirellulales > Pirellulaceae > Mariniblastus. Next base: position 15,918 of record JAALLA010000026.1, read on the forward strand.
TTTAATGCGAGTTGGCCAGCGCGTGATAAATGGAGTTCGAGTACCTCCTTCGTAGACGCTATATTTTCCTCCAGTAAAAGGGCCGCCAGCACGGTGTTTGCCGATCTTCTCAATAGCTCCATCGGCGTATCCATCGTCCAGAACTGGGCCATTATCGGAGCAGAATACGACCAGTGTTTTTTCAGTAAGATTCAAGCGGTCAAGCGTCTTCATGATTTCGCCAACGCACCAATCGAGCTGGATGATTGCATCTCCTCGGAACCCCAGGTCGGTCTTGCCTTGAAACCTTTCGTGTGGGATCCGGGGCACATGAATGTCGTGGGAGGAAAAGAAAAGGAAAAATGGATTGTCTTGATTGGCTTCCATGAATTCATTGGATTTTTCAACCCATTTGTCGGCGAGATCTTCGTCGCGAAAGCGAGCGGAGTGGCCACCGGTGTAAAAACCAATTCGGCTAATACCGTTATGAATCGTAGCATTGTGGCCATGTGACCAGTCCATTTTTAAGGTGCTGCGATGAGTGATTCCGGTTGGGTGGTCATCACTCGGTTTTTTTCTGCCAACCCAAAGTGGGTCTTTCGGATCAAGGTTGAGCACGCGATGATCTTCAACATAAACCTGCGGGACGCGGTCATTAGTGGTTGGTAGTAAAAAGCAGTGATCGAATCCAATTTCGAGGGGGCCTGGATTTAGTTCTCCGTTCCAATCGGGGCCACCCGGATCTGATTTCGTAGCTTCTTTTCCCAAGCCCAAATGCCATTTTCCGATAACGGCTGTTTTGTAACCTGATTTTTGTAGTAGCGACGCAACGGTTTCGACGCCCGGTTTAATGATGGCTGGGGCACTTGGTGGTGCAATTCCAGTACGTTTTGTGCGAAAGGCGTAATTGCCCGTCAACATTGAGTAGCGTGTAGGTGTGCAGGTCGAAGCCGAGCAATAGCCGCTGGTAAACCGCTGACCCTCGGCGGCAAGACGATCAATATTAGGGGTTTCCAGCTCAGTTGCACCGTAGCAAGAAACGTCACCGTACCCGAGGTCGTCGGCCATGATCACAATCACGTTTGGCTTGTCCTGGGCGGCGATTGTCGCGGCCAGCATGGTGAGGCATGAAAATATAAAACAGCGGAGGGTGTTTAGAGGCATGTCTTGGCGTCCATAGATCGAGAAAGTTTAAACTCCAAACAATTAGTCTATCCAATTCAAGGTGCCCTGCGGGAGGCAGGTTTGAAAAATTTCTGATTTATCGGCCGACGTTAATACGTAAAAGCCATTTCAGAATTTTTTGATTCAGCGGGGTTAGTTTGGTCTTGTTAAATTGGTCACCAAGTTTGCGGATTGCATCGGCGTAGGTTGGATAGGGGTGGATGGTTGCCCCAATTTTTGAAAGTCCAATTTTATTGGTGATAGCGACTGAAATTTCGGAAATCAAGTCGCCGGCATGTTCAGCAACAATGGTAGCCCCAACGATTTGATCGGTGCCTTTTCGCGTGTGAACCTTTACAAATCCTTCTTCTGCGGATTCGAGGATGGCCCGGTCGACATGTTCAAACGATTGGATAAAGGTGTCAATTTCAATTGACTGTTCTGCGGCTTCTTGAGGGTAAAGGCCGACGTGAGCAATCTCAGGCGATGTATAGGTTGCCCGGGGTATGAGTAGTCGGCTTGCTTTTTTTCGGCCTATCGGACCGATGGCGAACAGCGCATTCTGGATCACAATTCTCGCTTGAAAGTCTGCAGCATGCGTAAATTTATATTTAGAGCAAACATCCCCTGCTGCAAAAATTCTGGGGTTGCTGGTTTGCATTGAATCATTGACGACAACTCCCCGGGCATTGAATTTCACATTAGCCGATTCGAGATTTAAGTCTTCTAAATTAGGAGTCCGGCCGACTGCGATTAACAGTTTATCAACTGTCGTTTCATAAGGACTGGACTCTTTACCTTTGAGCCCGCGAACCAAAATTCCGTTTTCTGTTTTTTTAAGAGTTAGGTTGTTTGATTCGAGGAATAAATTAATTCCTTCTTTTTCAAATTGATTTTGCAACACTGTGGCAGCTTGCTGGTCCTCGCGTTCGAGAACATTGGCTCCCCGTTCAAATAGCGATACGTCACTCCCGAATCTTGCGAAGCACTGGGCAATCTCAGAACCGATCGGGCCTCCACCGATGATGCCAAGTCGAGGTGGCAGTTCTGTGATGGAGAATAGTGTTTCGTTGGTTAAAAAATTAACCTCGTCGAGTCCGTCGATTTCCGGGATTTTGGCGCGAGCGCCTGACGCGATCACCGCTTTCTTAAATTTTAATTGCGTCGTTGGTTCGTTGGTGGTTTGTATTGAGATCGTTTGGTCGTCGACAAAACTCGCCCGTCCGAAAAATACATCAACGCCTAGTGCCTTAAAACGGTTTGCCGAATCGACAGGGCTGATTTGAGAACGCTGCTTCCGCATCCTTTCCATGATTTCTGAAAAGTTGATGCTGGGATTGTCTGCGCCGGAAAAGCCCATTTTTTTGCCACGCTGACCATTGGCGACAAACCGGGCTGCAGCAATCAGGCTCTTCGATGGAACGCACCCCACATTGAGGCAATCGCCTCCCATTAAATCGCGTTCAATCAACGCTACTCGAGCGCCCAGACCGGCGGCCGCTGCGGCGGTTACCAACCCGGCAGTGCCCGCGCCTACGATCACCAAATGGTAGTTGGAAGCGGGTGTGGGGTTTTTCCAATCTGAAGGATGGACATTGGATTCGAGGAATTGATTGTGTTGATCAAAGGGAACTAATTGAGGGAGTCGATTGGCCATGAATTAACCTCAGGGTTTGGGTGGATCAGTAGTTTAACCAGTTTTAAGGAGAGGCTACAGGACCGGTGCGAGGGCCTAACTTCCTGGAACAGATAGCGAGGGAAACTCCTGCGGGATGGACTTTTCGGAAGTTGGTTAGAAAATTAAACTAGGTTGGGTAATATAATGGAAACCAAGAATTTCTATTGGTTTTTGTGGTAGCTGGACGTAGCAATAGGACGGAAAAACAAGAATTGCGGCGCCAAATTGGCGGTGTCGGCGCCGTGATGCTGGGGTTGGGATCGATTTTAGGGACAGGCGTATTTGTCAGTATCGGGATTGGGACAGGCGTTGCCGGATCGAACATTATTTGGGCGATCGTGATCGCTGCTGCGGTTGCGATTTGTAATGGCCTGAGCAGTGCTCAACTGGCCGCCGTCCATCCGGTGAGTGGAGGCACCTACGAGTACGGTTATCGATGGCTTTCCCCGCGAATGGGCTTTGTTGCTGGCTGGTTATTTCTGTGCGCTAAATCGGCATCAGCAGCGACTGCAGCTTTGGGATTGTCGGGTTATTTAGCGTCTTTGTTGAGCCAGCGGGTGATTGAAAATGAAGGCTTATCCTATGCCGGTAATGTATTGGGAGGGATCACCCTCCTCGCCTGCATCACGGGCATCGTGTTAATTGGAATTCGCCGAACCACTAGAATTAATACAGTGATCGTCTGCCTCACTCTGATTTCCTTGACGGTTCTGGTGATTGCCGGGTTGGGGGTAAAGGGAGATTTTAATTTCGCGAGGCCCCCGGAATCTATAGAGGTAGTCCAGTCAGGGCCGCAACACGATTCGTGGTATGCACTGTTTTCTGCTGCCGCTCTGATGTTTGTCGCTTATACCGGCTACGGGCGAATTGCGACGATGGGTGAAGAGGTTGTTGACCCCGAGAAAATTATTCCTCGGGCCATGATTATAACTCTTGCGATTGCGATGTTGGTCTACGTCTCTGTGGCTTGGGTAGGGATTGCGACCATTGGGACGGTTGGACTTAGCGATGCGACTGGGAAATGGGCCGCACCTCTTTTTAGGGTAGCTGAATCGACCGGGATGAGGTGGGTTGTTGTCTTGGTGGGTGTCGGGGGGATTACTGCGATGCTCGGCGTGATGTTAAACCTGATCCTCGGGTTGTCACGTGTAGTTCTCGCTATGGCTCGTCGATCTGATCTTCCAACATCGCTGGCTGCCATTGATCGCCGGGGAGTTCCCCTTCGAGCGACGTTGGCGGTCGCTACGGTGATCGGAGCATTGGTCTTGATTGGTGACGTGAAACTAGCGTGGTCGTTCAGCGCGACGACTGTTTTGATTTACTACGCTCTGACCAATTTGTGCGCCATTCGTGTCGATTCCACGGAGCGGATTTTTCCAGTGGGGTTTGCCTGGTTTGGTCTGTTTGGATGTTGCGGGTTAGTTTTGTTTATCCCCTGGCAAATGCTCGTGGTGGTAGCGAGCTTAATTGCATTGGGGATGTTGCTTCGGTGGTTGAGAGAATCAGGTGCAGATGATCCGTAATGTGGTGACTTAACTGCAGCGCACTGGTTTACGAGTTGATTCGACGTTTGATGATTTTTAAATGGTATCGTACGTGTCCAGCCAAAATAAAGAGATTGGCCCGAGCCGAGACAGGGTTGTCGGAAGCAATTCCCATGTTGGTCATGGAAGCATTTGGTAACCGGTCGTAAAGCAAACAATTGGCCCGGCGAAGATGTTCGAATTCGTCGAGAAGGTTGGCCATTGGGATAGGCGAATAGTCGATTGCGGAGACGTATTTATTTTGATCGATTCCAGGAATTGGTGTTTCATCACCAACTGCAATCCGATTTAAGCGATGGCTGAAAATCCGTTCGCAATCAATCAAATGACCGATTACCTGTTTCAACGTCCAGGTATAGGGTTCGTGAAGGCAATTGACTTCGGGATCCGAGAGAGTGGAGAGCAGTTGTTTCAATTCGCCGGGTTGCTTGGTTAGCTCGTCGGGCAGCTTATCGGGGTCAACAAGTGAAATGTACTTTCCATAAAATTGATGATACTCATTGGACGTGGGTGCTGAGTTAAATTCCATTAAGTAATCCTCAGAATAGACGCGCGAGGCGGCACGAGAAGGTAGTTTGCTAAGTGTTAGGGGCTGACTCGAGTGCATCAAGGACGAAGGGTTGAGGAAAAAAGAGCGATCCGGATTCACTCATTTTCGAACCTCAGGTAATCACTTGGTTTGAGCACATCCTAGCTTTTGCATGATTCGATCCCGGCACTCCAGAAGCGGTTTCAGGTACTCATCACGATTTGCTTTGAGACGATAGATTGGCACGCTAATGCTGACTCCAGCTGCCGGCTGTCCATTGCGATCGAAAATGCAGGTTGCAAAACACTGGATCTCAAGATCGCTTTCCTGATGAGATGTTGCATAACCATATTTGCGAATTTTTTCAAATTCCGCGAGTAAGTCGTTGCGGTCAGTAATAGTGAAATCAGTCAGCCTTCGCATGTCCATCGAATCAACGACTCGAATTCGTTCCTCTTCTGATAAAAACGCGATGAGGCATTTTCCAACGGCACTGGCATGACATGGGACACGGGCGCCAACGGTTGACGCAATTCGTACCGCGTGGGGCGTGTCTTTTTTGTAGATGTAAACAAGGTCGTTACTACTTCGGATTGCAAGGTGCACCGTTTCCTGGGTCTGGGCACTTAACAAACTCATCTCAGGTGCCGCGATTTTCGCTAAATCATTCTGAGCGAGCGCACGCCCGGCTAACTGCAGGGTTCGGGCACCAACCGCGTAGGTTTTGTTGGGTCTGAGTTCAACCATATCTTCAGCGGCAAGCGCCTTTAACAGGCGATGAAGGGTTGGGCGAGGTAGGTTGCTTTGCCGAACCAGCATCGAAATCGATGGAGGTTGTTCGGAATCTGCAATCATCTGCAAAATCGCAATGCTCTTCGAAAAAGCAGCTGCGCCTTTGACTGCGTTTGTTGACAGACTCGTTTTCCGTGGTCCGGTCGTCACTTTTGCAGCGCTGTCACTGGGAGGCGTTGCTCCCTCGTCAGCGATTGGAATACCTGTGAATTGACGATTTGCTTTACTGGGTTCAGTCTCTTTGATTTGCGATGATTGGCTCATAATTTCACTTCACGAATGTTTAATGAAAGATTAGGGAACGTTAGGAGAAGAAGAGTTGCGATTCCATGGAGACCTAATTTTACCTCGCTGCCACCATCTGAACAACAGTTCAAATGGTGGAGTTTTTTGGTTTTTAGGCAATTCCGTTTTTACGGGCTTAATTGGGCAGATTTTTTAGGGAGCAAACAGGCAGATCCGCTATTTGCGGGGAGGGATATTGGAGGCGTGGGCGTTACAATCGGAGTGTTAACGGAACCTGAATCCATTCTGACGGATATTTTGTCATGCTTGTTTGTAGATTTTTTCTATTGATGCTGTTGCTAAATTTGTTTCCTTCATCAGTGTTTTCACAAACGGAAACGGCTGACCAGCGGGCGGTCGAACTCCGGGGTACGGTGACTCCCGAGCGGGCATGGTGGGATCTTCAGCGTTATGACTTGAAAATAGAGGTGGATCCTGAAGCGAGAACGATTGTTGGCACCAATGAAATAACATTCGTCCCGACTAGTTTGGGCAAACGACTTCAAATCGATTTGCAGACGCCGCTAAGGATCGAGTGGGTCAAAGTCGGTGAGACGGAGTTGAAATTTGCTCGAGAGGGCAACGCGTACTTCGTTGAATTTGAGAGCGATCTTAATGTCGGTACTGTCAGTGCAATTACCGTTAAATACAGTGGGAAGCCAAGGGTGGCTAAGAATCCTCCTTGGAGCGGTGGCGTATCGTGGCAGAAGGATAAAAACGGGTCCCATTTTATTGCGACGTCTTGCCAGGGGATTGGTGCGAGTGTTTGGTGGCCTAACAAGGATCATGGATATGACGAACCAGACGAGGGGATGTCGATTCAGATAACTGTGCCCGAGGATTTAGTGGCCGTCTCAAACGGCCGGCTGAAAAAGAAGTTGCACGATCAAGAGAATCAGACTCGAACGTTTTTGTGGGAGGTTACTAATCCCATCAATAACTACGGCGTGAACATGAATATCGGAAACTATGTCAGCTTTTCAGAGACCTTTTCTGGTGAAGGAGGGGATTTGGATGTTGATTATTGGGTCCTCGATCACCAGCGCGAAACAGCTAAGAAACACTTCAAAGAAGCGCCCCGAACATTGCGAGCATTCGAACACTGGTTTGGACAGTATCCTTTTTATGAAGATAGCTACAAATTAGTAGTCGTTCCCTATTTAGGAATGGAGCATCAGAGTTCAGTAACTTATGGGAACGGGTTCAAGAATGGTTATCGTGGGCGGGACCTCAGCGCTACCGGAGTTGGGCTGAAGTTTGATTTCATTATTGTTCACGAGTCCGGGCACGAGTGGTTCGGTAATAATATTTCGATGAAGGATGCTGCAGACATGTGGATCCACGAAAGTTTTACAAACTACTCTGAGAATTTATTTGTCGAGTATCACTTCACTGAAAAAGAAGCGCAAGACTACGTCTTAGGTTGCCGGAAACTGGTTAAGAATGACCGGCCGATCATTGGTGAATACAATGTTAATGGTCGTGGGTCGTCTGGAGATATGTATTACAAGGGTGGCAATATGCTGCATGCGATTCGCCATACAATTAATGACGACAATAAATGGCGGAGTATCCTGCGAGGGCTCAATAAGAAATTTTGGCATCAAACTGTGGGAACCAATGAAATTGAGTCATACATTAGTCAGGAGTCAGGTATCGACTTTGATTTGTTTTTTGACCAATACCTCCGAACTACAAAAATTCCTGTTTTGAATTACCAAGTTGATGGAAATCGACTTGACTATCAGTATCAGAATGTTGTCCCAGGATACGATTATCCACTTAGGGTTCAGATAAACGGTGAGGTCGTCTCAATAAAACCAACAGAGGAATTGCAGACCTTACTTAGAGACGAAGCGATTGAGACATTTGAGGTTGATCGAAACTTTTTCGTCAATTCAAGAGCACGCTGAGAGAGATTCTCCACAACGTGTCAAAGGACCCTGCTGATGTCGGTAGCAACAGGTTTAGTTTAGAGAAGCAATCAGGGACGCATTGATACTTTGCCCGTGCGAGGCAGCGAAGTCATGGGCAGTGAGTTCGTACAAATCGCCGACTTCGCAGTAATCAGGCTGCAGTGTAAATTCTACAAACTGTTCAGTCGACTTACCATTTAAGACTAACTCAAACACTACGTTCACGAGAAAATTTCCATCGGAAATCTCTTCAATTCGTCTGCATATGAGTTGAAGCATGTTATGGCTTTCAAGAAGCGGTTGCAAAGTTGTGGGGCAGGATGGGATTCTTGATTTGCAGTATGCACGAGTCACTTCGAAATGAAGCAATCATTTGGGAGGCAGTTGGACAGCGAAATGACTCAAATTAATGTTCGACTTTTTGCAGTCCGAAATGCAATAAAAACCACGTCTGAACAAATAATGCAATAAAACGGGTAAAGCGTCAAAGAAATGATTCACACAAAGACAGTTTGTTACTTTCGGTTACATTTCTGGGGACTATTTTCCTTTGAATGCGGACAGATGAGGCAAGAAAACTCCCTTCGATTTCGTCGCAAATTAACAAGTCATATCTCAATCGCCGTACTTGACGCGAAGAAAGCCTATAAAAATAGGCTCGGCTTCAAATACGTTCAATTGCGATTATGTTCAAATGAGTTTGAATTGCAACAGCTAACGAGTTGCAGGGGAACGAAATTCTTTCCCCTGCGGATTTTTGGATTTCCTTCTTCGTGCTCGGTTTTGGTCTTCAGATCGTCAGTCGGATGCTGTTAGCTCTGCAGACTGAAAGATTCTTGGTGGCTCAGTCGAGCGATCTGAATTTGCTGATGCATCCCATCCCACAGACAAAGGCGTGCTTGTAATGCGTCCCTTGCTGCAAGTTTGGCAAGTTGCCAATTGGAGGCGTTGTCGCCGCAAAGAGATTCTATCATCCGTTCGGCCATCGGCCCGTGATGCTCGGCGTCCAGTTCGATATGGCGATTCAGATAGTAGCGGAAGTTGTCGAGTTTGCCGTGATTTTGCAAATTCAGTCGGTCGACAATTTTTTCAAAAATTGCCGGAAGTAGGTCTTCTCTACCAAACGTAAAGGCGGCGGCAATCCGAATGGTCTGTTGTGATTCGATGGTATCGAACGTATTGTCTAAAAACAATCGAACCGACCGAGGGACGTTCGTTTGTGCGGCGGCCTCACGAACGGAGACGCAACGGCGAATCAAGTGCAAGAATTCGTTGATGGAGGCGACGTTCGCACCGCAGTCGGTCATCGACTGCAGATACAATTCAAAGTGGCTGCTAAATTTTCCATCCGGGGTTTCATCGCTCTCTTCACCAAGAACAATCTCATTGATCAGTCGGGTGGCCGTCCGGTTCTCAGGCGGCAACCACGGCATTGCTGGGCCGGCAAGTTGTTTCTGAAGACTCTTCAACAACGACATGAAATCCCAAACGGCAAAAACGTGGTGTTCCATGAAGATTTTAAGTTCACGAAGCGTGGTGATGTTGTCATAGATTGGGTGGTTGATAAGTGCCGTACGCTGAGTCTCCAGACTCGCATTGACTTTGGAAATTTTACTGACTGTCATCGTTTAATATTTGTGGTGAACTGTTTTCAAGCATTAAAGTTAAACCCGAGGTTTCTCAGTGATTATTAACTTATTTTTGCGGACGAGTCCTTAGGAACCCAGGCGAAAGAGACCGATTTTTCTTATTGGCCGACTGCGATCCCTGATTTGGGGGGGCGGAAGGGGGCGACGGAGCGTAAGTGCAGTCTAACATCTTCACAATTGGCTACTTTAATGTTTGGCTGGTAGCGATCTACACCATCCTCGTCGGTATTTTCTTATTTGGGATTTTGAGACCGTGTCGAAAGGTAGAGTGGAAATCAGCGGGGGTTGCTCAAGCATGGGTGATGGCACTTTATGCCGAGATGTATGGAGTGCCGTTAACTGCTTATTTTGTTATGACCTGGGTTGGACGGACGCAGTCTGAGGCTGAAAATCATTTCAACGGTCATCTCTGGCCAATCATTTTCTCGATTCCTGATATGTATCTTCGGCAAACGCAAGTTTGGTTTACTCTGGTTGGCCAACTGCTAATTTTGGCTGGTGGTTTGTTGGCGATATTCGGCTGGCGGGAAATTCATCGTGCAGTTGCCTCCAATTCGATAGCACAAACAGGGCTTTATCGATTTATCCGCCATCCTCAATATACGGGATTCTATCTTTTCTTAATCGGCAGTGTAATCAACTGGCCAACGTTCCTGACTCTTCTTACCTTTCCGGCCTTATGCGTGGTTTATCGAAGATTGGCGATTGCTGAAGAGCAGGAAGCGTTAGAGATGTTCGGAGATGAATACCAACAATACATGCAGAGAACAGGCCGTTTTCTTCCCAAGTTCTCTGGCTAATGGCGTAAGCGAGTCTACGTCTAGCTGAGAGAATTAGCAGTTGGCAACGGCATCGGTGTTTTTAAGTTCACTGATTGTTGGGCTTCGCGGGACGATCGAGACTTGGAAATCGCGGGCAGGCCGCAATGAAACTTTGGGTACGATCTTGGTTTTTTGAATTGAATCAGGTGGGAGTTCAAGTTGAAAGTTTGGGATTACCGATTTGAGAATTTGCGTCATTTGTTGCAGAGGCAGTGCTTGACCGATGCATTGATGCCCTCCCAAACCGAACGGAATCGAGGAATAGGCTGGTCTTTCAGATTCGGTCTTTTGGCAAAATCTCAACGGATCGAAGACCTTTGGGTTGGGATAAAAACGTTCGTCATGATGGACGACAATTGGCAGAATCAGTAGCTTACTGCCGCGGGGGATATGGCAGGGGCCAAGCTTGGTTTCGCGGCTTGCTTCTCTGGCAAATAATTCCCAAGCAGCTGGGTACAACCGCAGGGATTCTTTAACCACCATTTCGGCATAATTTTCCTGCTTATGATTATCAAGAATTAAGGTGTCGTCCAATTCGCTCTGGCATTGTGCCCAGACTTTATCTTGAATTTCAGGAGATTGTGCGACGAGGGCCAGTAACCATGCCATCGCGACCGAAGTTGTATGGAAGCCGGCAATGTACATCGTCAGTAACTGGCACATAATTTCGTCAATGGACTCATGTTTGTGATACGGGCAATTCGAATTTGAGTCTGTTGCGGGATAGAGCAACATGTCTAAATAGTCGTCGCGACGATCTTGGGAGGAGATACGATGTTCGATGATGCCTTTCAACTTCTCCTTAAGGAGTGTCGTCGCACGTTTCTTTTCGCGTTTTTTAGACGTGGGCAGCCAGTCCGGCAGATTCAATATGGCCCGTGATTCATCATGGAATGAATCCGATAATGTCCGCACCGCTTTGGCAACTTCCGGTTCGGACTCAAGCTGGATTCCGAAAAAACCATCTCCCATAATCCGTTGCGTGAGCAAGGTCATCTCAGACTCAATTTCAAGAGTTGGACAAGATTTCCACCGTTCCAGCATTTCGCCAATGTGGTGGTCTGCAATGGACGCAAACAACGACATTCTATTCGATCGAAAAATTTTTTGGGTTGAAGTGCGTTGTTGATGCCAGCGTTTGCCTTCAGTAACCAGCAGTCCATCGCCTGTTGCGCGACGAAGGTGGTTTGTGATGCGGCCCATTTTGGGGAAGTTGCCTGATTCACTGACGAGAATCTGATGGATGTATTTAGGGTGGCTGACGAGGACTACGCGATGATGGAAAATGCGAAAGAAAGTGATGTCGCCGAATGTTCTGGTGAGTTTTTTCAAAAATCCAATTGGGTCAAATCGAAGTCGTAAGTAATGCCGGAAAGTCAGTTGAAGGAAGCCAAGGTAATTTCTTGGTCCAGGGGCAGCTGGGAATTCATGGAATTGTTTTTGAGAACGAAATTGTTGCAGGCAGGAGGCGGATCAACGCTATTTACTGATTTTGATTAAAATCAGTAGTGCGGCAACAAGCACGGAATTTCCTAGAAGTGGATTTTAGGATTTACTCTCGAGAGTGTGGGGTAATTCTGGTTTTAACAAGGAGGATAGCGATTTCCCCGTGTGCCAGTTGAGATCACAGCTTTCAAGTCGAAGCGAGTGGGCTAAAATTATTTTTCGGTACATTAGCCAGATCACATT
>JAALLA010000026.1:28063-29881 GCA_011087765.1 Pirellulaceae bacterium
TTAGCCAGATCACATTCCGTTACAGATGTTAGAACAACGATTCAGGTTTACTGGATGGTTGTTGTTCCAAAAATCAACTAATAAAAGAGTGCATCAGATGAAATATTTTATTGTTATTTTTCTTGCCTGTGTGTCGATCGGGCACCATGACGATCATGGATTCCACGACACCGGTATCGAAATTAAGGAACTTGTTAAATCAACTGAGAGTTGGAATGGCAAGCTTCTTCCGGCTTATCCTAAGGGCCAACCTGAGGTCACCATTTTGAAAATTACTGTTCCGCCAAAAACGAAACTAGCGATGCATCGACATCCGTATATTAACGCGGGCGTGTTGCTCAAGGGCGAGCTTAACGTAGTGACAGATGACCATCGGAAGTTAAAGCTAAAAGCAGGGGATTCAATTGTAGAAATTGTGAATCAACTTCATTTTGGTGAAAATGCGATGGATGAGCCTGCCGAGATCATTGTGTTTTATGCTGGAGTCAAAGACAGGCCGGTAACCATCAAACAAGAATCAGCCTCAGTTGAAGAGAAATAGTTGGAATTTTCGATGGGTTTGGCTAAGCAGCGGATCGAACCTTAGTGTGCTAATGAGTTGTTCCGAGAGAGATTTTTAGCTGTTTAAAAAGGAGATGGTTTTTGCCTTCTGCTGTTCTAAGAGGCTTCCCTGTTAGTTAAACCGCCGAAAATCGCGAGTTTTTGCGTGGGTTGCCCTAGGTTGCTATTTTTGGGGTGGGTTAGAAAAAGTCGAAATTTCTGGTGATCACAGGGCCTGCTGTTATACTGCTACCGCTGGAAATATTGATTTTCGGCTTTCCAAACCGGGGAGTTCAAAATGACAAAAGTCCGAATACTGCAAACGTGGGTCGTTTCGATTGCAATTGTGAGCATGGCAGGTTGTGCTGACCCGGAACCCGAAGTTGTTAAGGCATCGGATTCCGCGTCAAGTTCTGAACGCGATTCAGCGACTGCTCGTGAACCCGCGATAAGGGAGACCCGCCCCGCGGTTGTTGAGGATCGAGATGGTCGTGATCTGGCAGCCGTTGATGGCGAGCGTTCTATTTCAGAATCCCGACCTCCAGTGTCCCGCGATTCACGCTCCTCTGAGACGAGAGATTCACGCTCCTCTGGCCCTGGAATGGGGGTCGGATCTGGCATCGGGGGTGGCTCGCTACCAGGCATTAGACCGCCTGGCGGAAATGATCTAAATGATTCTTCGTCTGGAATAGGTATGGCGGTTCGAGACAACGTTTCTGGAAATCCAGGCGCCTCACGTCAGCCGGAGGCCGATCGCCAGCCTGCCCCGCGGGAGTACAAGCTGGAGTTTACATCTGCTACTGGCACGAGGGGATTGGAAGTTGGAGATACGATTCCGGAAGTAAGTGGTAAGGATTTGGATAACATCAAATTCAAACTATCTGATTATCAAGGCAAAGTGGTCATGTTGGATTTCTGGGGGGATTGGTGACCGCCTTGCCGTGCGATGTACGGACACGAGCGGACGCTCGTCAATGAGATGAAAGGACGCCCCTTTGTATTATTAGGGGTTAACAGTGATAAAGAAAAAACGAGAGCGAAAGAGGCAGTTAAAGATAACAATTTGAATTGGCGAAGTTGGTGGGATAAGAGCACGCAAGGTGACATCTCATCTAGTTTTCAAATTCGCGGATGGCCAACGATATTTTTAATTGACCACGAGGGTGTGATCCAAGCGAAAAACTTGCGAGGTAGTCAACTGGATACGGCAATTGAGCAACTGGTGGCTCGCGCTGAAGGGGATGGAGCCGAAGGAGGCCTGTTCATTAGTGAGTGGCG
>JAALLA010000026.1:29981-33302 GCA_011087765.1 Pirellulaceae bacterium
AGTCCTGGCCATCCCGACCGTAGATTAAGGTCGCGCTGCGGAAATGGGATTTCGATATTGTGTTCTTCGAATCTCTCGTTGATCCTTGTATGTAACTCTGTAATGACTTTAAGGCGATCCTCGAGATCGGGTAGATAGGCGCGTAATGAGATTGTCAAAGCACTGTCCCCGAACCCGTCAAAGGTAGAAATTGGCGGCGGTTCCTGCATGAGGCTGGGGTGTTCATTGGCGATTTCAACCAAAAGCTTTCGCGCGAGCTGAGTATCACTTCCGTAAGCAATTCCGATAACGATTTGCACGCGATTGATGGGGGCGGTCAAAGTCCAGTTAATAAAAGAATCGGTAATCAGCTTTTTGTTGGGAACGACCAGGTCTTGCCGATCCCAGTTAGTAATAATGGTCGCCCGCATGTTGATCTTGACGACTTTCCCAGTTGTCCCTTCTAAAGTCACGATGTCGCCCGCGCGAATGGGTCGCTCAAACAAAAGGATGAGTCCACAAACAAAATTTGCAACAACTTCCTGCAAACCGAATCCAAGGCCAACGCTTAGTGCTGTCAAGATCCAGCCAAATTGAGACCATTCTAATTTTAGGATGTTAGCGAAAATCGCAATCCCAATCGCAATGACTCCGTATTGGCAAAGTGTTGTAATGGCAGTGCGTGTTCCCATGTTGATTCGAGTGTCGCTGGAAAGTAACAGCTCGATTAAACTTGAGAGGTTTTGAACGGCGCCGTAGGTCACAACGATCACAAGACCGGCTTTAATGAGGCTCAGCAGAGTAGGAGATCCGAAGAATGGAATCTTAACGTTATCTGCTGCTTCAAAAATTGGCACCGACTGTGACCAGGCGAGGGCGATTAAAAATAAGGTTGCGAGACTGACGAGGAGACGGATCAAATCCCGAGCTTGATCACCGACGGAAGCGAGATCAACAACTTCTTCTTGATCATCGACAAGAATCAGTCGGTCTCCGCCAGTTTCGGGTGTCGGGGACGGGTTTTCATGTTCTCGTTTTAAGCGACGTTTTTCAAGAGCTTCGGCGAGGGCAAGTCGCCGATAGCGAATTGCGAACCAGCGAATAATTAAGCTGTAAGTAAGAACTCCACCCGCTGAAATTATGATCGCTGTCATCATTCCGATCCCCATTTGCAGCGCCGTGTAGGTGTAGCCGTAAACAGCTAAAACGCTGATGGCGATCGGGCAGATCAACAAAACGGGAAACCAAAAGAACCTCAATCGGCAGATCATCCGCAACGGATGTTCAAGGATTAGCTCGGCGAGGATGCCATCTGAAAATCGAAACAACCGGTAGAGCGCGAGTAACATGCAAAGACAAGCGAACACCAACATGACCCTTCCGAGACCGCCAAAGTAAACGGCTGCTTCGCCGTTGACTGTAATCGAAGTGATAATGATCGCGGGAATAAAGGCGAGCGTGAATGAGCGAATGACACGCCTTGTTAAGGCGAGTGAGCGGGCATTCCAGTGGAAATGCGTGTCTCCCAGTCCATCTTTTCGACAGGTATTGTAGATGAGTTGTAAGGAAACGATGACGACCGCGCTTAATTTTAGTCCGTGTGCTAAGCCATCGAGCCACCCCGAGCTGGTTTCTATCTGAGAGAGAGTGAGGCCAACACCAGCGAAGAGGAGTGCCCCGGGAAGAGACATTAAGATTGTCAAAAACAAAGCTTGCCATGTGTAATAATACTGATCCGTTGATATTTTTTTTACGTGAGATTTGATTTTTACCAACGATGAAATGAACTTAATTCGGAGTAGCGCCAAAGAAAGAAAGACGGTGAAAAATACCGTGGTGGCGATGGGGGATCGTTCGAGTGTCAACAATATTGCATTGAGGAAATCTAATCCATGCTTTGGATCAGCAACCCATTGAATTCCCTCCTTTAAGTCCAGTGCTGAATCCAAGCCAAAAGAGTTAGACGTTCTCATCCAGAGTAGTGATTCTTTGATCGATTTATCGATCTGATCAGTTTTTTCAAAAAACTCTTGTTTCTTAGCTTTGAGTTTCGCGAGGTCGCCTGTCAGATTTTTATATTGATCTTTTAGGTCGGTAAGGTATTTGTCCCGGTAGTCTAAAAGTTGTTGAATGTCAGAGGAGTCAGTGTCTTTGTATTCATCCGCCAAAACTTTCTGCTGTCGAATTTGAAGAGAATTCTCACGATCTTTCGCGAACGTATCATCAACACTTGGCAGTGCTTCCGGTTGCTTTTGCTCGATTTCAAGAAAACCACTGTGGATTTCCGTTTGAAGGTAAAACAGGCTCTTCGCCATTGCCTGCCCACCGCCTCCAAATTTTAGTTCGGCCGCAAAACTGTCGTATTCGCCGGTGATCTTTTTCAGTTTTTGGACAATTGCTCGATAGAAATCGTCAATTTGGTTTCGCTGGTTGACAGAGAGTTCGTACTCCTCGATCAGTGCTTCGAGATTCGTAGTTGCCTCGACGAGATCAGGGTTGTTGGGGAAATTGAATTTCTTAATGTTAGATAATGTTTTTTGAGCTTCACTTTGGTTGATTTTGCTCTGCTCAACTTTGAGGTTTTTCAATTTTTCAGAATCAATGTCCCAGGCTTGATTCTGGAAGTTCAGTTCGGCTTCGAATCTGGCCAGATTAACGGGTATGCTCTTTTGTTCAGCAACGAGCATTTCCTCTTCGGTGGTTAACGCATATCTTTCTGACGAAAACTCCAGATTCTGAGCAGTTTGTTGTGCCGAGTCACTAGCTGCCGGCTGGTCGAGAAATTCTTTTAACTGACTTTGACGCGTTTGAATTTCACGAAGGCGCGTGCTGATTTCAATTGGTCTCGTGTTGCTTTGGCTTATTTCATTGGCTAGGTAGGATTTTCTTTCTGTCAAGGTTTCCAATTCATCGCTTCGGGTATCAATGATTTTTTGAAGATTACTAGCGTCCTCGGGTAACACAATTGGAGCGTCCGTCTTTTTTTCCGATTCAAGCTCCTCTAACTTGGATAACCAGTCTTTTGTTTCCCCTGGCGAGTTCTTTACTTCTGCGTTGAAGGTTTCAGTTTGCGCTTTGCTTTGTTCAGCATTTTGAAGAAATTGAATTGCTGCCTTGTAGTGCTTGATAAGTGCCAGCTTATCTTTTTCCTCGATTGTGCTGTCAGCGTTGAGTGCATCCAATTTGGATTGGAGTGATTCAATTTGGGGTGGCCGTGCATCTTGCGGGGTTGACTGACTATAGAGGGGTTCAACGGTCAGAAAGCTAATGAAAATGCCAATCAGAATGGATGACAGAAGTTTCATAGAAGACGCACTCGCTACCAAGGATGGATGATTTTTG
>JAALLA010000001.1:0-4629 GCA_011087765.1 Pirellulaceae bacterium
TTGTGGTTCACCGAGCCGTTTCGCACTCCGGTTTGGTAAGCAAAATTAGGCTAAGATTTCATGAACCACTCGGCCATGGACGTCGGTCAGTCGGAATTGCCTGCCCTGAAACCGGTAGGTCAATTCTTCGTGATTAATCCCGAGGAGATGCAAGAGCGTGGCCTGCAAGTCATGGATGTGAACACCATCGTTGGCCACGTTCATCGCCAGTTCGTCGGTTTCACCATAGCTTAGGCCGGGCTTGAGGCCCCCGCCCGCCATCCATGTTGTGTAGGCGTAGGGGTGGTGGTCGCGTCCCCATTGTTTTCGATTGTTAATATCTCCCTGAATGAACGGGGTGCGCCCGAATTCTCCACTCCAAACCACGAGAGTGTCGTCAAGCATTCCGCGTTGCTTTAGGTCCAGAACCAAGGCTGCACTTGCCTGATCGGTGTCCTTGCATTGGGTGTAAAATTCTGTTGTCAAACTTCGGTGCTGGTCCCAACCGGCATGCATGAGTTGAGTGAAACTGACCCCTCGTTCAGCAAGTCGACGAGCCATCAAGCAGTTGTGTGCAAACGAACCGGGCTCTTCAACACCGGGGCCGTACATTTCAAGAATGGCACGAGGTTCATCGGAAAGATCAGTTAGCTCCGGCACGCTCGCCTGCATTTGAAACGCCATTTCATATTGAGCAATGCGGGTAGCGATTTCGGGATCCCCAAACTCTTCCAGTTGCATTTGGTTTAACCGGGCAATGTTGTCGAGCCAACCGCGGCGCATTTCACGTGTAATGCCGTTGGGATTAGAAAGGTAGAGCACAGGATCGCCAGATCCACGGAATTTAACCCCTTGATGTTTGGAGGGTAAAAAGCCACTTCCCCAGTAAAAGTCGTAGAAAATCTGACCACAGGTTGTATTCTTTGAAACAGAAGTCATGACGATAAAATTAGGAAGGTCATCAACTTCACTTCCCAATCCATAGTTCATCCAGCTTCCCAGTGTTGGCCGACCCGGAATCTGTGCGCCGCTCAATAAGAAGCTAATTGCTGGAGCGTGGTTGACCGCGTCGGTGTGCATGCCCTTGAGAAAGGTTAATTCATCCGCGATCGATGCAGTGTAGGGGAGCATGTCACTGACCCAGGCTCCAGAATTTCCTCGCTGGTGAAACGGCTCGATGGGGGCCAGCATCAGCTTGCCATCGGGTTTTCCAGTCATGGTACTGAATCGTTTGCCCGCGACGAATTCTTCGGGCACGGGCTGCCCATGCATTTGCGCTAATTTTGGTTTCCAGTCAAAGAGATCAGCATGAGAAGGTCCACCGTTTTGAATCAGGGCAATCACACGTTTTGCCTTGGGAGCAAAATGGGGTATGCCGGGAAGGCCGCCGCCGCGCGGTTCGGGCCGTTGTTCTCGCGCGAGTCCTGAACGATTTAGCAGGCTCGCCAACGCTGCGGATCCAATTCCGCTTGCCGAGCGACCGAAGAATTCGCGTCGGGTCGAGTGCAATTTTTGTTGTTCATGAAAATTCATAGCCGTCACGCGTTCATTGAGATAATGGAGGTTCTAAAGTCAATTATTCACTTGGCTTATTGCCGAGTCAGGCTTTCATCGAGATTTAAAACGGCGATACACAGATTGGTCCAGGAGGCTAATTCAACGGGATCAAGACTGGAGTCGGCAGGTGATTCACCGACTCCTAAAAAAGCAACGGCATTGTCATTGTTTGCGGTGAATTGTTGTCGGTCGCGGCCTAAGCCCGCAAGGAGAATTGAAATTTCATTTTCCCGGGGCAAACGCGTGACGATCCGTTGATATATTTTCGAAAGTATTTCCCGGTCAGATAGATTCTTTTTTAATACGCTACTGGCGAGCAAGCGGGCTGCCTCGACGTAGGTCGTATTGTTAAGCGTGTTTAAGGCATGAAGAGGTGTGTTGGTCCGGTAGGAAATGACCGAACATGTCATCCGGTCGGCATTGTCGAATATCATGGTGGGCGCAGCAATCCGCCGCCAAAATGTGTAGATCGAACGTCGGTAAAGCGCGTCACCTGAATCCTGCCGATAAGTCTTTTTGCCAAAACTGGCTTCCTCCCAAACTCCCTTGGGCTGGTAGCTATTTACCGGGCGGCCACCAATTTTTCGCACAAGCCGTCCGCTGGCGGCCAGGGCGTAGTCGCGGATCATCCAGGAAGGAATCCGGAATCTTGATGCTCGAGCGAGGAGCCGGTTGTTAGGATCTAGCTCCAGCAAAGAGGAAGACGTTTGGGAGGATTGGCGATAAGTTTGGCTGTTTAAAATTAACCGGATCATGTGCTTGGTATCCCAACCGCAATCCCGATATTCAGCCGCTAACCAATCCAGTAATTCTGGATGGCTAGGCGGTTCGCCTTGAACTCCAAAATCCTCCAATGTTTTGACTAATCCAGTGTTGAAGAACTTAGCCCAAATTCGATTGATCGAGACGCGAGGGGTCAACGGGTTATCGACTGAAAACAGCCAGTTGGCAAGCGCAAGTCGGTTGGGGGTAATATTCTCCGGCAGCGCGGCCAGCATTTCAGGCACGCGCATGGAGACTTCGTTTAATGGGTCTTCGTAGGATCCTCGGTTTAACCGATATGTTTTACGAAGTTTGGGGCCATCCGCCATGACCATGACCTTGGGGTACCCTTTGATCAGGGCTTGGGTTTGATTGTTAATCGAATTGATTTTTTTGGCTTGCGTTTGGTAAGCAGTATCAGATTCGAAGTGTTTTTGTTGAATTAGTTGGAGTTGTTCTGTCGATCGCGTCTCGATCGGTTGCTTTAATGCGGCCAGTAGTTTTTCATGGTTGCCAGCGAGTGTTGGATTTTTCTGTTGGGTGAGGGAGATTCTCAGTCTGCCAATGTTGTGCTGTTTGTGTATCGATTCGTGTTTGAGTACAAATTTGAGTTTCGCGCCGGGCGACAAGGTGACAGGTTTTTCAAACGAGAAAATGGCCTCGCGCTCTCGCTGCATATTCTTATCGGGAGCCAGGACCGCCCAGCCTGATTGGGCATCTGAATCGATCGCCAGTTGGACACTGTGCCCCGGTTGTTCGTAATCGGCCTGAGCTTGTTTGAATGGAAGGCGGATGGGCGGCATTCCCGGTTCGATGAGATAGGCCGCAAAATCAGTTAACACAAAATTGGAACTGTTCGATCGCGTGAGACCGCCGGCAGTCATTGACGCGTGTTTGAGGGTTTCCAAACGAATGGCTTGGATAGTGGCGAGATCTGATTTGCCAGTGAGTTCGTAATTATCGTTGGCGGGGTTGGCTCCCGATGCAAGGAGAGAGCCGTCGGAGGCATAAACTAGATCAGCCTTCTGGGCGGAGTAGGATTCGGGGTGCCAAACCGACCAGTTTTTTTTGTTTTGGAGTTGTTTGATTAGCGATAATTCCCAGTCGCTCTGTTTTTGATTGAGTGCCTTCACAAGACGTGCTTGCTCTGACTCTAATCTGGATAATTCGTTCTTTAGTTTTGCCAGTTGTAACCGTTGGGGTTGATCGGGTACCGATAGCACCGGGGCTGTTTGGGCATTGCCGCCAGCGCCGGTTACTGGAGTTTGATTGAAAAATGCGAACAGACTGTAGTAATCATCCTGTGTCAGTTGATCGTATTTGTGGTCATGGCAGCGACAGCAATTGAAAGTAAGGCTGAGCCAAACGGTGCCAGTCGTCTCTGTCATATCCATCACATAATCGATGCGGTTTTCCTCTGGAATCCTTCCCCCCTCGCCGTTGATCGGATGATTTCGATTGAATCCAGTTGCCAGGATTTGTTCTTCTGTCGGATTGGTCAACAGATCGCCGGCGATTTGCCATTTGGAAAACTGATCGAAAGGAAGGTTGTCATTGAACGCACCAATGACCCAATCTCGCCACGGCCACATGGTCCGTTCGTTATCGCCTTGATAGCCATTGGTATCTGCGTACCTTGCTGAATCGAGCCAATCCCAAGCCATGCGTTCACCATAGGCAGGCGATTGGAGCATCCTCTCGACCATCTGTTGATAGGCGTCAGGTGAAGTATCTGCGAGGAACGTTTCGATTTGTTCAATGGTCGGTGGTAAACCGGTCAGATCAAGGCTGACGCGCCGAAGCAATGTTCGGCGATCGGCCATGGGTGAAAACTCAAGACCCTGCAGGTGCAGTTTCTGCTGGACAAAATGATCAATCGCATTCCCCGCTTCAATCTCCGGTTTTACGATCGGTTTGTAGGCCCAGTGTTGCCCCCACTTTCCGCCCTGATTGATCCATTTTTGGATCAATGAAATTTGGTCCGGGGTTAAACTTCGGTGTGAATCCGGTGGAGGCATTTGTTCGTCAGGGTCATCAGATTGAATGCGGGTATACAATTCACTTGCCTTAGCATCCCCTGCGGTGATTGACTGTTTTGCTTCCTCTTCGATATCGAGCCGGAGGTCGGAGGCGCGCTGTTTGGCATCCGGTCCATGACAGAAATAACAATTTTCAGCAAGGATCGGTTGGATGTCCCTGGCAAAGTCCACCGGTTCGTCGGCGACTGATGTCACCGAGAGAGCGCAACATGCGAGTAAGAAACTGATTGAGAGGATGGATTTCATAACCGATTATTTTAATCTATTTGAAACGGCTGTGAGTTTTATTAGA
>JAALLA010000001.1:4729-16151 GCA_011087765.1 Pirellulaceae bacterium
GGCAGGAATCCGCTGCCCCAAAGAGATTTTCCGGCGCTGGGAGTTTTTCCACCAGAAGACAAGACCATAAATCCGGGAAGGTCTTTATTTTCACTTCCCAGACCGTAGGTCGCCCACGAACCGATTGAGGGGTAGCCCAGGAGTGGGTTGCCGGTTTGCATCAGCAATTGTGCAGGAGAATGATTGAATTGTTCTGTGTGGACTGAGCGAATAACGCAGAGGTCATCGATGACCTGGCTGAGATGCGGCAGCCGATCACTCACCCATTGACCGCTCTGGCCGGTTCGCTGGAATTTGAATTGTGAACCAAGCATCTTGGGTACGCCGCGAATAAAAGCAAACCGTTTCCCCTCGAGATATTCCTGAGGACACTGCGTATCGTGCAGCCGATCGAGTGCCGGTTTATGTTCGAATAATTCCAACTGGGAGGGCGAGCCTGCCATGTGCAAGTAGATGACAGACTTTGCTTTTGCCGGAATTCGAAAACCGGTTGGTTCGTCTGGGCTTTCCTGGTTGAGCAAAGAACTGAGCGCGATCGAGCCGAGTCCTAAGCCCGTTTGGCCAAAGAATTGACGTCGCGTTGTCGCTTGAACTTTTTTAAGTGGGAGAGGCAGTTTCATATCAAACTTATTTCATCAGGGTTTCGTCAAGATTTAGTAGAACGTTGGCGATGGCGATCAGGCGGGGATCACCTTCAGACAATGCGGACGCTTGAAGCAGCGCCTGGGATGCCTGTTCATCGATTGCGAGGGATGCGTACAGGTCCAGTAATCGCTTTGTTTCTCGAGGCGTGGGGTTCCGGACAAGTGTCATGGTAAAGCCGTTGACGATTTGTGTTTCCAGCTTTTTCGAGGATTGCTGCATGCGCTTCGCCAACCCGCCGGCTGCTTCGAGGAAGGCGGTGTCATTAAGTGTCACTAACGCTTGCAGGGGCGTGTTGGTTCGAATGCGACGGACTTGGCAGACTTCGCCGCTGCCGGCATCAAAGGTTGTCATGGCTGGATAAGGGCTGGTGCGTTTGAGGTAGGTGTAAAGACCCCGGCGGTAGCGATCGGGACCGGTCGCGTTTTTCCAGTCGTCACCACTGTAGGTGGTTTTCCACACCCCGCTAGGTTGGGGTGGCATAACCGATTTACCTCCAACTTGTTTCGTCAGCAAGCCACTGATCGCAAGCGCCTGATCGCGAACGGTCTCGGCAGAGAGTCGAAATCGTGGGCCACGTGCGAGCAGGCGATTGCGAGGATCGCGCGAAAGATGATCAGGAGTCGCGACTGCGGTTTGTTGGTAGGTGCTGGAAGTTACGATTGTCTTGAGCAGCGTCTTGATCGACCAACCTTGTTCCCGGAAATCGACCGCGAGCCAATCGAGTAACTCAGGGTGGGAGGGGGGCAGTCCCTGGGAGCCAAAATCTTCTTCGGTTTCGACAATTCCAACTCCGAAGATTCGCGACCAAATTCGATTGACCATGACTCGTGAAGTGAGTGGGTTTTCAGGTTGCATTAACCAGTTCGCGACGCCAAGGCGATTGGGGGCTGTGTTGTCAGGGAAACTTCCAAATATTTCCAGAACGTTTGGAGTGACCTCGTCACCGAGGTCAAGAAAGTTTCCTCGATTGTTGATTTTTGTTTTACGTTGTTGGGCGGCAGGCAACTCTGCCATCACCGGCGTGCGGGTAACTGCCTTTTTTAATGCCGCTAGTTGAGCTAATTCGGTTTGATAGTTTTTCTTTTTCGCAGAATGTTGTGGATCGCTAAGCGACCAAAAGATCTCTTCAAAATTAGGTTTGAGCTCGGCGATTAACCACTCAGCAGGGTAGGGGCTGACTGCAAAACGTGAGCGGGCGAGTAACAGGCCTTCTCCGTATTGTTGTTCGAGGGTGATTCGAATGATGCCCGAATCGATCGGCTCGGAAAAATCAAGAATACAGTTTTGCGGATCCTTGAATTTGGGTGAAAGCGCCCAGCCAGCAGAGTTGTCTCCATTGATTAGTTTGGCGACCTCCCAATTGCGTTGGGAGTAAGTTGCTCTGGGGTTAGTGAGTGTGATTTTTTTGGGTGTTCCAGCGCCTTGAAGTTGCTCAACGGTTAAATCCCGAATTGCCACGTTTTTGTCTGCCCAATCACCGCCAGCGATTGATTTTGGGAAATGTTCAATTCGAAGTGATCGGTGTTTTTTTCCATCGGAGAGTGCGGGCAACTCAAAGGTCAGCGTCCAGGTATCCCGTTCCGGGCGGTTGCCTGTTGCTAAGATGATGTGGTCATCTTGCTGTTTTAAAACGACATCTGCTTCTGAGGTTGATTCTACGAGCTTCAGGTTTTGCCAGAGTGGGGTTTCGGTAAACTGTTGTTTCCACTGGGAAAGCTTGCTGTCGAAATCGTCTCGCCGAACATTTAGTTCTTTGCTTGCTAAAGTGACAATGTTTTGTTGAGCAGCGATTGCTTTTGCTTGCGCGGACGTAGGCGTGGGGTGAAACGGAGACTCGGTATCCCGATCCTGTGTTTGATTAAAGTACGACAAAAAAGAGTAGTAATCGCTGATGCTGATCGGATCATATTTATGAGAATGGCATTTCGCGCAGCCCATGGTTAATCCCATCCAAACTTGCATTGTCGTATCGACTCGATCTTTGACCGCAGCAACTCTGAATTCTTCATCGTCAGTTCCACCCTCTTCGTTGGTCATTGTGTTGCGATGAAATGCCGTGGCAAGAATTTGGTCGTCCGTTCTTTCGGGCAGCAGATCACCGGCCAGTTGTTCCCTCGTAAATTGGTCAAACGGCATGTCTTGATTGAGTGCGTCGATCACCCAGTCCCGATAGCGCCAGATGTCACGATGTCGATCCTTTTCATAGCCTTTGGTGTCGGCATACCGCGCGAGGTCGAGCCACATTCGTGCCCAGTGCTCCCCGAAATCGGGGGCTGCGAGTAATCGGTCGACCTCCCGTTCGTAGTTTTCCGACGAAGGGTCTGCGAGGAAGCGTGCGGCTGCCTCAGGGGTCGGAGGAAGGCCAGTCAAGTCGAGGGCCACGCGCCGCAAGAGACGAGCGGGATCCGCCGGGGGAGCGGGAGCAAAATCCTGTTCCTCCATTCGTTTCAAAATGAAATAATCGATCGGACGTTTTGGCCATTGCGAGTGTTTGACAGTAGGCAGTGGTTTTTGTGTGGGGGCGACGAAGGACCAGTGAGTTGAATAACCACCGCCTTCGGTGATCCATTGCCGAAGAAGTTTTTTTTCGGCACCGGTTAGTGGTTGTCCACTTTCGGGAGGAGGCATCAATACATCGGCATCGTCTGAGTAAATCCGCGTGACAATTTCGCTTGCTTCGGGCTTGTGGGGGACCAGCGCAAAACTTCCGCCGAGGTCACGAGTTGCTCCCTCAAAATTATCGAGCCGCAAGTCGGCTTCGCGCGTCGATGGGTCGAAACCGTGGCAGGCGAAACAATGTTTACTGAGAATGGGTCGAATTTCGCGATTAAAGTCGACGTCGGCAAGAAGCGGGCACGCTGACAGCGAGGCAAAGCAGAGGATCATTAAGATTTTTTTCATGTTCTAATGATATCTCAATGTCTGTTGTTTGGCTTGCACAACCACCGCATGTTTGTGTAAAAATTGAACATGAATAATACAAGGCTGGTTCGCTCGTTCTTCTCACAGGTCGATGTTGCGGAGTTGATGGAGCTTTTTAACCTGCAACCTGAGCTAAATTTTTTTGTGAAGGATCTCCGTGGTCGTTTTCTGGCGATCAATCAAAGAGGTTGTGAATACTGCGGGGCACTGGATCAAAACGAGGTGATCGGAAAAACTGATTTCGATTTTTTTCCATCACAGCGAGCCGAGAGTTATCGTCAAGATGACGAGCAGGTAATGCGAACTGGCGAGCCGATAATCAATCGTCTTGAGAGCGCACCGGAGATGGCGGGTTCTCCGCGGTTAGTCATGACCAGTAAGATTCCGCTTCGCAACGTCGAAGGTGTTGTCGTGGGCATCGCTGGATTTTCCCGTCAGGTAGATACCAAGCGGGGTGAATCGAAAGATGCCAAGCGATTTGCAAATGTGGTTGAATATTTACACTCAAATTACCATCGCAAGCTCAACACATCTGAATTAGCGGCAAAGGCGAAGCTCTCGATTAGTCAGTTTGATCGGCAGTTTCGTCGGGTATTTGGAGTCTCACCACGGCAGTATCTCTCGCGTGTTCGACTGGAGATCGCCTGTCGGAAATTGGCTCAGACCGATGAGACGGTGGCAACGATCGCGGTTCGCTGTGGTTTTTTTGACCACGCTCATTTTTCGCGCTGTTTTCGCAAGCAAATGAATGTTTCTCCGTCGGAGTATCGCCGTAGTAAAAATTCTGAAAGTAAGCTCAGGTAGCCGCCCGATCTCAAATTTGATTTTTATTGGTCAAGGTTGTTCTGTTTCGGATGGTTGGGCTGCGATTCGGTAGACAGCGAGGTTCTTGATATCGACCATTCGGGGAACAGAAAACGCGATGTTTTCTTTTGTTGGATGTCCAATTCCCGAAGACGAAAATTGGCTAACGAATTCATTGTCGATTTGAACGACAATTTTCTCGCCCTCCAGTAATATCTTCAGTTCATGCCATTGGGATGCTTGGGTGGTCCGTTTGGTCATTTTAGATTTCCCTTTGACCCGCTTCGCCAGTTCTGCTTTCGAGGCTCCGTTCTCTTTCAGTTTTCGGTGCTCATTTGCCATGGTTCCAGTTTTTTGATCTTGAATAACAACGGAGGTTGTACTTACCTCCACGCGGCAAAGATGCCCAGCGTGGACCGTCTTACAATTTGGATCATTGATATTCACGCTAAACTTTTGATTATCTGCGAGTAGGAATTTGCAGGTAATCACAGCGTTTTGAAATTGCACTTTTGTTCTGGCAACGGCAGCATGGTCAGAACCCGCAGTTCGGCGTATTTGCAGAACACCATCCTTAACGTTTGCCTGGGGAACCATTCTGTTTTTTGCAATCTTGGCCGACTTTTGAGCTCGACTATCGTTGGTCCACCAATCTTGTGCGTTAAGCGGTTGAGCAAAGTTGTTGGAAAGGACGAGGTCGGCGCGTGAGATTGCCTTTTCGATTATCTGGGACCGTGCCGGTTCAATGGAGACGGTGGCTAATAGGGCGAGTGCACCGAAAGATACGAGCCAGTGGTGAAAAAAACTGGGTAGCGAGTTTTTTGAGTTCAACATGATGTAGTCGGTCTGAGAATTACACAAAGGAGAATTAAGGCGAATGATCTTTTCGGGGATTTTAATATTTGGCGAAGGCCAGTGGAACAGATTTACCGGTTTCTCGACGAGAATATCTGATGTGATCGGTGTTTTTGCACTATGAGTCCTTTCGGGAGGGTGTAGACTGTTTGGCTGTCCACATTTTTCGATTCCGAAAAAGGGCAATACCATCGCTGATCCATCGTTTTATACCGGTCAGTTGGTTCCGGCAAAGGCGTCGAAGACGCCGTGAATTGCGACTTCTGTTGACTCCTGGCACGAAGCACTGGATTGATTTCAGTGGGTTGTCTTAGCGGGTTCTAAAAGGAAAACTATTGAAGACCTTCACCGAGTTAAATTTAATTGAACCATTGCAGCGAGCGATTGCCGGCGAAAATTATAAAATTCCGACGCCAATTCAATCGAAGACCATTCCGGTAGCTCTCAAACGCCGGGACGTATTGGGCTGTGCTCAGACGGGAACCGGTAAGACGGCAGCCTTTGCGTTGCCGATTCTCAATCGCCTTGGTTTGCAAAATCGCGCTGCGAAAGCGAAGCGTCCATTTGCGCTGATTTTAGCACCCACTCGTGAGTTGGCGGTGCAGATTGGGGCTAGTGTTGCGACCTATGGGAAGCATTTGAAACTTCGCCATGCTTTGGTTTACGGCGGAGTCAGCCAGACCTCTCAAGTGCGTTCGCTCCAGCGTGGAGTTCACATTGTGATAGCGACTCCGGGCCGATTGTTAGATTTGATGAATCAGGGTTTCATCCAGCTCGACAAGCTCGAGGTGTTCGTTCTCGATGAAGCAGACCGGATGCTCGATATGGGTTTTATGCCTGATATCAAACGGATCATCCGTGAGCTTCCTGCGAAGAGACAGTCTTTGTTTTTCTCGGCAACGATGGCGCCTGCGATTGTTGAAATAACGGACAAGCTATTAGTCGATCCTGTGAAAGTCGATGTCACGCCGAAGACTCGCAGTGTCAAAAAGATTAAGCAGCAGGTGATTTTTGTTTCCCGCAAAGGGAAGACCGAGTTATTGGAGAAAATTCTCTCGTCACGGGATGATTTACGTGCGATCGTATTTACAAAAACAAAACGTTCAGCAAATTTTGTTGCCGAGCGATTAAATAAAGCAGGGCTCAAGGCCGCCGCAATTCATGGAAATAAATCTCAAAATGCCCGGCAGCGGGCGCTCGACGCGTTTCGAAACCAGTTCGTCAAGATCCTGGTGGCGACCGACGTCGCGGCTCGTGGAATTGACATTGAAGGAGTGACTCATGTTGTTAATTTTGATTTGCCGATGGAGCCGGAAGCGTATGTTCACCGAATTGGTCGAACTGGACGCGCGGGTGCGAAGGGGATTGCTATCTCGTTTTGCAGTGCCGGTGATCAGGGAGATTTAAAGGCAATTGAAAAACTGATTGATCATGAGATTCCAGTCAATCAGGAATTGTCGGTGACTTTGCCGAGTCCAGGCCCCAAGCCAACGCGAGGGAGGGCAGGGCGCAAGCCATCCGGTGGGGGTCGTTCTAGAACGTCTCAAGCGGGACGTTCCCGAAAGGGGGCCGGCAGTCGAGGCTCTGGAGATGAGTCGGTTGGCAGTGAAAAAGGGAAGCGAACGACGAAGCGTCGACGCCGTCGAGTGCGAACGGAAAAGGCGAGTGCTGTCAAAAGTGCGCGAACGGGTGACGGCTCCCAGAAAAAGTCTGGGAAAAAAACGGGTGGAGGCAAGGGTGCCTCGGGCAGATCAGGGAGCGGAGCAGGAGGTGAGGCAACCGAGACTTCCTCGAAACGCAGAAGACCTCAACGGAAGGGTAAGAATGCTCGAAACCGCGATAATGCGTCCCGCTCTGAATGAATCGAATTTGATCGAATTTGAGTTTTACCGCTTGAAGGCAATGAGCGCGACGATGCTCAGTGAGCAAGCAAGGAAAATTCCGCCAAGGCCCATTAAAACGTAAGACGTGTTGGTCAGAATCACGGATTGCTTGTTGTAACGGACGTAATTGGGCTCGTACCACTCGCCGAGACCGTTGTCGATCCTTAATTCGTTGTAGTAGGTGACGACTTGGGATGGCTCTAACTGATCGACAAATTCGTTATGTTGTTCGGTAGAAAGTTCGCGGTCGATTTCGGTTACCATCATTCCTGCATAGCCATAAAGCCAGTATCCCGAGCCTCCTAGAAGGACTGCAGCGAACAGTCCAATTGAGAAAAATATATTGAAGCTGCCGCTTTTCCCAACTGTTTTACTTGTTTTCTTGACCGTTTCGTCTTCGACCGGCTCCAAGAGCCTCATTTTTCGAAGCATTGGGGCTTCGGATATTCCGCCACATTCTGGGCACGTTAACTTTTGCCCAGCCTGTTTGGGAATGACTTCGAAGGGGTGACTGCAGTGGTCACAGGGAAGTAAGTATTTAGAAGGCATTGGGTTTCGGCTTAGCTTATCAAGTGGGTTTTCAAGTGGGATTGGTTGCTCATAGTTAGTTAGCTAACTGTTTCGGGTGTCCTCTCTAGGGAAGCTCCACAAATGGGTTGGAGCCAGCAAGGGTCACCTAGTATAGCAAGTGAAGGGCGTGTTTTTGGGTTAACCCTGTATTTCCTACCGAGTTTAACAATTTCATTTACGGGATCCAAATCTCTGTCGTTCATATTGAATCGACCGAGGCGAGAAGAAAAAGTTGCCCGTAGTCGACTTTTCTGGTTGTTAGGATTGTTTTTTCGAGTTGCGGAGCGGTGTTGCGTTTTCGAATCATTCAATTTTATCACCTTCCACTGATGGAACCGGAAGAAGTTATCATTTAGGGGTGCTCCGCGTATAAAAATAGGAAGATTGAAGTCTTTTTTAACTGGACTATGAATATCCGACAGTTACAATTATACAACTGCGATTCGAGACTCCGCTGTATCCACAGTCCACCCAAGGTCTAGCGTCTTTTTAGGGCGACGCGGCTCCTTAATAAATGAGAGACATTGAATCCAACCGGCCAGGATATCTGGTCAAAACCGGTGCGAGAATTTGGTAAAGATTTCACGCAGACAGGAAATGGGACAGGGCTGTTGACTCGTTTCGATTGGCTGACTTTGACAAGACGCGAAGTCATCTCTATTCACGGAGTAGGGGAGCTAATTCAAGGCGATTCGTTTAGGAAATTAAACACAAGATGTTTCTGGGGTTCGCTGTATGTTGCGATTTCTCCACATGGACTTCGAGATTTATTCCGACGAACGGTTTAATCAGCACTTGCTGAATGCTAGCCCACTTTGCTGCTTGGAACTTGCTAAAAATTAACCTTTGCGACGGTTTCACATGAACCAGACAGTAACCTTTTAAGATTCGGTGTGAAGGCAAACTTGGATCCATCACAGTATGCATTTTGACCTGCCTCAGGTTGAGATTGTGATTAACCGCTTCCGCCTCACAATGGAAACATTTTTAAAAACCTTTGCGCAGGAGTGCTAAATTGTACGATGCACTGCTAGAAGACGACGATGCAACACGAACACGTGTTGCCCCCAAACGATTTGAAGAAGTAGTTGAAGCGAGTCCACCGGCTCCTACCGATGCCACTGCCGCCAAGAGCGACGGTGAAGAATTGGCTGCCGGTGTGGATGAATCTGAATCGTGGTCAGACGACCCGGTCCGGATGTATCTGACTCAGATGGGTGAGATTCCACTTCTGACTCGAACTGAAGAAATCACTTTAGCGAAACGAATCGAAGAGACTCGACGAGAGTTTCGAACGAAATTGCTTGAATGTGATTACGTCATTCGCTATGCCTATAAAACACTCGTAAGAGTTCACCGTGGAGAGCTGCCGTTTGATCGAACGGTTCAGGTTTCGGTAACAGATCGGCTCGAGAAAGAGCAGATTCTTGGCCGAATCCCTCATAATCTCAACACGCTTTCGGTTTTGCTTAAGCGAAATCGGCACGACTTTCTTACGGCGTTTTCGAAATCTCACACTCAGGCTCGCCGTAAAGCCGCATGGAAGAATCTAGCTCGTCGTCGCCGTCGAGCAGTTCGTTTAATCGAAGAGCTCGGTTTGCGGACACAGCGTATCGAATTGATGATTCGTACGATTGAAGATTTCAGTGCTCGCGTCGACGAGTTGATGGACAAGATTAAGCAACACAAGAAATTGCGGAAGCCCGCGATTGAGCGGGAAGCCTGGATTCAGGAGATGCGAACGATCTTGTTGGCATGTCAGGAATCTCCGACGAGTTTGCGTAACCGTGTTAAATATCTTCGCGATATTTACACCAAGTACCAAAAGGCGAAGCGAGAGCTTTCCGAGGGTAACCTGCGACTGGTTGTTTCTATTGCCAAGAAATATCGCAATCGAGGGTTGAGCTTCCTGGACCTGATCCAGGAGGGGAACGCTGGATTGATGCGTGCCGTTGATAAATTCGAATACCGTCGTGGATTCAAGTTTTGCACCTATGCAACCTGGTGGATTCGCCAAGCGATTACCCGTGCTGTTGCGGATCAGAGTCGAACGATTCGAATTCCAGTGCATATGGTTGAAACGATGTCGCGTGTCCGAACCGTTTCGCGTCAGTTGCTTCAAGAGCTCGGTCGCGAGCCAACTCTTGAGGAAGTTGCGCGACGAAGTGAGACAACGATCGATGAAGCACGACGGGTGCTTGCAATGAGTCGTTATCCGATCAGTCTTGATCGGCCTGTCGGTAACAGTGAGGACAGCCATTTCGGTGACCTCTTGCCGGATGGTGAGGCGGAAAGTCCTTCGATTGGTGCTTCGCAGGAAATGCTTCGTGGGCGAATTCAGGATGTTCTGAAAACACTCAGTTATCGTGAACGCGAGATCATAAAACTTCGCTACGGGCTCGGTGACGGGTATAGCTATACGCTGGAAGAAGTGGGACACATTTTCAAAGTGACTCGAGAGCGTATTCGCCAGATCGAGGCGAAGGCCGTAAGAAAGCTTCAACAGCCAAGTCGGTCTCAAGAATTAGTTGGTTTCCTCGATTAATTTTTGAGCAGACGGTTTAAGTTAAATAAAGAGGCGGGTTTCATGACCCGCCTCTTTTTTTTGCGCGAGTGTTAATCAAACTGATCGCTTTCGCACGGTTGACCTGAGGTATCAGTACTTGGTTGCCAGGTGATAATTATGAAGTCCTTTGGTGGATTACTTAATTATCGTGGCGGCGAAGATTGGTACGCGATGAGCTTGATTTCCCTAGTCTGCGTTTTTTTCTGTCTCGAACCCTATGGCGATGCGTGTCCTATGGGAGCGTCCGTTTGTCTCTTGCAGGTCTTGGGCGACCTGTGCTGTCATCTTTTAGCGGGTAGAAACATGAAACGTCGTCTAACAGTCACAGGGTTGTCATTGATTCTTGTCGGAATTGCCTTGGGGGGGGATTCAGTTTTGGGACAACAGAGGGGACAACAGAATAGAAACAGCAGTGGTGTTGAAGTTTGGGATTACCTGCAAGATAAATATGATGCAAACGGAGATGACCAGCTCACAGAGGCTGAGTATTCTCGGGGCGTCGAGAAGTTTCAGCGACTTGACGTCAACCGTGATGGGGTCATTTCAGCCAAGGATTGGAGTGGGGGGAATTCGCGAAAATCGTTTTCACGAGAGCGGCAGAAACGGTCTTTAAACTCTTCCAATCTCGCGCCTCCGGTGAAAGGGGATGTGGCTCCGGGATTTAATCTTACCTATGTGAATGAGCCATCGAAAACCGTAGAGCTTGCTAGTTTCAGAGGAAGTAGGCCGGTTGCACTGATTTTTGGAAGTTGTTCGTGACCGCCATTTGTTCGTTCAGCTGGTCAGCTGGAGACGCTATTTGAAGAGTATGGCACCGATGTTCAATTTTTCATGATTTACTGCCGGGAAGCTCACGCAATTGATGGCGAAAGGCCAATGTTCAATGCCATCGTAGAAGAACCTGTCTCTACCGCAGAACGGAATCAAGTGGCCAAAGACTTTGTAGAGCAATTAGGTATTAAAATGCCAACGCTCCTCGACAAAATTGATGACAAAACAGGAACGGACTACGCAGCGCATCCCGATCGATTGTATTTGATTGGAAAAGATGGCCGCGTGGCCTACGCAGGAGGCCGAGGTCCGTCTGGGTTCAAACCCGATGAGCTTCAGGCCGCAATTCGGTCTGAACTGGGAAAGGAATCGGCAGGTGAAAAAAGCAGCGATCGAGCGAATCCAA
>JAALLA010000001.1:16251-22485 GCA_011087765.1 Pirellulaceae bacterium
GTTCATGCGTTAATCGCTTGGGTTCCCACCTAAATTAACCAGACTGAATTAACCAGACTGAATTAACCAGGCTGAAGTTTGGTTTAAAGTTAGAAGATTGATGACCTCTGTTTGGGGATACATTATCTGGCTTTGGGAATCCTTTTGAGGACCGACTGAATTTTTATTTGAATTTGTTTCAATTAAATGGCGCGTTGTCGCATCTAACCTGTACCACTTTCCAAAATTTAAAATAGCGTCCAAGAAATGGGTTGCGAACTGTGTGAACGCCATGGTGTAAGCGCATTCGTTTGTTATCGTGGCGCTGGTTGTGAGGCTCTGTTGTTGTTCTGGTTGGACAGCTTGAATTAGGGTGTTTCAAGTCGGGAAAGTAAAAATTAACTATGTATTCAGTGAATGTCCGTGCGTTACCCATTGGTCAATTAAAAAATCAAATTCAAAGCTCAGCTTTTCTTGAAAAGATCTACGCAGCGACTGTCGGATTGATTGGTTTGGTCTCTCTCTACGATGCTTTTCTTGTCTATCGATACCGCGAGGTAATCGAAGAGCAAAATCCATTCTGTGCTTGGTTGATCAGTCTCGAGCCGGAATACGTTTCTTTGTTCCTGGTTGGTAAAGGGCTTGGGACACTTTCAGTGATGGCCATTTTATTTCTTTTGTTTCGACATTGGAGCCGATTGGCGGTTCCGGTCGCGGCTTCGCTAATGCTGTTTCAAATTGGTTTGATGGGTTATCTCCATGGGACGGACGGTAGGCGGCCTGTGGTGACTCAGATGGCAATGCAGCCGGGCAGTACTTTTCCTGCGCTGATCGCCCCAATGGAGAACAAAGTAGCTCCTGGAAAAGTAAAAAACATTCCCCGGAAGCCTAGGATGGCTCAGTCCGGTGCGATGTCAGGTGGAGCGGGCCGGCAGCGATTGACCAAGCCTCAGCGACGTCGCCCCAGAAGTCAACGTACAAAGGGGCAACTTCAAAACAAACAGGCGAAGTCAAAATACAGTGATGCAAAAGAGAAAAAGAATACGCGTTCAAAAGAGCGTGTTTTGAACCTTGAAGATCGGTAGGCTCGTCAGCGAACGGTGGAGTGCGTATTTTTAGTTCTGTCTCTTTTTTAAGATGTAAACTACGTCTTCGCTTGACGAATCAACTGTAATTGGCTGCTTGATGTCATAGGTGAAATCGTAAGTACCAGCGATGTCCCAGCAGTTCGTTTCTTCAACCAGTGATGCGAACTGATGCTGTGTGTAGCTTCGCATTTTCAGTTCGTCACTGATTCGAAACTGTCGGGTTGGTGTGTAGACATCAAAATGCATTCCAAAAGTTTCGAGTCGTTTCCGCCGGGATCGATTGATGGTCCACATTTTCGTAATTACAGAAAGGTTACCGCGGCGGGCAGACCACGATTCCCAGTCCGTGGGTTCCTCGGTTTCAGGTGTGAGATGAAATCCAATTAAATAGATCCCACCCCGCTTGGTTTGCTTCGCCATGCATCGAAGGTGGGATAGCGCGGATGGTTTGTCGGTAAGGTGTCGAAAGCTGTTAACTGTATTGAAGGCCAGGTCCCATTTTCGTTTTGCCTGAAATTCGACCATATTGGCAACGAAAGCAGTTTGCGGAAGATCATGGCGCTTGGATCGTTGATTGCTGAATTCGATCGCTTTGTGGTTCAGATCGATCCCTTCGACTTCAAGACCCCGTTTGGCGAGATTGTACATTAACCTGCCGGTTCCGCAGGCAGGCTCGAATAGTCGAGTCGCTCGATTATTGAGGTACTTTTGATTGACGTCACAAATAAAACGCGTTTCAGCAGCGCAGTCAGCGCCAAAAATCAGGTCGTAGTAGCGTGGGTGGTTGTAAATGCTGTCGTTAATAACTTCCACGAAACGGCTCCGCTCTCGCAATGGATTTTAGTAGTGTCGGTCGTCCTGTCTTTGGGCCACAGTCTGCCTGTTTGGTGGCAGCGTCGTGCACGATTTACTTTTGAGATGTCGAGCCCTGACGAATGCGATATTCCGAGATCATTTCACGCAAATCGTTGCGAATACTTTTGGCTGCCTGGGCGGTTTTTTCATTTGCGTTTTTCTCTGCTGTTTCAACGAGGCTGCGAAGCTGCATGCCAAATAACTGATCCGTTTGTCGAAGCGCAGTACCATCTGGATTTAGTTGTAAAATCGACTCAAAAGTATCTTTCGAGCTTTGGAATGCACTCAATGCTTCGTCTAAATTTCCAGCGGAAACAAAATTGGCTGCTAAGGTGTTTTGGACGGAAATAAATAGGTAATGATAGTCGAGAACTTTAGGGAATTGGGTTTTGAGATCGTTCGCTATTTTGATCGAACTTTCCAGCATCAGTTTTCGATTATCCGGCGAATCTGAGGGATTGCTGAGCGAATAGGCCAAGGCGAGGCGGTAGCGGTAGTTTGAATGGTTGGGGGATTCGGAAATTAAGGACTCGAGTTCCGCAATCGCGAGGCTTCGCATTTTTAATGCAGTTTCTTGGTCGGGCTCGACCTTGCTCCAAGCTAGACAGCCGTAGCATTCAGCGCGGGCTGATCGATAGTCTGCATTGTCCGGTTCGTCGGCAATTAGCTGATCGAGGATCGTAATCGCTCTGTCTGCACCTTCTTTACTTCGCCGTAAAGTTCTCAGGAGGGCATCGTGGTTGCGGGATCTGCCTGCACCGCGAGGCGGAAACCCAGGTCCATCTTTAGGTCGATTAGAATTAGGCCGATTAGCATTAGGTCGATTAGCATTGGGCCTTTTCGTTAGATCTTGCCCTTTCCGTGGTGGAGGTCGTCGAAAGCGATATGTTTCGAGATACAATTTAGTCCAAGTAGGTGGCCGATGCCCATCGGCATGACGGTGGAATCCCGGAGTCCCATTTTTGGGTAATCGACTTTCTTCAAGGCTGTCAAAGATGACGGCATTGATAGCAAGGCTGGAACCGATGGAGTTGAATGTTTTTGCCAATTCTAATTTCAACCGGTTGTCGAGTTGTTCAACGGGAACGTCATTTAAAAGTTGGATCGCATTTTGGTTTTGAGCGATTGCCTCGGGAAGATTGTGGTCACGTCGGTAAGCTCGGCTGAGTTCATTTTTGGTTTGCACTAAAGCAATTAACGATTCTTTAGCGTCGGGAGAATCAACGAGAACTTTGTTGTACAGTTCAATTGATTTTTTGTAGGCATCAAAAGAGCGGTCAACTTCTCCGAGCAATTGATAGATGTTGGCGACGCGCCGGAAAGCGCGAGCTGATTCGGCTTGAAGGTCCTGGTTGTCAAAGTTGTTCGTAGCAAATTTGTCGTAAAAGGAAAGGAACTCTTCCAGGAAAACGGCATCTTGTTTCGTAATCGAGGTTTCGATCCCTTGTAAATCTTCGAGCCCATCGATGCTAAGTTCGGTTGAGTCTGCCGAGTCTTTGGCGACGAGTTGTTTGAACATCCGATCAAACGCTTGGATTGAAAGATCAACATTGCGTTCGGCTCGCTGATATTCACTTTGTTGACTTTTGTAGGCTGCACTAACTTTTTGGTTGGCCTCATCAGTTTCTCTGATTTGGATTTCTAAGAGTGCTGATTTTTTTGCTTCTTGATCGAGGGCATCTTTGGTGTACAGGTAGCCAAAAGAAGTTGCTGCAGCTACGAGTAGTAAGAGGATGAAAGAAACGACCGAAAGTGAGGCCGCTAGCGGGTTGCGACGGCCCCACTTGCTGACCATTTCCACGGTTGACGGTGGGCGCGCTGCAATCGTTCGGTCTTCCACGAAGGCAATGAGATCCCGTTGAAGATCTTTGACAGTTGGGTAGCGTTCTTCTGCATTTTTTGAAATTGACTTTTCGATGATGGTACTGAGATCGATCGGAATGCCGGGGCTAATTTTTCGAGGCGATGGTGGAGAAGATGTCGCAATCGCCCGAATGATTTCCGCCGTGGTTCCATTGTGAAAGGCGGGTTGCAGTGTAGCCAGTTCGTAGAGCGTCAATCCAATGCAATAGACTTCACTGCGACAGTCGTATTTCCCTTCGAGTGATTCGGGGGAAAGGTATTGTGGCGTTCCGATGACGTCACCCGTTTTTGTAAGATTGATTTCGCTGCGTGTATCTTTCGCGAGTCCAAAATCGGTAATCCAAACCTGGCCTTTCTGGTCGAGAATGATATTTGAAGGTTTGATGTCACGGTGAAGAAGGTCGGCGTCATGGGCGAAGGCGACCGCATTGGCGATGTCCGCCGCAATTCTTGCCGCCCAGCGATAGTGGCTGGCCTTTTTGATCGGTCGTGCATGAGGCTTGACGGCTGAACTTTCGGACGTCGTTGTTTGTTCGTGTGAGGTTACCGAAGGGTTTTCTAAAGGAGTCGACGCGTTGTACGCCAGAGTTAGTTCTCCACTCATATCCACGCGGGTTTCATAGCGGTCTATCTTGGTGCTATTGGGATCGGATGCATTGATGCCGTTGATGACTGCGCCCAGCGTCTGCCCCTCAATTAAGTCCATCACGTAGTAATGATATCCCTCTCCCTCGCCGACGCCGAATACGCTGACAATATTTGTGTGGTGTAATCTCGCGGCGGACTGTGCTTCTCTTTTGAATCGTTCGACAAAGTTTTTACTGTTGATGAGCGGTGTTGGCATCACTTTGATTGCGACACGTTTTCCGAGCGATTCATGAACTGCCTCGAACACTACCCCCATTCCCCCACGGCCGATTTCTCCATTGATTTTGTAGGGGCCAATTTGATTGAGCCCGGAGACTTCGTCGAGGGACCTCGATTTGGCCGGCGAATTCGTTGGATCAGATTTAAGTTGCTCGATCATTGCGACGGATGCGAGCAGGTCTTCAATTTCATCTTTAAATTCAGGGTGTTGAGCCTGATAATCCGCGATCGCAGGATGTTCCCCTGCCCGGAGCCGATTGGTGAAATGATCAACGATCTGTTCAAGTATTTCAGGTTCGCTTTGCGAATTGTCAGAAGAGTTAGCTACCATTGTGTCCCTTTGCAGTTTCCATGATCTCTCGAAGTTTCTTCAGTGCTCGCAGGTACCTCTTGCTTGCGGCGGACGGTTCGATCGATAAAATTTCGGCAGTTTCAATATTTGAAAGTTCCTCAAAATGTCGAAGGGCAATGACTTCCCGATCTAATTCATTCATGTCAGCCAGCGTTTTTTCTAAAATTGAAATTTGTTCCGCACGTTCGATCAAGCGACTTGGCGAAGTCAGTTGGGCAACGATGTGGGCGGCCAACGCCATCGAAGTTTTACCTGAATCATTCGTTTGGCCGAGTTTAATTTCTTTACGTATGTCTCTTTTTTCTGCTCCAAAATGATGGCGGTGAATTTCGTGCAGTTTTTGATTGACCTCTAAGCGTAGCCAGACAAAAAACGGCATGTCGTCCTTTTCAAGGAAGCTGTCAATTCGCTTGGCGGCGCGAACATAGGTTTCCTGAATGACGTCTGATTCGGAGACCCGCCCGCTTAAACGATAGTCAAGTCGAAAGTTTACAATCCGTTTCAAACGACTTTGGACCATTGAAAAGTACTCGGCGAGGGCTTCTTCGCGATCTCGTTTGAGTGCGTCTACAATTTCGTTGCGGACTGGCAGCAGTTGTTCGTCAACCATGATTAACTCGATCACGTCCTAAAGGTTTTGCACGCAAAAAGCAGAGAACAGGGACACCCCTGGGGAAGAATCTGCCTTTTAATTCTATTGCTTAAAAACCTGAGCTGCCGTTTAGTTCTTCATTTATATTCATAAATGGAGAATTTTACTGTCTTTTATCCTGTTTGTTCACGTGCTCAAGATAGGGACGTTGGGTTGACGAAACAATTTTCTGAACGAGTAGGCTACTGCAATGAAAAATATATTTTTGGTGCTTGGTTTGGTGTTGAGTGTGACTTTGGGCGCATCGGAATTGTTTGCCCAATCCAACGGACGAAAAAAACGCGATTCGAAAAAAACTCCACCCACTAAAATAGAATCTAAACGATCTAGGAAATCTGCGGATGATTCGGGACGTAAAAAAGGACGTCCTGAGGAGACGCACTCGAGATCGCATCGGGAGCAACATGGAGACCGTAACGGTCAGGATTCTCGTCGACGAAAATCTGATGCTCCTTCGCGATCGGGGGAGAGAAGACAGGGAAATGCTAATTCACGGGGGCATCATGATCATGGAAGGACGGGGCGCGATCATGGTGGCCAGCACCGCCGTGGCCATGTTGAATCGAATCGTCGTGGGG
>JAALLA010000001.1:22585-25727 GCA_011087765.1 Pirellulaceae bacterium
TCGTCCAGCGGCTGGGCACCGAGGTCACCAAAGAGGCGCACAAGGAGAGGACCTGGATCGACCTTCATCGGCGCACCGAGGTGCCGAGCGACGGAAAGGGGCGAGTGATTCCTCTCGTAAGATGCGAGGAAGAAATTCAGATCATTCACGGCAGCAAGGGATGGAGAGGTCTCGACCAGAGGTTGGTCAGCGGGGGAGTGGCTACCGTTCTCGGGAAATGGATCGCGGTCCTCAAAGTCAACGTGGTGGACGAGGTTTGAAGCCCACTGGCCATTCTCCACGCGACCAAGGAGACGCGAGGCGGGGCAAACTGGAAAGGGAGCATCGCCATCAGGGCGGGGAGAACATGCGGGGTAGCGAAAGGAATCGGCGAAAAAAATAAACGGCTGGCTAGGATTTTTTCCGTGCGGATGAAGCTCAAAACGACGATAAATTTGTTAGTCAATGAGCCGTGGCGAGGTTTCTAAGGGAGATGAAATGATCATTCGAATAAAACAGGTTGCTAAGCTATTGGCCCTCTTGGTGGTTAACCTGGGGACTTCGCAGGCGCTCGTGGCTCAGCAGATGGAAGTAGAGTCTGTCGCGTTGACTGCTGACCAAACGAAATTTTTTGAAACCAAAATTCGTCCTGTGCTGGTTCGCGAGTGTTACAGTTGTCATTCGACACGTAGTCAGGTCAAAGGTGGACTGTGGCTGGACACAAAACTGGGTGTCTTGAGTGGCGGCGACTCCGGGCCTGCGATCGTTCCCGGAGATCTTGACGAGAGTTTACTTTGGAGTGCGATCAATCATGACGATTACAAGATGCCACCGCGAAAAAAGTTGTCAGATGAGATTATTTCTGATTTCCGTCAATGGATAGAGATGGGAGCTCCAGACCCTCGCGTGCTTAAAGAAAGTAAAGTCAATACAAAAATTACTCCGGAAGAAATTGAGAAAGGCCGTCAGTTTTGGGCTTTTCAGAAACCGGTTTCTTACTCCCCCCCTGCAGTGAAGAATCAGGAATGGCCAATTTCAGATATTGATCGTTTTATTTTGCATGAATTGGAGCAACAAAATTTAACACCCTCCGAAGATGCTGAGGCAACCATCTTTTTGCGACGCCTTTCATTCGATCTTATTGGTTTGCCTCCAACACCTGAGCAGATTCAGTGGCTCGAAAAACGCTGGGACCAAAATCGCGAGCAAGCAATCTTACACATTGTAGATTCACTGTTGGCGAAGGATGAATTTGGGGAGCGCTGGGGCCGGCATTGGCTGGATGTCGCGAGGTACGCCGAGTCAACTGGGAAGGAGTTGAATCTTACCTACCCTCAAGCGTGGCGGTACCGAGATTATGTGATTGATGCTTTCAATTCTGACAAGCCTTACAATGAATTCATTGAACAACAGATCGCCGGTGATCTGTTGCCGGTGAAAACTGACCAGCAGTGGTCTGAAAACCTTGTCGCGACTGGATTCCTGGCGATCGGCCCGAAGACACTGACGGAACAAAATAGCCGTCAGTTCAATCACGATTTGATTGATGAGCAAATCGATGTCGCCACCCGCGTGATTCTAGGTATATCGGTTGCGTGTGCTCGCTGCCATGATCATAAGTTTGATCCGATTCCTCAGGCTGATTATTATGCGATGGCGGGGATCTTCAACAGCACGACGACGCATTACGGGACGATTGATACCTTGCAAAATCGGCATCCCAGCAATTTGCTGGTTCTGCCCACAGCTGATCTGAATCCTTTTGATAAACGAATTTCTGCGAGCCAGTTGGCTGAACTTAAGTCTCAGCTTGCTGAAAAACAAATGGAATTAAGGGAGGCTCAATTTGCCAGGCGGGCTCAGCGTCAAGGTGATACCTCGAGTAATCCGCAAGCTTCTGCTGCCAACATCGCCAGATTGTCTGCCGTGGTGGGAGGATTGAGGGCCAAAATTCAGCAATACGATGATCAGGGAAATCCGTATACCTATTTCATGGGTGTCCAAACGAAGTCCCGGCCTGAAAACTCGCGTTTGCTTGTGCGGGGAGAATTTGACAAGCCTGCCCAAGAGATCAAGCGAGGATTTCCACAGGTTTTGGTCGACAAGCCAGCTTCGATTCCTGCCAGAGCTTCTGGGCGATTGGAATTAGGAAGGTGGATGGCGAGTGAAGACAACCCTCTCAGCGCCCGGGTGATGGTTAATCGTGTCTGGCAACATATGTTTGGCAATGGGATTGTCAGGTCGCCAGAAAACTTTGGAGCGACAGGACTAGCTCCGACACACCCTGAATTGTTGGATCACTTAGCACGTGATTTTCAAAACAACGATTGGAGCGTGAAGACTCTGATTAAGAAAATTGCGACTTCCAGGATTTATCGATCGGATTCTGAATTCAAGGAAGCCAGTTTCCAGCTCGATCCGGAAAATCAATTGATTTGGAGGATGGAGCCGCGGCGGCTGGAAGCAGAGGTTTTACGGGATTCAATCTTGAGAATTAGCGGAGATCTGGATTCTGGCCGACCTCGGGGTTCTTTAGTTGCAGAAATAGGAACCGCTTTGGTTCGGGACGGGGTATTGATTTCCACGATTGGCTCATCTAATCCGGACGTAAAAACTGGGCTGCCTAGCCGGCGTCCAGGTGGTCGTTCAAGAATGAACCGCAAGGGAGGCATGCAGGAATCTGCCTCACCAACTTCCCCGTCGCTGGCGAAAATCGACCAGCCAGTGCTGTATCGAAGTGTCTATTTGCCGGTGATTCGAGATAACGTAACACGGTCAATGGAGGTGTTTGATTTCGCCGAATCTAGCATGGTGATTGGAGTCCGTGAGACTTCCAATACGCCCGATCAAGGACTCTATTTTTTGAATAATCAATTTGTGATTCAGCAGGCCGATAAGATGGCGGCTCGTTTGATCAAAGAGGAAAGTCAAACCAAAGATCAGATAAAGTTGGCATTTTTACTCGCTTTCGGGCGTCGGGCAAATAGTACTGAGTTGCGTGCGGCCGAGTCGTTTTATCGTAATTTTGAAACCAGTCGAACTCGGTTTGGTCCGTCGTCGAATGTGCAAAAGTTAAGTGCTTTGTGTCAGGGCATTCTCGCATCGGCTGAGTTCCGTTTTGTGAATTAAGACGATTTCAGTCTTACCAAGGTGTTTGACTAAG
>JAALLA010000001.1:25827-66445 GCA_011087765.1 Pirellulaceae bacterium
TTGACTAAGGTGCTTGGATCTCAGAAAAAGGAGAGACCGTGATGAATGCAGAAATTAATCCTTCGCAGTTCCTGTCGAGACGCGCGTTGTTGAAATCAGTTTCGTCTGGATTTGGGTTTCTCGCTTTTTCGTCGTTAGCGACTCTGGCTAAGGCGCGCGATGACCGAGGGGAGAACAAAAATCCGCTTGCCGCTAAAGATCCGCACTTTCCTACTAAAGCCAAGCGTGTGATTTTTCTCTGCATGCGGGGTGGCCCGTCTCACGTCGATACGTTTGACTACAAACCTGAATTGATCAAAAATCACGGAAAAACAGGCAAGTTTCGAGGTTCGATTCTTAAATCTCCTTGGGATTTTCCCGCCTGCGGAGAAAGTGGTCTGCGCATTT
This sequence comes from Pirellulaceae bacterium, assembly GCA_011087765.1. Classification (GTDB taxonomy): domain Bacteria; phylum Planctomycetota; class Planctomycetia; order Pirellulales; family Pirellulaceae; genus Mariniblastus. The sequence goes on from JAALLA010000001.1 coordinate 26,215, forward strand.
CAGAATTGTTTCCAGCCCTCGGTAAGCAGGCCGATAAGCTATGTCTACTGAAGGGAATGAATACTGATCTTCCGGTTCACCCACGAGCATTGACTCAAATGCATACAGGTAATGCACAATTTGTGCGACCTTCATTGGGTGCCTGGACTCTCTATGGTTTGGGCACGGAAAACGACAGCATGCCTGGATTTGTTTCAGTTAATCCGGGAGCTGGGAATGCACAAACGTATGGCAGTTCTTTTCTGCCTGCCATTTATCAAGGAACCAAGCTTGGCGGCTCTCGTGGTGGCGGAAGGATGCGAGGCCAGAGTACGGGGGGAGGCATTCCGGATATTGCCAATCCCCGTTTGAACACCCGGCAACAACGGCAGCAGCTTGAATTTATTCAGAAGCTAAATCAAGAAAAGCTTCGCCGTGAAAAAGAGCATCCCGGTGTTGAGGGAGTGATCGAATCGTATGAACTCGCATTTCGGATGCAAGCTGAGATGCCAGACTTGCTTGACTTATCCAAGGAAGATCAGAAGACGCTTGATTTGTACGGGATTGGTCAAGGTGAAACGGATAAATTTGGAAAGCAGTGTCTGCTTGCTCGACGTATGTCTGAGTCGGGAGTGCGATTTGTTGAAATCTCACACGACAATTGGGATACCCATTTTAATATGACGACTCGATTACCTCAGCTCTGCAATCAAATCGATAAACCTATCGCAGGGCTACTCGAAGATCTTCAACGGCGTGGATTACTTGACGAAACGCTGGTGATCTGGGCTGGCGAATTTGGACGGACTCCTTATGCGCAAGGAGGTGACGGCCGGGATCATAACAACAAGGGATACACTACGTGGATGGCTGGCGGAGGCGTGAAAGGCGGTTTTAGCTATGGAGGGACCGACGAATTAGGCGCGGTCGCGGTTGATGGAAAGTGCCACATTCACGATTGGCATGCCACCATTTTACATCTCTTGGGGCTCAATCATGCGGAGCTTACCTATCGTTATGCGGGCCGAGATTTTCGATTGACGGACGTCTACGGCAATGTGATCCAAGATATCATTGCTTAAAGGGAATCGAATTCGAATTGAATTCGAATTGAGCGTTGATTCTCTCGAGGAATGTACTGAGGTCGAGGATTTGCAAATCAAATTTACTGGTGCCAAGGGAGGTTTGAAAAACAACTCCATCGCTCGATCCCGGAAGGGCTGCGTTGGTATGCCAATAATTTTTCAAAAGGAGATTGCTGGGCAATTTCCTGGATAAAAGGAAATCGTCCTCTTTCAAGATCTGACGATTTTTGTCTTTCAGCGCGAGCCTGTAAAAAGAGAAACAAAAATATCACCACTGCGGCGGCTTCCAGTAGAAACGCTCCAAAGAAATTAGTTATTCGCCTTGGCTTGGATCGACGTGACATCAACATTCCTTTCCAATTGTGGTTAAAAATCAGTGCCTGATCAGGACTTGTCAGGTGGCAATGATTGATTAAGCAAAACCGGTGCCAACGGAGGCCTAGGTTTGAGATGGTGGTCGTCATTTGCCCCATGATCCAATAATACTCTTGAAAATATGGAGTCGAATCCGACAGCAGTTGCAAGTGCTGGCAAGGTCGTAACAATCAATTGTACTGGTTGCCGCAATCAATTTGATAACAGACTGAAGTCAGTGGAGCTCGCTATTTCAACGGATGATTTACAAGACCGGCGCGACGAAATTGCAGAATTGTATTTCGATCAATTGGTATTCGAGCCCTATCCGGTACAGGAGGAGGCCTTACTTTCTTGGTTCACGTCAGACCAAGGAGTTTTGGTTTGTGCCCCCACGGGCACTGGCAAAACATTGATAGCTGAGGCAGCTCTTTTCGAAGCACTCAAGCTTGGCAAAATGGCATACTATACAACGCCTTTGATTGCATTGACGGATCAGAAATTCCGCGATATTCAAAAAACGGTTGTGGAATGGGGGTTTTCGGCTGAAGACGTTGGCCTGGTGACCGGTAATCGCAAGGTGAATCCGAATGCGAGAATTCAGGTTGTTGTCGCGGAAATATTGCTTAACCGTTTGCTGCACCCAGAGGCTTTTGATTTTGCAAACGTGTGGGCCGTAGTGATGGACGAATTCCATAGTTTCAATGATCCGGAACGGGGAATTGTCTGGGAGTTTGGCTTGGGGTTGTTGCCGGCTCATATTAAGACGTTGTTACTTTCAGCGACTGTCGGAAACTCCCGAGAGTTTGCGATGTGGTTGAATCGAGTGCATAGCCGCAATTTGAAATTAGTTGAGAGTAGTGATCGAAAGGTTCCACTTTCCTACCACTGGATTGAAGACAAAATTCTCCCAGATCAAATTGAAGCGATGTTCCAGGGTCAGGAAGATGCGCGTTACACCCCGTTGTTACTATTTTGTTTCAATCGTGAACAATGCTGGACGGTCGCGGAAACGCTTAAGGGTAAGAAGTGCGTCGACCAAGAGCAACGAAAATTATTGAGTGATCGATTGAGTCAGTTCGATTGGTCTCAAGGGGTGGGGCCTAAGCTAAAGCAAATTTTGGTGCGGGGTATTGGCGTGCATCACGCGGGTGTCCTTCCAAGGTACCGAAGAATTGTTGAAGAATTATTTCAAGAGAAATTACTTAGTGTGTGTGTGTGTACTGAGACGCTCGCAGCGGGCATCAACTTACCGGCGCGAAGCGTTGTGTTACCAACTTTGATCAAGGGTCCTCGTGGGAAAATGAAGTTGATCGAACCAAGTTCGGTGCACCAGATGTTTGGCAGGGCAGGGCGACCGCAATTTGACGACCGCGGATATGTTTTTGCATTGCCTCATGAAGATGATGTGAAAATTCTCAAGTGGAAAGAAAAATACGATCAAATTCCGGACGATACCAAAGATGTTGGTTTGAGGAAGGCGAAGAAGGCACTGAAAAAGAAACAGCCTAAGCGTCGCGAGGGTCAACAATATTGGTCGGAGCAACAGTTTCAGCAATTGATCAATGCCCCTTCGGCTGATTTGGCGAGCCGTGGCCCGCTCCCCTGGAGATTGTTAGTCTACATGCTCGATGCTTCTTCGGACGTCGCTCGGATTCGCAAGTTAGTAGCGGGCCGCTTGCTTGCTCCGAAAGAGCAGATTACTGCACAAAAACGTCTGAATCAGCAGTTGGTTACTCTGTGGCGAGGCGGTTATTTGACGCTCGATCCCAAACCCCCGTTAGCTGAGTTAGATGAAGGGAAATCGGTCGAGTCAGATACTGCAAACGAAACTGAGGTGGAAGAGAAACCTGCAGCTTCAATGACTCTTGATTTGGGACAGCGACGATCAACGCCTGAAACCAAACCCATGGAACAAACTCGCAAGAAGCCCAAAGAGGTTCTTGAGGCTGGTTCGCGCGAAATAGAGTACAAACCGGAGACCGCGACACCTACTGAGAAGATGGCTGGCCTCTTAAAGTTACGAGGCGTACATCCACTTTACGCCTTATTTTTGATGAATCATTTAGGGATTGCGGATACGAATGAGCGCATTATGGCTTTCGAAAGTATTCTTCAGCTCTCTCGGTCACTGGGGAAAGCGATTCGGATTCCGCGGCTGGATGTACTGCCTGCGGGGCCCCTGGCAACGACGCGGCTCGATTCTCAACTTCTAAAACTGGGTTTAGCGACCGCGGAAGAACTAGGGAGTCGGGAGGAGGATGAAGACGAAGATAAAAAACGGGGTTGGTATGACGAGGACGACTACGTTCCGGTTCTAAGCTTACCGCATAAGCTCCAGCGTTTATTTCAGCATGATTTTCCCGGAGTCCACGACGTGAGGATCACACCGGTATGGGTAGTGGGTGAACTGCTGCAATACGGAACGGATTTTAATAAATACATCACTAGCCATAAGTTGCAAAAGCAAGAGGGCGTTATATTTCGGCATCTACTTCGATTTATTCTGCTGATTGATGAAATGGCAGAGTTGTGTCCCGCGGATGTTGAGCATGACGTTTGGCGGGAAGATCTATTTTCGGTCGCGGATCAGCTAGAGGAAATTTGCCGGCTTGCAGATCCCCAAAGTACCGACCAGTGGCTTGCAGAAACAAGAGAAGACTCCGAGAAATCGAAAGAACCAAATTCATGAAAAGCGTAATCCAACCCTCTTTATTCGTGATCGCGGTTGTTCTCAATTCCGTGTCCGTTTTGGCTGTCCAGAATGATCCGCCGGAACAGGTGTTGGAATTGCCCGAGTGCGATATATATTTATTCGACGTTGTGGAAGAGAAAAATTTAATTTCGATTGTCAACGGCCGGAATGTGACTCAACGCGTTGGCTACGATAATCAACCCTGGTTTACCCCCAACGGTAAGACGTTTTTGTTTACGGCCAATTACCAACCTGATCGAACTGATGTTTACGAGTTCGACTTGGCGACGGCAGAGATTCGACAACTTACCGACAGTTCGGATCAGGAGTATTCCCCGCAGGTTTCGAAAGACAATCAGACTTTGTCGTTTGTAACCGACGGTGAAACTGCCAATCAGAGTATTTGGTCAAGTGATCGCGAAGGCAAGAATTTAAAGTGGGTATTAAAGAATCTTGGAGAGCGGGAGCCAGTCGGCTATTACGCCTGGAATCGATCGACGGAACAAATTTTATTTTGGTCAAGGTACGGATTTAGTTTGCAGTTGGTGGATCTTCAAAACAATTCTGCTCGATATATTACGGGGGATGCGATCCCTGTTTCTCCTCAGATCATTCCAGGCACAGACAATTTTAGTTTTGTCCACAGGCAAGGTAACGGAGAAGTGTGGATCAAGGAATTGAATCCGACGACATTTTCGATTCGCCCATTGGTCATGATTGAAGGTGAAAATCACCACTATGCTTGGACGCCCAATGGCAGTATTTTGATGGCTCAGGGGGCGAAATTAAAGCAGTGGAGCCCCGGCAGTAAATGGGAAGCCGTTGCAGATTTCACGGAATTGGGAATGCAATCGCCAACGCGTGTAGCGATTAGCCCCGATGGAAAGAAACTGGCGGTCGTCGCGGTAGAGGGTAAGCCAGGCCGGTAGTTTCAAGATAGACAGTTGCTGGCCGGTTATTCAATTTTTGGTTTCAATTTCTTTTTCATTTGAGACCAAGTATTTTTTTTAAATTGCTGTAGTTTTTCAGGTTGATCTGCATCGACACTGTTCCAGAGTGAGATGCCGGATTCAACTAAAGCTGCTTCGTTTTTTGGGAAAAACTCAGTCAATTTCTGTTTAATAGCACCTGCTTCGGGAGATTCTGCGAGATTGTTCCATTCGTTGGGATCGCTTCTGTGGTCGTAGAGTTCTTCGGTTCCGTCAAAATAGCGTGTGTAACGCCATTGGTCATCTCGGAGAGAATAATTTCCTCGTCCCCATGTGGTGATTGCAGGGCTGGCTACTTTGGTGGCTGGGTTACGAATCTGTTTTACCAGGCTGGTTCCGTCGACATATTTTGGAACCTCGATTCCGGTAAGTTCTCCGAGTGTGCGGTAGATGTTGATGAGTGATACTGCTTCCTTGCAGACCCCGGACTTCATTTGTCCGGGGCGTGGATCAAGAATGATAAAGGGCACTCGAGTCGATTCTTCCCATAGAGAAAATTTTCGAAAACTGCGTTTTTCTCCTTGGTGGTAGCCATGATCTGACCAGAGCACAATGATCGTGTTGTCGGCATACTGGCTGGTTTGAAGTGCATCGACGACCCGTCCCACGTTGTAGTCCGCCCAGGAATTGCAAGCGAGATATGCACGGTGGACTTTTTCCCAGGATTTATCTTTGCGAAATTTGAAATCATCCCCAAGTTTGGCCATCGATCGTCCAACCCAGGGAACATCCTGTAAGTCATTTGCGAGAATGGAAGGCGGCTGAATTGTCTCGGCCTGCATATCGAAAAAGGGTTGTGGGCAGATGAATGGTAAGTGAGGTTTCACAATTCCAACCGCTAGGAAAAACGGTTGGTCATGCTGTTGTTCAATTACTTTGATTCCATAATCAGCAACCTGGTAATCCGGGTGATCGGAGAGTGGATTGGTGGTTGGACAAAACGACATTTTAGATGACTGGTTTTGCTGGTAACCTTTTTCAACAGCTCGATTAAGGCCACCAGGTATATGGGTTCGGTAGTGATCCCAGTCATTGGTGTTTTCTTTGACCCCGTGAAAAATTTTCCCTGCCCCAAAAGTCTGGTAGCCATTTTCACGAAACAGCCGAGGCAGGCTCGTGTATTTTGACAGAACCGACGCGGGGATTTTGGGCTGATCGTAAAATGGGTAAAGTCCGGAATGAAAGGGTTCAATTCCCAGCAGCAATCCGAGTCGACAGGGGGAGCACGCAGGGGCGATGCAATGCGCATTGGTGAAATTAACCCCGCGTTTCGCAAGTCGATCCATGTTAGGTGTTTTTGCTTGAGGGTGGCCATCAAGAAATCCAACCCAGTCATTCATGTCATCGATGGCAATGAATAAGACGTTGGGAGAATTTTCACTGGCGTCTTCGTTGCCAAAAACTGGATTAATTAACAAAGTGAAAAGAACGAGGCTGGATAGGATCGAGGATTTCATAGGGTGGTTGTTTGGGCGAAAGGCGTTATGGGTGAGTTCAACTGGAATTGACTACTGGGTCAATCAAAAAGAAGTCGGTAAAAATTAAGACCCCGATGATTATTCGTCGTTGGCAATTTTAATTGCCGGTTCAGCGCTGCTGGCCTGTTCGTTAATTTGCTGCTGGATTGGCTGGAATAAAATACGTGATGTGTGTATCTCAGACTCGTTTTTCCCACGCGTGCCCGTCAGAAAAACCTGCGTTTGATTGGGTTTGAGCTGGTTGACTGAAAACCCATTCATCGTCGCAAATCGAAATCCAAGCATGATTGGGATTTTTTCGTCATTCACGATCAAGTGGGGCTGATTGTTGTCGACGAATAATTCACCTGAGAGGAAGGGCTCGTCTGCTGTGGGTAAGTGATGCCCGGTGTCTTCGGGCGTTAACAAATAAAAATTGAGTCGTTTGATGTCTTCAGCCATCGTGGACTGCATGGTTTGGGTATTCCCGAGGCGAGATATCAAAAATAACTGCTTAGCTGGCAACGGGACTCCAACTCGTTTTAAATCTGCCGCATCGACATTTTCAGCGATTGCATCGACCACTACCTGTTGATTTTTCCAATCGTACCAGGGGCGATTCATTTTCAATGCAATGGCAACGCCGTCGGTCAGCTTGACATCGAATTCTTGCTCACCCTGTTTGACACGAATCGAGTACTTTTTCCTGCCGGTAACGATACCTTCAATTCGAACGGCTTCGGGCGAAGTTTCTTTAACCGTTGGTTGTGTTTGCGCTTTTAGTCGCGATTCCCCTGCTGTGGAGCAAGTCAGTAGAGCGAGGAAAAGGACTGTTGCGGTTTTCACGATTTGATTCCAAAGCAGGGAGTGGCTTCACGAAGACAGATTCATTGTAATCCAATTTTCTACGAATAGAAAAGAATTGCTGGTTGGAGCAGAACCCTCGGGATAGGCAATCAGTCTCAACAATCGAAAAGAAGGTTTTTTTTGAGGGACTCACCCAGCGTAAGCTTGCCGAAGTTCTACGGTGCTCACTGTTTAGCAGGGCTAACTACAATCTTTGCCTGGTACTCTCCGGTCCATCGGTAGCCATTGCCATTTCCGGCATAGCTGTCTCGCATGGCAATTCCTAAATACAAAATACCACTCGATTTGGCGACGAAGTTGCCATTGGTTCCAATTGCAACACATTGGGAATTGTCCTTGCCAACCCTGGCTGTCAGTTTACCTGAGTTGATGCCATTCCACTGACTTCGATTGGTCAGGCCTTCTGGAGAACTTGTATTGTTCCAGTTGGTCCATTGGACGGTTCCACTTCCCCGAATGGTAATCCGATCACCTTTGTTGACTCTTATTTTCGTTGACTTGGGAGTCCGCTGGAAAAAAGCCTCCGCAGGAACCGAGACGGTCTTTCTCACATCCGGGCCGGTAGTCTCGATACTTCGATCTGCAAATTTGATATCGCTTAGTTCAACTTTAAGGTCGCCAAATTTACTTTTTAAGGAAAATTGTTTCTGCTGAATTTCTCCGACAATGGAAAAGTCCGGAGTGACTATAGTGTCCTTGAGTGCCGAAGGCTGATCCATGGGAATCATCTCTTCCTCGTTGAGTTCTACTTCTTCTGCGAATGCCTTGCGGATTTCAGCAAGTAAATTTTTCTGATTTTCATTAGCTTGAGTTTCGAGTTCATCAAGTAGCAATTGATTTTTTATGCCAAGTGATAGTAATTCTTTTTGCGCGGCAATTCGTGTCTTTTCATCCGGGTCGCCCATTTTTTCGAAAAGCGACGAAATGGACTCCACATAATCGGGTCGGGTATTTAGGCCGGGCTGAAATTTGATAATTCTCGAAATCGGAATCTTGAGCATGCCGTAACTGGTTTTTACATCGATGTCGACGGCTAAAAAATCACCACCAATGATTGAGCCATCCGTTAAATGGAGCTGGGCGAATTGTTTTCCGATGGTTTTTTGTTCGCTTGGCAGCGGCGCAGTATTGATTTCGGGTTCATCCTTTTCCTGAACTGCAGTGTCAGGTTGTGCAACATTTGAATTGAGTTTCGGTGTCAAGACGGCAGCAGGTTCGTCCTGCACTTCATCAATCTGCCACGCGTGAGCTTCGGCACTGATCCCGAGGGCGATTGCCAACATAACAAAACTAAATTTGAATGAGGTTTTTCCTCGGGATTTAAGATTATCGCCGTCGAACTTCATAGGTGGACTCTCCGAAAAGGTAAAACTTCCACCTTTAGTCTAACGAGTTGTGCTTGTCGGTTCAAAACCTAATATCACGATCGTGCGGAGTGACGGCTGTCCGAAAAAGGTTGCCCTTCGGTTTTTTTCGAAAAATATTCAGCATTTCATCTCGGGGAGAGCGTTGCAGATGTGGCCAAGCCAACGATCATCGCTGAATTGTGTCTCAAATTAAAAGGGCAAGAACTTACGATTCCCTAAAATGCAGGCATTGATTGAGTTGTTTTGCAACGCTGAATTAGCCTGAGGATGTAAAAGGGTGCAAGGGGGAGATCAAAAAGCAGCGGTCACTCCAAAAAAAAACTCTGACTCAACTTTTCAGTCGAGTCAGAGTGATATTTATTCAGCCAGCAGAATAAAACTACTTAGGCATGATAACCGAGTCGATGACGTGAATGACGCCATTCTTGCAATCGATATCTGTCTTGACGACGGTAGCACCATCAACCATGACTTTTCCATCGACAACTTTGATCGCAACTTCCTGACCGTTTGCGGTCTTTGCAGACGACAGCTTCACAACGTCTGCGGCCATTACTTTGCCGGGAACGACGTGATAAGTGAGAATGGAAGCGAGTTTCGCCTTGTTCTCTGGCTTTAAAAGTTCCGCGATTGTGGCGGCAGGAATCTTCTTGAATGCGTCATCGGAAGGAGCGAACACAGTGAAGGGACCTTCGCTCTTGAGAGTCTCGACCAAACCGGCAGCTTTCACAGCGGCAACGAGTGTGTTGAATGCACCCGCACCAACCGCAGTGTCAACAATGTCAGCCTTTTTTGGTGGCAGAATTACTGAGTCGATGACGTGAATAACACCGTTGCTGCACTTGATGTCGGTGGTCACAACCTTAGCGCCGTTGATCATCACGCCACCGTCAGTGACTTTGATGGTTACAGGATCGCCTTGAACAGTCTTCGCCGAAGTAAGTTTGACAACATCTGCTGCCATTACGGAGCCAGGAATGACGTGGTAGGTCAGGATTCCCTGAAGTGCCTTTAAGTTTTCCGGCTTGAGCAGCGTTTCAACCGTTCCTTTGGGGAGTTTTTTGAACGCTTTGTCAGTTGGAGCAAGAACTGTGAAGGGGCCTTCACCTTTCAAAGTCTCAACTAGGCCAGCTGCCTTAACAGCGGCAACCAATGTATTGAAGGATCCGGCGCCAACGGCTGTGTCGACGATATCTTTTTCGGCGGGGGCTGCGATGGACACGTTCATCGTTTTACGTGCTGCGGCCATCTTAGCTTGTTGGATGGGGCACTGATTTTGTGCACTGCTAACCGACGGGCTTACGATTAGTAGGAGAGCGGGAGCAACGAGTAGTTTTCCTGCGAGTGTCAACGACTTCTTCAACATTTCCAAATTCCTCTTGTAGAGTCAAATTAATAACGCTTGTTGCGTCTGTTACGATTCGTATATCCGCAAAAACTTCGGCGATAGATTGGAAAAAAACCAGATTTTTAAAAATTGTTTTTGTCGGTTAAATGTCGTGACTTTCGTCGGTATGCGGCACATCATTGGAATTCGGAATTCTGAGCGACACCGGTAGATGGATTCGTAATGTGGACGACCGTAAGCAAATTTGGTGTCACCAAAGCGTTATACATCTTACGGTTCGCGCAGGCGGCCCCGGCATTCAAGAAGATTGCTGTCCAATAAGAGGCGAATTCTTTGGGACTTAAACGTCGATTTCGCTGGCTGTTTCGGCGCGTTCCATGATAAACCGGAAGCGGGCTGAGGCGTCGCGTCCCATTAAGTCGCTAATCACACGGTCAGTTTCAAGTTGATCATCGATTTCAACTTTTAAAAGGCGTCGCGTTGCCGGATTAAGCGTCGTGTTCCAGAGGACTTTGGGCATCATCTCGCCGAGACCTTTAAACCGAGTGATATCGGGTTTCGAGCGACCGTCGGCATGGTCTGCCAAGATTTTGGTTCTGTCTTCTTCGTCGGCCGCCCAATAAGTTTGTTTACCAATGTCGATGCGATACAGCGGCGGAAGTGCAATAAAAAGCCGACCGTCGGAAATCAATTGCGGCATATGGCGGTAGAAAAATGTGAGCAAGAGGGTGGTAATGTGGTGGCCATCGGAGTCGGCATCAGCAAGTAAGATAATCCGCTCGTATCTTAAACCGGAAAGTTCCAGTTTGGGGCCAATGCCGCAACCGATGGCCGTCACTAAATCCTGGATTTCTTTGTTTTCCATCATTTTTTTCAGGGTTGCGCTCTCGGTATTGAGGACTTTACCCCGGAGAGGCAGGATCGCTTGATTGTTACGGTTCCTTCCCTGTTTTGCAGAGCCACCAGCGGAGTCACCTTCGACGATGAAGAGCTCTGAATCGCCCCTACCGGAGTTGAGGCAATCGCTTAATTTTCCGGGAAGCATTGAGCGCTTACCGCCTGTTTTTCGCGAGACGGCTGCCGATGCGGCTCTCGAAGCGGCACGTGCGCGAGCCGCGGCAATAATTCTAGCGATGATGCCATCGGCAACACTTCGGTTATTGTTCATCCATTGCTCAAGTGCCGGGCGGATGACACTGTCCATCGTGCTTTGCACTTCCGGGTTGTTGAGTCGATCTTTGGTTTGCCCTTGAAACTGCGGTTCTGCAATGAAAAGTGAAATAATTCCAACTAGCCCCTCACGAATATCATCGGGAGTAATTTTCACACCGCGGGGGACAAGATTGTGCATGTCAAAGTAGTTGCGAACCGCTTTGTTGAGCCCAGAGCGAAAGCCATTCTCATGGGTTCCGCCGTTGCCGGTAGGAATTCCATTGACATAAGATCGAAGATGCTCATCCGTAGATTCAGTCCATTGCAGCGCTAATTCGATTCGGGCTGGATCATCCACGCGTATTGTGAAGGCTGATTCATGGATTGGTCGTGCGTTGCGTTCTTTGAGGACCTTGCCCAGGTAGTCCACGATGCCTTGTTCATGATGAAAAGTTTCTTTTGCCTTGTTGGCATCGTCGACAAAATGAACTTTGATGCCCCGATGAAGAAAGCTCGCGATTTCGAGTCGATGCCGAATAGTAGCGGGGTTAAAGTCCGTTCGCGGAAAAATAGTGGGGTCAGGTGAGAAGGTAATAGCGGTTCCCGTTCCGCGGACGGCGCCTTTGAGTTTTTGGAGTTTTGATTTCGGATGTCCTTTGGAGAACTCCATTTTGTACTGAGCACCTCCGCGTTTCACGATGGCAACTAGTTTTTTTGAAAGTGCATTGACGACAGATGCACCAACGCCATGTAGTCCACCTGCGGTCTTATAGTTGTTGCCGTCAAACTTGCCGCCGGCATGCAAGACCGTAAGAACGGTTTCCAGAGCACTTTTTTTTGTTTTGGAATGTTTGTCGACCGGGATGCCGCGCCCATTATCAGAGACGGTTACGGTTTCGCCATCTTTATGGAGTTGGAGCGTGATTTCTGTCGCGTGTCCATTCATTGCCTCGTCGACTGAGTTGTCGAGAATTTCCCAGATCAGGTGATGAAGGCCAGCAGTACCTACTCCACCGATGTACATTCCGGGGCGCTTTCGGACGGGTTCAAGACCCTCGAGAACAACAATGTTGTCGCCATCGTAGCGTTTTTTGTTGGTTGCGGTGCTCATGCTGATTTTGCGATAAGTAGGGAGTTTGGTTTCGTGAAAGGCGAATCTGAGTGGTGGAATCTGAGTGGTGGAATCTATTTCTTTTTCAGAGGCTTTAGCTCACCCGGCGATTCCACGGGAGACCAAACGACTTTTGAAATTTTACCATTTTTCTGAATTTCATTCCCTTTGCCACCTCTGGATGTGACCCGGTATTTCGCGGTGGAAATTGTCTTTTGTGCGCCGCGATTGGTTTCTACGAGTAGTAAATCGCGGTCGCCTTTGGAAGGTTTGAAGCCGAGCAGGCGGTCCGTTTTGGCGAGCTTGATAAGCATCACACCTTTTCCTACACCAGAAAGGTAATTGATGTCTTCGGCTGGACAAACCATCGCTCGGCAATCTGCAGAAATGGCGAGAATGGTCTCGGTGCCCTCAACCGAATAAACTCCAATTAACTCTGCGCCTGCTGAGGTTCTCGCGTATTTTCGTCCACTTCGAGTCGAGGGTTCGACATGCGCTTCGAGACCAAATCGCAATGCATAGCCATTATTGGAGGCCGCAAGTCCATGTACTTCAGGACAGTAATCAGGCTGTTTGGGATCAGCAAAGATATTGCCGACCACACGGGGGTCGAACGATATCGCGCTGACTATTTTTTCCCCATCTTTCAGTTTAAACAGCTTTTGAATTGGCTCGCCAAATCCTGTTGAAGCCGGGATGTCAATCATTCGTGAGGTATAGCAGACCCCGGTCGACGAAAAGAATCCAACGGTGTTACGTGTTGAGCCGGCCACACAGGCGAGTACCGCATCCCCTTGCCGCAGTCGGCTTTTGGCAGGATGTGCAATGTTGCGTTGTCGTTTTACCCAACCGTCTCTTGTAATCAGAACATGACAATCTTCGGCAACGATAAAATCTTCTGCATTAATCTCGACTTCACGTCCGGCTGCCTGAATGATTGTCCTGCGTTTGGATTCTGGCTGACTGCAAAAACCTTTCACGATGTCTTCAATTTCGGTTCTGACAATTCTCCAACAACCAGAAGCATTGGTGTCGGCCGTATCTTCTTTTAACAGTCGGCGAATTTCCCGAGCTCGTTTTTCTTTTTTCTTGAGCTCATCCGTCACCAGGTTGATTTCCAAACGTGCCAATCGATAGAGCTTTAACTCAAGAATTGCATCTGTTTGCTCGGCATCGAGTCCCTGTTGTTTCCCTCGGCCTTCCTTGACTGGAAATCGTTTCATGATCTTTGCAGCAGCATCTGCTTTTCCATCACTTTTTCGGATGATTCGAATGATCTCATCAAGTGCATCGAAAATGGTTACAAAGCCACGTAGGATATGGATTCGCTTATTTAACGTTTCCAGTTCGTTTTCCAAGCGTTTGGTGACGACCTCGAGGCGGAATTGTAAGAAATACCAAAGCGCTTCTTTGAGACCGAGCCGCTCTGGACGCCCAACGTCGGGGTTTTCTGTAGGAACTAAACAGGTAAGGTTGACGTTAAAATTGGTTTGAAACTGAGTGTTTTTGTATAGAAACGCTAACACCTTTTTTTCGTCGGCGTCTTTTTTCAGGTGTAGGTCGATTCGAATGTCATCGGTAGAGACATCGCGGATTTCGACGACAAGTGGAAGTTTGCCCGTGTAGACCAGCTCCGAGATCCTCTCGACAAGAACTGCTTTATTGACCGCATAGGGGATCGAATTAATTTGAAGAATGCGGCCTGTTTTCTTATTTCCACCAATCAGCTTGCTGGTTCCCCGGATTTTGATCGCGCCTTGGCCCGTTCGATAGATGTCCCTGAGTTCTTCCTTTGTGTTAATGACTTGGCCCCCGGTTGGAAAGTCTGGGCCGTGAACCGCATCGTTGGCAACCAACTGGTACGGCTTGGTTTCCGGGTCTTTTAATAACTTCAAAAGTGCGCGGCAAAGTTCCTTGAGGTTGTGAGGTGGAATATTGGTCGCCATACCAACCGCAATGCCCGTTGCCCCATTGAGTAATAGGTTGGGGATTTTGCTGGGAAGCACTACCGGCTCTTCGCGACTGCCATCATAGTTGGGGCGAAACGCGACCGTTCGCGTTGCGAGGTCGGACAGTAATTCGCCAGCGATCGGGGTGCGGCGGCATTCGGTATATCGCATGGCCGCAGCATTGTCGCCGTCGATAGAACCAAAATTCCCCGAGCCGTCAATCAGCGGCATCCGCAATGAAAAAGGCTGAGACATCCGGACGAGTGCGTCATAGATTGAGCTATCGCCGTGCGGATGGTAATTGGCCATCGCGTCGCCAACGACTTTGGCACTCTTGCGGTGCTTAGAATTGTGATCGAGCCCGAGCTGACGCGTTGTATATAGAATTCGACGCTGAACGGGTTTAAGCCCGTCACGGACGTCCGGAAGTGCTCGGGAGGTGATTACAGAGAGCGAATAATTTAGATAGCGTGTTTGTGCTGCCAGTCGTAAGGGAACAGGCTCATAGCCTGCTAACTCCTTCTCCTCAAAAAGTGAGTTATCGACACCGCGGTTTGCTTTTTTCGATTTTGCTTTTTTAGTCGAAGTCTTTTTTGAGACTTTGCTCGTTTTCTTTTTCGCAGGCCGGCGTTTTGCCACGTCAATCCATCCTTTGTTGACTTATTAATTCGTTCAACTAGCAGCTTGATAAGCCGGCAAGTAGAAATTGGAAACCCGTTGCGCACCCTCATTTTAATGGGTTTGAGTCGGATTTTTTTGGTTTGTATCGTTTTTTCACTCTGAATGAACAGCGAGGCTCAATGAAAAAACGGGTGGTTTAGGAAGAGTATACCAATCAGGTCAAATCGGTTACAGACGGTTTTTAGGGTTGTATTATGGGCGATTCAGGAATGCACGAACACAGGGCCATTTTTGCTATCACTCAACATGCCAGCACGCCGAATAGCAAACGGGAGTGGTTTTGCCACATTTTTGCCAGCTAAATTGCCCGCGATTTGCGTTTGCAGGGCCAACTCAGGAGTCGACCCGATGATTCGTAACATGATTTCAACCGCCGTTGCAGCGGTTATGTGCCTTGCTGCAGCAACTGCTTCGGCGCAAAACACAGAAACCCATTTGCCTAATGACATGTTCTCGCAATATGCGACAGCAAGTGGTGCAAGTGCCATCAACGCGGGAATTTACCCAGCGCCTCATTATTCTCCCGCACTTGGTGCACAGAGTTACTACACCTATCAGCCGTTGATGCCACACGAGATGATGTACGCCCACTCTCGGAACTATTTCAACTTCTATAATACCAATCAATGCGGTCATCCGGATTCATTAAACAAGACTTCGGTTCGCTGGCAGAGTGGTACAAATCATATTGCTCCGATTCGACAGAGCCATTGCTTATCAAATCTGACTTATCGTCTACAAGCTCACAAATACGGTCTGAACTGTGATAACTGCGGTGACAACGATTGCGGCGGGCAGTGCGGTCGATCCCGAAAGTTTTTCAATCATGGCAAAATGGGATTTCGGAGCAATGAGTGTGGTCAAAGTTCTTGCGATAGTGGTTGTTCAGCGAATCTGAGCGATCTTACGCTTAATCGGTAGGACGGTTTTCAGTTTACGCAAAACCGTTTGATAGACGGTTATCCTCAATCAAGACGGTTACCTGGGGTCAATCCAATGAAAAAAATTAGTTTTATTATCGGCGTCGTAATGGTTGCGATGCTTGTCTCAATGGCGGCAGAAGCGAATGCTCAATCACGTTTTCACTCACGCATGTCAAAAGGTGCGTCAGGAAATCGAGTGCCTGTTTATACGACTCCCGATGCAAATGGGATGACGATGAACGGATACCAAGGCCGGGTTAATATGGCGCGTTCCCTCAAGATGGCGTCCCACAATTCGTATTCACCGGCTCCGTTTTACACCTACAGTAATCGAGGTCTTAACGCTGGTCGTTTGCACCATCAAAACCAGACGGAAGCTACCCAGTCTCCATGGCATGGTGAGTACATGGGTTGGCAGTGGCGGCAACCCACGGCTTTGATTGTGCCACCGACCGCGAGTTATCAGACCAGTTATGGCTGGGGAGTTGGTCAGGTAATGAGTAAGCCGATTGTTCATCAGTTTGGTCGTCAGAGCGAGCCAACTAGCGGTGCTGCTGCGTCTTACAAAAAGACGCCTTACTGGCCCAATAGCACAGAGCAATTTGGAATCTACCCAGTCCGTGCTCCCTGGTAGTCGAAATGAGACGCATGACATCGATTTGATGACGTCAGTTATCATGCCCGAAGCAACGGTTAATCCCGTTTCTTCGGGCTTTTTTAATGTTTTGCCGAATAATTGCGAATGGCCTGAAATCTGCAAATAGGTACCCTTGTCAGCTTAAATCCAAGGGAGTCCAAAGCATGTTTCTTTTTCCAATCTTGTTAGCCATCGGAAGCTTCATCACGATTCCATTCGCCGTTACGGTTTGCTGCCCTGTCAAGGAAAGCCGCTGTATCTAAGGCCGTCGGTCAACCGATTTTAATGATTCAATCCACGCGAATACCGTGGAGCATTCGGATCGGATTGATAGCGAGTCAAGTGTCAGCTAGAAGCGACGTTTGAGATTGTGTTATTGCTGCGTGCTTTTTCGCAAGAGGGATTCAAATTGCAGTTTTAGCTTTGATTGGTCCCAACCTGGTGGGATAGCCTTCATGTATTTTAACAATTTGGCTGCGCTTGCTCGATCGCCCGATTTAAAGAGCAGTCGGGCCACCTGGTACTTGGCTTCGTACCAATTCGGTGTGTTTTTTTTCAAGCGAGTTGCGATCTGCCGCCATTTTTTAAGAGGGATTTCGGGACTTGATTCTTCAAACTCTCCTGTCAGCGCCCGCGCCAATTGCATTTGAATTTCCGCATTTCTAGGATACTTTTTTTCCAGCTCTGCCAAAGTTTGAGACGCTTGCTGGTTTTGTTTTAATGCAATCAACGCAGTGGCCTGCTTCAGTCTCCAATTGGCTTTCAGTTTTGCTTTGTCGGCCTGCTGTAATTCCGGCAATCCGAGCACCTTGCTAATTAATGCGAGTTTTACGGTTTGAAGATTTTGGTTTGCCGTTGTGTTGGCGGGAGCGAATTCTAAAAGCTCTTCCGCCTGTTGAAGTGTTTCCAGATTATCGCCGATCGTAGCAACGTATTGGATTGCTGCTTCCGGTTCAGATTCCGAATTGAGGGCAACGAGTAAAGCAGTTGCCAGCGCGAGGTTATCCGGGTTGGTTCCCGCTGCGATTTCCCCAACTTTCGCTCGATTGTTTTTCAGGAGCTGTTGTGAGCCAAATTGCCAATCAATTTCGCATAGTGCCAGTTCAAGTCTGTTCCGCAGGGTCGTATTGGGAGGTAGTTCATTGGCCCGCAGGGAGAGTTGAGAGATTATGTTCTTGCACTTTTGCGGTGTCGTGTTCCCCGAGAGCTTTAAAGTCTGGCGAGCACAAGTAATGGCTTGATCGATGGCCGAATTTAACTGAGGGTAAGTATTGGTGACTGCTAGGTAAAGCTCGAGCCCACGTTCCCAGTCGCCAAGATTAATTCGTTCTCGTGCCAACCAGATTCTGGCTTGGTTGGAACTTGTTGCCGCAGGCCACTGCTCGAGGTGTTGGATGAGCAGCGTTTGAAATGCCGGGCGCGAATTGGGATCCTTGGCTGAAATGGATTTGGCGTAATTCCAGCAACCGATTAAATGCGCCGCCGAGGCGACGGGTTCAGCAGCATATTCGATGGCGTTGGTCGTCAGGTGATCTGCTGCCAGTCTGTGCTTCCCTTGCTCTTCAAGAATTTTGGCGAGACGGATTTGCAGGTTCAAAACTGTTTTTGAATCAGCCTGCGATTTTGCTAAATCCGAGGCGCGTTGGAGCGCTTTTAAAGCATTGTCCCATTCCTTTTTACGTTCTGCCTCTGCTGCCAAACGCATCAATAAGTTGAGTTCAATGCTGTTGGGTTGATTCGAGACAGTAGGAGGCGTTTGAGATGTTCCCGTCGAGTCGTTTCCGGTCGCAGATGCTGAAACTCCCACTGTGTTAATGAGTATCAACTCTGCACGCCGCCCCCAATAGGGTCCGTGTTCGCGTTTGATTGATTGAGATCGATTAAAAGCAAGCGAGATCCAGTTTTGTTTTTTTTGCTTGTCGGTTGTGCCGGCGGATAAGGCGATTGCCAGTTCGAGTAAAGCAAGTTCTAGATCTGGAGTTAGCGGGCGAAATTTCTCAAGATTTTCGAAAGTTGATTGTGAATAAGTTCTATCGCCAATGGCGATGGCATTCAGAATCGTCTGTTCGGCGAGTCTTTGTTTGATCGATAACGGAGCTTTAAATTTTTCAAGCGACTGAGCAAGGGTGCGCGCGCGATCGGGAGTATTGAGAAGGCGATAGCACTCAATTTGGCTTAGTTTTGTGTTCCACCAAAGAACTTGCCCTTCGGAAGTCAAGCGTTGAACTTCTGATAGTTTTTCAGTTACTCCATTGAGTGCGTCGATGCGGTTGAGGCGATCATCGGGAAGATACAGTCGAGCTCGAATTAAATTGCATTGCGCCAATTGGTACTGAATATTATTTTTTAGATTTAGTAATTGGTCGATCGCTAGTTCATTTGAATCGAGAGTGCGACCTTGTTGTTCCGGTATTTTGTTTGAAATCTCTCGCTGTAAATTGTCCAGGCTGGTTCTGGCTATCTTGATTTCGAGTAACGCTTGAGTACGTGCGGATTCGCCGGCCATTTGTGATTCGATTTCTCGACTTAACATTTGACCGTGGGCCAGATGGCTCAACGCTTGCTGAACTTGAACCAGAATCCTTCTAGGGTGGGCAATTTCTATGTTTAAGAAATCTGCCGATGTTGATTGAACTTCGTTCCAGGCCTGAGCTCGTTGAGGCAGAGGTGCAAGGAGCGCTTTCATGGTTTGCGTTTTCATTAATTCAATAATCAATCCGACTTGGCTGGTTGGATCGAGGTCTGGCTTGTTTAGTTGTTCCCGACAGTAGAATTCTGCGATCGCAAATAATCGACGTTGTCGAAGGCCCTCGACAATCGCGGAAGTATCCTGGCGTTCAACGGCAGGTTCGTCAGCTTGGCTGAAGCTAAGCGCAGGAAAGAGCAGAGTCAAAATCACGCCCAGTGACCCTAGCCCGATTCGTAATTTGGCGATCGCGGTGTTCATTGCTGTCTCTGAGGGTTAACTGCAAATGAAACCTTGGGGAATCCCGACAGTTTGGCAGTGTCGTACGCACCAATAACAATTCCCAGGGGGACAATCGGATCAGGGTGCAGAACAACAACCGCTTCGGTTTGCAAGTCGGCGATGGTGCTCAGCTGCGTTTTCACTTCTTCGACAGAACCAAATAGCTGGTCGTTTATTTTCCAGATAGGTGCTTGGCCATCCCAGGCAATGCGAACAACAATGTCATCAAAATCTTTCGGTTCGGGCGGTTCTAGTTGGTTGACTGGATCTGATCCGGAGAGTTCCGACATGTTGCTGGGAAGAATTTGTTCAATTATTTGAAAGCTGGCGGTCCAGACAAAAAACACCAGAAGCAAAAATACTACGTCGATCATGGGAGTCATGGCGTCATCAATGTCGATGTCACCTCCCCGCCGAATGTACGGGCTGGAGCGTTTCATTGGCTCTCCTCCCGGTAGACCGCGTAGGTGACTTTCCAGATTTTGGCTGCAGTGCAGGCAAGCATAATGGGCTCGACGGTGGAATAGGGGGCTTCTCGACTTCCACGAATCCGCACCTCAATGTTTTCGCCTTCTTTGTCTCGAGCCTCTGTGAAACGCGTCTTGAGTTGTTGCTGTGATATGGGTCTCCCGGCTAACCATAGTGAGCCATCTGATTTTACATTGACGGTGAGTCGCGGTGTTTCCAGGTCAATGTCATCCTGTCCTGAGCTTGCTTGGGGCAGCGTAATTTCCATTTGAGATTCTTGTCTCGCCAAATGGCTGCTGACGAGAAAGAAGATAATCAACAGGAAGACAACATCAATCATCGGAGTGATGTTGAAGCCATACTTGCGATTCGACTTGTGTTGTGGAATTTGCATAAATAAGCGAGAGGGTGATTGCGGCGGGTTTAAGCGGGCAATTGTGAGAGGCTATTTTTTACTGGCTCGCCTTCGAAGTGGAGTGAACACATGTTGAGCGATGTAAGCTGCTTCGGCGACAAATTGATCAATTCGGTTTCGAAAAATTGCAAATGCACCAATCGAAGGAATCGCGACAATCAATCCGCCGACGGTGGTTACTAATGCTTGGTAAATGCCTTCCGCTAATTGTGGTGCGCTGGCTGTTCCCTGGGTGGTCGCAACATTTTGAAAGGCGATGATCATTCCGATCACAGTTCCAAGCAGCCCGACCATCGGCGCAATGTTTCCAATCACGGAGAGATATTCGATTTTTCGGAAAAGCCTTGCTGATTGTTCAGCAAGTGCATCTTCAATTGATTTTTCAACGGCATTCCAGCCGAAATCGAGTTCCGAGATGCCGTGCATCAGCACAAACGAGAGGAAACTGGGGCGTCCATTACAAGCCGCCTGTGCGCCCGACACATCCCCTGAGAGTAGACATTGGCGGACTTGCTCACTCAATCCTTCCGGGATGAGGTCTTTTCGGCGGATCGTCATCAGGTGATCAAAAATCAAATAGGCGGCCGTCATCGAAAGTGCGAGTAGCAGCAGGATCATGATCGCGCCGACGATTCCACCGGAGAATAGGATTGCGAGAAATCCGGAGGGCGCTTCGGCCGCAATACCTTCCCCGCTGGCATTTTGGGCGAGTAGTATTTGGGTTGGCATCAAAATAAATAATTGACTTAGGCCCACGGATAACCAATGCCTCGAACTCAGTAACATGCTTCTTTCCTGTTCTGTGGTGAGTGTCTCACTCCGGCTGTCGTTAAAGTGAATTAAAATTGAATTGGCAAAATGCAATTACTGGTTAATTTGTTTGGCCCACACCGTTTGTGGGTAAAGGGTGACCAACTCGTTAAAGATGGACTGGGCGAGATCCGACTTACCTTGATTGTCCAGTAAATTACCCGTTCGATACAATGCCGCTGCGACCAGTGATTTTTGTTCGGGAAATAAAATGGGGATTCTCATTAAGTTGACAATCGCAGATTGCGTCTGGCCAACTCGAGATTGTGCTTCGGCTAGAACAAGGTAGGGGCCCGCGCGGAAAACGCGAGGTAGACCATGGATGGTCTTTTCCCACGGTTTTATTTGTTTATCGGTGACATTGAGTCGCGTTCGCCAGAGTTGGACGATCGCAATGTTTTTGATGCGGGGGTCGATATCTCCAGAAAGTGTTTGCAAAATTTCAATGCCGGCATTTCGTTGAGGACTAGCAAGCATCCAGCTGGCGCCGATTAATTGAAGGAAGGAATCTCGAGATTTCCCCAGTCGACTTGTCGTGTCTGCCATCACAGTTCCGGTACCGGTCCAGCAGATTGGGGCTAAGGGGAGAAATCGAGTTTGTGGATCTTCGCGAAGAATTGTCTCAAAATGGCGAATCGCATCGGAATATTTTTCGATGGACTGATAAGCCTCGATAAGTTGCGCGCGGATGATGAGTTTTGCCCAAGAACGAGTTTCGCTGGTTAGCGCCTCTTCAAACTGAACGATGGCAAAACTGGGGTTGCCTGAATTTAATTCCTGCACGCCTTGTTGGTAATTGTCTCCCCACTCCGTTTCAATTTTTATAATGGTGTCGTTGTCAATTTTTCGTTCAACTCCTTTGGAGTTGATGGTGAGCGAGTCGCCAATCCATTGCGTAATGGTTCCCTTTCGGTTGACGGTGGGCGCACCATCCTTACGTTGCGTCACCACGGTATCGGTTTGTCCGATAGCCAATGCTGGCAAATTTAAGCCAAGGAAAAAAATGACAATTATCAGTCGCATACGTCGTCCGGTGATGGGGGCGTTGGTTTCACAACCCAGCCTTTTTTAATGACTTGAGTTCGAAGCGTCTACGCTAACTAGTTTTTATTCCACGCGTAGTGTGTTGATGTTTTTAAAAATGTATTTTCCTCCACTGTTTCTCGCGATTGCCTCGAGTGAGCGATCGTTAGACCGCCGTTCTCCAAATTCAATCGTGTTAATAATTGCCCGAGAATAATTTCGCCGGCTAATTTCAAAAATTTCATCTGCGGTAAACCCACCTTCGGCATCCGTAAGAAAGAAAATGACGTCGGGGCCAAGCTTGAAAGCTGTTTTTAAGGCAGCGAGATGGTCAGTCCCTCCCTCGGGGCGAATGCTTTCAATGAATTGTTTCGCCGCATCTTTGTTGGTTTCGTTGGCTGAGTGAAGGCTTAGTTTTCGACGAAATATATCGACTTCGTTGTTATAAAAAAGAATTTGAAACTGATTTGATTCGTTGAGGGAGTTGATGCTCTTCCAGAGTTCCTGTCTGGCAGCGAGCATGGGTCGAAAGTTGTAGCCCTCCATGCTTTTCGAGCGATCGATGAGGTAGACAAACCGCGATCCTGTTCCCGGGATCCCAAAGACTTCCGTGGTCATTTTTCCGCCAATCTTTCCGGTGCCTACAGATCCGGTAATTAATGAGTCGGCGCTCGGAAGTTGGTTGGCAAGTAGATCCTCCGTTCCGGACGATTCGCCGGTCGTGGCTTCTAACCCGGGTAATTCAGGACGGCTATCGAGCTCGGCCGCGGGGGTTGTATTTTCGGGGGCGGTCGCAGGAGAGCTACTTTGAGCAATGTCACCTTCACTTAGATATTCCGTTGATTCGGTCTGGATGTCGACAAGAACGATACCACCGGTCCGGTTATTTACTTCGCCAGCGCCGTTGGGTATCTGAGTCAGGGAAAAAATTAATCCTGCAATTAGGCTAAAATGCAACAGTAGCGAGAGCAGCCAAGCAGGCAGCGATTTTTTTGACTGTTCTGGAGAACGCAGGCCACTCTCAAAAGGCTTTGGCCTAGGTGGGAGAGCGGCAGCGGGGCTTGGTTGGGGAGGGGTCATTCGATTCCATTGATGCCGATTCACCTGAATGTCTCATCTTAAAGATGCTGCGAAATTGAGTCAATGTTAAGCCTCTCTGTAGATTGTTCGATTTGACCGTCAAGTCATTCGTGAATTTCATTAAACCCGGTGTTGGATTTGTTGGCGCGTGACACGTTAGGTCCGTGTAATGAGGGGACGAATTGGGAAGTGACGGAATTGCTGTGGGCAGACCGTTATCTCAGTAGTTTGATTTTTTTAAAAGAATTATTTCAGGCACGACCAGAGGTGTCACTCGGTAACCCAATAGTTGTATTCAGACAAAGCGTTTTGTGATTTCAAACAATGTTCGTTTGAAAAAAGATGCGATTTGAAACATCCTCAAGCGGGAGCTGAATATGATCAAGCCACTGAATACGCCCCAACTTTCTGCTGCTAAGAACCGAACTGGTTTGCAGAGTATTTCTGACTTGCTACCAAGATTGATCCGACAATACGAAATTCAGGCAGAGATGTTGCGGTGCCGGGAAGAGGTGACGCGACCGCGCTCAGCGGTGGCGATTGAGGGAAGTGTCGCCATTGAACAAGGTAAGTTCACCTGGTACGAGTGAGTTTTATTTAGCCACGACATTTAGCGTTGGCAGAACTGACTTGAGTTTAGAAATCCTAGAACTTGATCGTTAAATGATTCAGGTTGCTCGAGTGGAGTGAGATGCCCCGCTTTTTTGATTTCGATGAATTGGGCATTGGGAAGTAATGCGGCGTTGCTACTCATTTCTTGCGTTGTTGTAATTTCATCGTACTCGCCGCCGACAAACAAGGCGGGGCAATCAATCATGGGCAACCACGATGTTGCATCGGTTCGAGCGGACATTGCAATTTGTCCAGCGGCGATCGAATCTGGTGATGTCTGCTCAATCATCTTTTCGACAGTGGGTTGGAGGGAGCTTGTCTGTTCCTGCGAGCCACTGCTTAGCAGGCGAGGTGCCATTTGCCGAGCTAGGAGTTGTGTTCCGGTTTTGAAAATTGATTTTGCCGCAATCTTTCTGCCACGAGCGACTTCTGGGGTGTCGTTGGCGGCACGCGTGTTGCAGGCAACCACTCCGCTTATTTTTTCTGGGTACTGTTTCCAGAATTCCCAACCGATGTAGCCCCCCATCGAGAGTCCGCAGAAAATTACGCTCTCCAGGACATTCAATACGTCCAACATTTCAGATAGATCACGCGCATGGTCGCGGAGGTGAAGGCGAGGCTGGCTGCACTGACTTAGTCCAAAGCCGGCGAGGTCAGGGCAAATGACACGGTGAGATTTCGAAAATTCCAAAATTTGGGAATTCCACATTGTTTGATTCAGTGGAAAGCCATGGATCAGCAACACCGGAGGGCCTTGGCCCATGTCGACGACGTTAATCTGAGAATCTCGGACGGCAAGTTTTTTTTTAAGCATCTTCTCGAGGTAGTAATTATTGAAAGCGAGTCAGCGTGCAAATCCAATTGGCTAAGAGGATTACCGCAACCGCCATGGGTATCCAGTAGATGAAGGGCCAGTAGAGAGCAGATTTTTCTTGTGTGATTCTCCAAATCTGCAGGGTATGCCAGGGTATTTGAATTGCCACAAATAAGTAGATTACAAAGCTGGCGTGGTTAAATTTCCAGGCCTCATTTAATTGTCCATGGCTGATGCAGATAAACGCTCGCGTGAGTCCGCACCCGGGGCAATCCACTCCAAGCAATCGTCTGCTTGAGCAGGAGTCGGGAAGTGGGCTACTAAATCCCGGAAGGAAAACAGCTTGTTTGCCATCGGTGCTCATGAGGAATGAAAGCAGAATGATTAGGGAAGCGAAAGACAAAAAAATCAAATGTCCGATTTTGTCAACTTGCTGGTAACTTCCAAAGTTTGCAGGTGCCGAGGGTTCCGCCTCATTTTCCATAGCTGCGTCGGCGGTTTTGTTAGGATTGTTCACGCGTTAATCAAGAGACCTTGCACTTCTTGTTGCGAATAATAATTCGCCCATTGTATGGAAAAAACTAAATGTGATCGTAAACTGAAAATCGTTTAGGTACAATATTGTTGGAAATAATCCGTTGTTTCAAGATTCATTATTCAATAAAGAACTAAAATGGTTTTTCCTGTTTGTTTTTTGTCTCCCCGCCCGGTAGTTGGGCTGATGAGTTTTATTCTTGTGGCTGGAGCTTTGAATGTTCCAGGATTTGCGAAGCAGGAATCTGAATCGGAATTTTTTGAATCTCGAATTCGCCCCGTATTGGTTGAGCACTGTTACGAGTGCCACAACAGTTCAAGCCAAGCAGAAGCGGAACTGGCGGTAGATTGGCGGCAGGGCATCCGAGCCGAAACGGAGCACGGTACGGGTGTTGTGCCAGGGAATTCTGACGAAAGCCTTTTGTTGAAGGTAATCAAACATCAAGTCGAGGGGCTTGAGATGCCCGAAGGGGGCGTCAAGCTGGAACCGGGGGTGATTGCTGATTTCGAAAAGTGGATTAACCAGGGGGCGTATGATCCGCGGGAAAAACCACCTTCTTCGGAAGAGTTGGAAGAGGCGACCTCCTGGGAGGCGACTCTGCAAGCCCGGAAAAAGTGGTGGAGCTTTCAGCCAATTTTGAAACCGGTTCTACCAGAATCGAATGACTGGTCCGATCATCCAGTGGATCGTTTTGTTTATGCCCGCGCGAAAGCCAATCAGCTTGAGGTTGCTCGCAGAGCCGAGGATGCCGTTTTAGCAAGGAGAATTACGTTTGCTTTGAACGGGCTGCCACCTGCGCCCGAACAGTTGTCGGCACTGGCGTCCGGTAAACTATCTATCGAAGCATTGGTCGATGAGTGTCTTGAGTCCGAGCATTACGGCGAACGGTTCGCACGACATTGGATGGATCTTGTCCGATACGCGGATTCGCACGGTTCAGAGGGTGACCCTTCGATCCCGAACGCTTTTCAGTATCGGGATTATTTAATTCGAGCGTTCAACCAAGACGTGCCTTATCGCAAGCTCGTACGAGAGCATATCGCGGGTGATTTGTTGCCGAAGCCTCGTATCAATAGTGAACTTGGAATCAATGAATCAGCGATTGGGCCAGCGCATTGGCGTTTGTGTTTTCATGGTTTTGCTCCCACCGATGCACTTGATGAAAAAGTACGGTTTACCGATGACCAAATCAACGTTTTTGGAAAAGCATTTTTAGGGCTGACAATATCTTGCGCACGTTGCCACGATCATAAATTTGATGCCATCAGTCAGGCTGATTATTACGCTCTGTTTGGTGTCATAGGTTCGACAAGGCCTGCCATGCGAGATGTAACGATTGACTCTCGGCGGTTAAACGCCAAATCAAAGCTCGTTGCGACCAAGGAAAAAATTAAGGCGAATCTTGCGACCGCTTGGTTGGAGCGAGTGAAGCAGTTGCGGGGGGAGTTTCTTTCTCAAGATGAATCGCTGAAAAATGATTCCAAGAAAGCGTCAGCACCAACTCATGGGCTGTTTCTTTGGAATCAAATGGAGCCTCATGAGGGTGATCCAGAAGCCTGGCAGACGCATTGGGGAAATTTGAAACGACAGTGGTCAGAACAAAAATCAAAGATGAGCGAAGAGCGTCGGACTGCCTCGAGTCACTGGGACTTATCCAAATCAGATGATTTTCAAACATGGTTTGGCGAAGGTTTTGATTTTTTTCAGTCGCATTCGCCGGGTCAAATGAAAATCGCTCCAGCCGGCCCTGAGGTTTTGTCGGCAATTTATCCAGGCGGTGTTTACTCTGGCCTGTTGTCGGACCGCTTGCCAGGCGTATTGGGTTCGCCACGATTTAAGGTAGATCAAAAATTGACAGCCTGGGTTCGTTGCGTTGGAGGCGGGCAGGCGACTGCGAGATACGTTGTACAAAACTATCCCCGTAACGGGACTGTTTATCCGATCAACGAGCTCAAAAACAATAATTGGCATTGGCAGCGTTTTCATCTCGATTATTGGCAAGGTGATCAAGTGCATCTTGAATTGGCAACTGCCAAAGACGCTCCGCTTCAAGTGCGTAATTCGGATCGTTCCTGGTTGGGTGTGCGAGATGTCGTGGTTCGAAAAACAGACGCTGGGTCTCCGACAAATTATTCAATGGAACAGTGGGAGGCGATTCTGGGGGTGGACCAAAAATCCGTACCAAAATCTCTAGCCCAGTTGGGGAGTCGTTTGTGCGATGAATACGAATCGGCGATCCGGGCGTGGGCGAATGATAAATTGAATGACCCGCAAGCTTTGCTGCTCAACGCGCTGTTGAGAGATGGGATGGTGCCTAATACATCTCGCGAGCTACCATCGGTCCAGGGGTTAGTCCTTCAGTATCGAGAAATCGAGAAAGAGCTGGCGCCGCCCTTTCGAGTGCCGGGGGTTCAAGAGGCGGACTCCTTTGACCAGCGATTGATGGAGCGTGGAGATCATCGACGGCTCAAGCAGCCAGTTCCGCGTCGTTTCCTTGAAGCGATTGACTCAACTCCTTACCAAACGCAGTCCAGCGGACGGATGGAGTTGGCAGACGACTTATTTCGAACCGACAACCCGTTAACTTCGCGGGTGATTGTCAACCGAATATGGCTTTATCTGTTTGGGACGGGGTTAGTGGTCACGCCAGATAATTTTGGTCGACTCGGTGCTAAGCCAACCCATCCCGAGCTGCTCGATTTTCTAGCGACTCGAATGATTGAAGAAGAATGGTCGATCAAGAGAATGATTCGCTTCCTTGTCCTGTCAAAAACTTGGCAACAAACGTCTGAAGTGTCACCCGAATCCGCGCGTATCGATCCAGAGAACCGCTGGATTACTCACTATAATGCGAGACGATTGGATGCTGAGTCCATTCGAGATGCCATGATCGCGGCAATTGGGCAATTAGATCCAAAAATGTATGGCCCTAGTTTTTCACCCAATTCGGGTTCCAAGCGAAGAGCGGTCTATGTTAGATCCCAACGAAACAACTTAGACAAGTTTTTGGCGGTGTTTGATTCCCCGGTCCCTTTTGCGACGACGGGTAAACGGAGTACGACAAATGTACCGGCTCAGTCACTAGCCATGATGAATTCACCGTTTGTAACGGGGCTCTCTAAAAGCTGGGCCAATTCAATGAAAATAGAATTTCCTCAGGCGTCGGATCAGCAAAAAATAGAGGCGATGTTCAGGAGAGGTTTGGGGAGGCCTGTCGAGGCACAGGAGTTGGAAGTTTTGATGAATTATCTCGAATCAACGCGGAAGCTTGCGGTAAGCAAACAGCAGCAATTTGTTGAATTGTCAAAACGTCGAGAGCAACTCAATGCTCAGTTAAATTCGATTTTAGAACCTGTTCGCAAACAACTACTCGCAGCAACAGGCACGCAGAGCGTAGCCTCTGATTCTGCCAGCGTCCTCTATCGGTGGGATTTTTCGAAAGGCCTAAAGGACAGTCAGAAAGGCTCAAAATTAGCATTAAAGTCGGGAGCTAAAATCGAGGACGGAGCCTTAGTGTTGGACGGTCAGGGGTTTGCAGTAAGCGCACCAATTCCGGAAAAAATCCAAGAAAAAACGCTTGAGGCGTGGGTTCAGTTGGACGGTCTGGGACAGAGTGGAGGGGGGGTTATTACATTGCAAGATCTCGATGGTAGTCAATTTGATTCGATTGTTTTTGCTGAACTGAGCGAGCGACAATGGCTCGCTGGATCTGATAATCATCGGCGAACTTTACCCTTCGACGGAGCGCAGGAACAGTCTGGCGGCGCTGGACCAATTCATCTTGCGATTACATTTGCGGCAGACGGTACGATTATTGGATACCGGAATGGAGTCCCCTATGGGCATTCAATCAAAAAAACAGGGACGGTGGTTTTCGATGCGAATCGTGCCCGAATTGCGATTGGGATTCGACATGGGAATCAGACGTCCAGGGGACGCATGTTGCGGGGAAGAGTGTTTGATGTTCGCTTGCATAATCGAGCACTTAGCAAGGATGAAATCGCAGCCTCATTCGCGGGGCAACCGGTTGTTTCTCAAGCCGATACCATTGCCCAGTTGTCTGACCGAGATAAAGACCGGTTCTTTTCATTAAAGAATTCGATTGAAAAAACAAGTGTCGAGATTCAAGGCCTCGAAAAAACAACGCCAACTCTGGAGCCAATGGCCCGGGTTGCCCATGCCATTTTTAACTTAAAAGAGTTTATTTATGTTCGATAAAGCCCAAGCGAAGCGCGTACTTTCGCGCCGGCAAATGTTGCGACAGACATCGACTGGATTTGGTCTGCTCGCGTTACAGGCGATGATGTCGGATAGCGGATACGCGATGCCATTTAAATCATTAAATGCGTCCGGAGTGGCCAATGACAAGGTCCCAGTTTCCCATCACGCGGCTAAGGCAAAGCATGTGATTTTTTGTTACATGTCGGGTGGAGTGTCCCACGTGGATTCTTTTGATCCCAAGCCACGACTGCAACAGGAAAATGGTAAGCCAATGCCGATGAAGGTGGAGCGCACGCAGTTCAATCAAAACGGCAATGTGATGGCGTCTCCGTTTAAATTTAAGAACTGGGGGGAGTCCGGTCTGTCAATCAGTTCGATGTTCCCGAAGATTGGAGAGCTTGCCGATGAGCTTGCGGTCGTTCGATCCATGACGACAGCGGTCAACGAGCATGCTCAAGGAAATTACGCGATGCACACGGGTTTTCCATTCATTGGGCATCCAAGTGCGGGCGCATGGTGCAACTATGGACTCGGTACTGAGAACGAGAATTTACCTGGGTTCGTGGTGCTGCAAAGTGGAGGCGCGGTGGTGCCCCATGGCGGTGTAGGGTTGTTTAGCAATGGGTTTCTTCCCGCGCAGAATCAGGGTTCGATCATTCAAGCAGATCGTAGTCCTGCGGTAGGCAACATTCGACCGAGTCTAGGTTTGCGGGATCAGCGCAATCATCTGGATCTAATTCAGCAGTTAGACAAGTCGTATCAGGCAAATGCAAATCACGCGGGAGTCGAGGCAGCAATACGAAATTATGAAACTGCGTTTGAGATGCAGACAGCAGTGCCAGAGATATGTGATCTATCGAGAGAAACCGAAACAACTCGGGAGATGTATGGATTAAATTCCCCAGAGACTGATAAGGCAGCCTACGGGCGCCAATGTCTGTTAGCGCGTCGGCTGGTTGAGTCGGGGGTACGGTTCATCGAATTGAGTTGCATTACCAAAGGAATTGGTGCGGGCGGAGCGGCCAACCCATGGGACCAGCACGGCGCGCTGGAAAAAGGTCACGGGGCGATGGCGAATCAGGTGGATCAACCAATTGCAGCGCTGATTGCAGATCTTAAACAGCGGGGCCTGTTAAAAGATACACTGATTATTTGGGCGGGAGAATTTGGCCGTACACCTTTTTCGCAGGGATCCAACGGGCGGGATCACAATCCTTTTGGGTTTAGTATTTGGATGGCGGGAGGTGGTGTAAAGGGTGGAACTGCTTACGGTGCGACCGATGAATTTGGTTATCACGCGATTGAAAATCCTTGCAATGTTTACGATCTGTGGGCGACTGTGCTGTATCAGCTCGGCATTGACCACGAGCGATTGACGTACCGATACGCGGGAAGAGATGTCCGTTTGACGGATGTTCATGGCAATGTGCTGCATGACATCCTCGCGTGATTTAAGAAAATCTGATTACAGCAGAACGTTGCTCTCGGTTTACAACCCGTTGGTTGGGCATTGATCGATTGAGTTTATTGATCGTGCCAAAATCTTGGAGCAAAGAGGACAAGGATTGGAAACACCTCTAGTCTGCCGAGCATCATTAGCCAGATGAACAATGATTTGGAAGGCACGCTGAAATTTGCGTAGTTCTCAGTGGACCCAATCACGCCGAGGCCAGGCCCGATGTTGTTAAGCGTTGAAGCGACGGCACTTGCTGAATCAATCAGTTTGTTTTGTTGGTTCGTCCCCCAGGTAAGGTCTGATTCAAACGCGATGACAAACAAAAAACCAAAGGCAAAGAGGGCAATGATGAGTCCAAAATAGACAAGAATCGAATGACGCAGCGATTGGTCTTCGGTCGCCTTGCCGCCCAGTTTCAGCAGACGCACTTCTTTGGGTTGAAAGGAACCTTCAACCTCCATTCTTAAGATTTTGAAAAATAAGATATGGCGAATCACTTTCATGCCTCCACCGGTGCTGCCAGCGCATCCACCGACGAACATCAGTAACAGCAGTAGTCCTCGACCAAACTGATTCCATTGATCAAAATCTGCCGTTCCATAGCCTGTCGTGGTGATGATGGAAACGACTTGAAACAGGCTATTTCGAAACGCGGTTTCAAACGGCTGGAAGTCAACGTTTCCGGCACGCATGCCAAAAACGACAATCGAAATAGTCGCACAGGCGATGATGGCAAGATAGGTGCGGAACTCGAGATCAAAAAATAGATTTTTTAGTTTTCCTCGGAGGACGAGGAACAGCAGTAAGAAATTTGCGCCTGCCAAGGTCATGAAGAGGATGACCACATATTCAATCGCTCGTCCATTAAGACCCTGGTGGAAGAAATGACCAAGGCTGTCGTTGTAGGTGCTAAACCCCCCGGTGGCCATTGTCGCGAAGGCATGGCAAATGGAATCAAAGGGCGACATCCCAAGGAAAAATAGAATGACCGCAAGGATGATATTGAGAAAGAGGTACATGCCCGCAAACCGCCAGGCGGTATGTTGCATTCTTGCCCGGGAGCTTTCTTGAGTAGGCCCGGGCATTTCGGTTCTCATTAAAGCTTTGCCCGCAGATCCCTGGCCTAGCAATACCACGAATAAGACGATGATTCCTAAACCACCGAGGAAGTGAGTGCTGGCTCTCCAGAACAGAATACAGTGGGGCACGAGATGGGGATCTTCTAGATCACAAATAACGGTCGCTCCGGTAGTGCTAAAACCTGATTGGGATTCGAACAGAGAGTCAATTAGTCCCATTTTCACCCACTTCAATCGATAATGGGTCGCACGATCTGCGGGAGCAGACGACTCTTCACCGGGTCCGATTAGCCATTTATTCCATACTGATTTTTGCTTGAGCCGGGAGAATACGGCGGGCGCATCGGAAAGTCCCGTCGCTTCGATGAATTCCCGAGTCGACAGTCCCCGAGCTGTCGCGGTGGCGAGTGTTTCAAGGACGACTAAATTCTCAGCGTCTGCCTGACTAGCTGAATCTAGAACTCCCTTGTTTTTCCATTGGTCGGTTTCTCGCCAGGTCTCCCAGGCTCTCCAGTGCGATGAGGCGACGACAACTGTATCGGGGTTATGGAAGACTCTAATGGATGGCCCTCGGCTCGTGCCGCTAAAAATATAGGGCATGGCGCCTAGCACGCTCGCCAGCACCCAGCTGAGGCCGACGATCGCCATCGCTTCTTTGCGGTATATTTTTGCATTTCCAGCCGAGCGGCCGTATTGAAACATCAACCCACCCAGAATCCAGCAAATGACTGCACTGTAAATCAGTCCCCAAATGCCGTTGCTCTCAAGCTGAGTTGCTTTCACCGTTGCATCGGTATGGGTTCCAATATTTGGATCGGCCCAAATCAAACTGAACAACATAAAAGTGCCGATCAGAATCGTGAGCACGCCCAGCAATTTGGAAAGGATTCGAAAATTCATGTGATCCGTCGGATGGTCGGAGGCTTTCTCTGAATCTTGCAAGAGCTATCAAACGTTGGCAGCTCAACAAGTTTAATGTTCAGGAGTTGTATCGATCAATCGATTGGCTGAAATTTTAGCGCCAATCAACAGGCTTGCTGGAAAGCAAAGCAAATATACGAGTGTCATTGTTTTCTTTGCGGGAGCGTCCTGGATGATTGTTTGCAAATGCATGACAAACATCAAAACAGCAACAAAGACTGCATGCGGGAAAAAAGCGAATGGTGCGGTGCGTACAACCAGCCATCCGATCATGGCACATAACACGCAATTTAAAACGACAGCGAGGCAGAACATTGGAATCGGAATGGCAAACCAAGGATCGGATGCCATAATCTTTTCTTGTTCTTCCGGTGCGAGACTTAAGAAATTTACAAAACTGGGAAACAGCAAATAACCTAATAATAAAAACGTTGAGAAAAGCGACAGCACTGTCATTACATAACCGGAAGCAACCGTGAGGAAACTTCGCAGTAACATGGCGGGTGGCAAGGATGGTTGAGACATGCGAGTTTCTGATGCTTGTGAAAATCGCATTGTAAGCCAGTTGCCGCGAGGCTTGAACCCGAGTAATCCTAGCCGGTGGCGGCAATGGGCCTATCGTTTTTCAGTTTCCAAATTCTTGTCCGCAATGTTTTGGCCCGTTAATTGCTGTTTTTCAAACACGATCATTGCATCGCAGTCTTGAAGGTCCTGGCCAAGGGTCACGGCAGTGACGAATCGATTCCCCTCGGCAAAAAATTTCAGAAAAGATTCAGTCTTGGCAATTGTACCGTTGGGCAGCGTTTCCGATGTCTCTACGAGCAAGCCATCGACACGTGTTTCAAGAACTCGCCAGTTTCCTTGAGAACCATCCCGCATCACCTGGCCATCCATCGAGACCATTTCTAAATCGTTTTCGAGTGTGCCGTCTGACCTATACTCAACCGCCATGATGGTCGAAAGAAAGCTGGTGGCTTTGGCAAGGACAAGTTCCTGTTGCGCTGGAGTCAGTGAGGAGATTTTTTGTGTCAGTTTGGCTTGATCAAGAACGGCATTGCCGAGCCAGATTCCTGGCAACTCATTCAAATTAGGTTGGGTCTCGCCTGCGATTGCCGCTGAGTTGGGTGCAGGAGCGACTTGGGATTTGAGCTCTGCAGTCGGGTTCTGTTCCAATGTCGGTTCAGAGCAACCCGGCGTACCAGCCAGTGAGCCCGCGAGTAATAAACTGAATAAAATGATCGTTCTTGAGGATCTATTTTTCAACATGGTAAACTCCCTTTCACCACGAAATAAGCAATCGCTTTATGGCTGTTTTGTAAATTTAATTTTTGTTCGGGTGCCAGCCATGTTGGGCGGCACGAGTTTAATGGTCGTTGGGTTGATGAAATTAATTTCGTGTTCGGATTGCTGGCTTTGAATGTCACACGACACGACCATTTTATCGGACGATTCATCGTAGGAAATGAATTTCCACGTCCCAATTTTACCCTGATCAATCTCGCCCATTTTTGTTGACGTTTCTAATTGCCCATTCCAACTGAATCGAATCAACATTTTTGGTGGTCCGGGATTGACTGAAAAATCAGAAGGGTCGAGTGCTGCATCGAGGTCGTCTTCATTGATCCGCTCCATCACCGTATCGGCTTGTTGGATCCCCCAAGTCCCTATGATTTTTGAACGATTGGCATCTGTGCAGCCAATCGAAGTGCATGCAAGCACGCTGGCAAAAATTACTTTTAGAAGAACCTGCATTCGAGTTGCTTTGAAAAAAGAGAGAGGGCGAAATGAAAGTTGCGAAAGTTTACCAATTGTATGGTTTTTTTTGATTGGTAAACAAATAACGGTCGATAAATCCGAAGCATGCACTTTGCATGTTAATTTCATTGGGGGATGAACGAATGATTCGATTTTGCTTGATCTTAACAGGTTTGACTATTTCAGCGATGTCAATTGGCTGTTGTGGCCCGATTGGGTGTGGTGTGGATATTTCCATGGGGCACAACAACTGTGGTGGTGTCGAATGTATGGAGCCTGTTTATCGTCCCCTCGACAGTGTCCGGCAGCTGCGCGGACGCTGGGCATGTGGCAGCGGATGTGCTGAAACGTATTATGGAGAATGGAGAAGCACTCCTCCTGACGCGCAAGACCCTTGTTGCGAGCACGGATGCGTAGAAACTCGTGGGTTTTGTTGGAGCGGTTGCTGGCAACCAGGTTCCTTGCTTCGCGGACTCTATGGAGTGCGTTACTGCGATGATTGCGGTTCTGACGACGGCTGTGATTGCGGCCATGGCTCGACCATGGAGTACATGGAGGAAAAGCCAATGCCAGAAACAGCAGAGCCAACGGTTGCCATGATGACAAGTGGATGCGACTGTCCCAATTGCCGCACGAGCAAGACAGTGAATACGGCTGGTTATCCTCAGGAAGTTCAGCGATCTGCAGCGAGTTACGCACCGTCTTCGAGGACAGTCTCTTACCGAAATGCAGCCCGTTCGAGCCAGAGAATGCGTTAGTCGATTTGCGAGGACTGCAAACGCTCCCTCAGAATAACATCGCTTAGTCGTGGATGGGTAACGAACCTGGTATGCCAGACTTTGTGCCCTGCGAATGGTTGCTTTTCAAATTCGATTATCCAGGCGGCCAGGAGAGTGGTCGACGGGCGAGAATGTGCAGGTGGAGATGGTCGACGGATTGTCCTCCGTCTTTTCCGCAGTTGGCAACAACACGATAGCCGGAACCTTCAATTCCCAGCAGTCGTGCCACTTTGGGAACCGTTAGTAACAGGTGCCCTGCGAGCTCCTGATGGGCTTCGTCGAGTGAATCGACATTTACAATTTCCTGCTTGGGAATTAGCAGCACGTGAACCGGCGCTTGCGGAGAAGCATCGTGAAACGCGAGACATAAGTCGTCTTGGTAGATAATATCTGCGGAGATCTCGCCATCAATTATCTTTTTGAAAATCGTTTTATTTTCGCTCGTCATTTTACGGTTCCACAAATGGAAGTTTAAGACTTCAGGCTTACTTTAGTTGGCCTCGGTCAAATCGATGGCCTGGTCTTCGATCAAGATAACGATGCCACCTCGAATGGGAAGAAGCAACGTTTGACTTTCATTAATGTAGCCGCCTTCGAGTGGGACCGCGATGGTTTGTCCGACGCGATTGACAAGTTTTTTTTCGAGAATCTGCTGGTTAAGTGACGTGATCAAAGCAGGATCGGCAGTTTCAAGTGACGATTTTGTAACGGGACAACGAATGATTTTTGAAAATTCGGTGTCGGGATGCGAGGACATGGGTGGTTCACTTTCTTGCCCTTTAGAGGGGGCTTGCAGCAATTAAGTGTCTAAGTGTCGAGGAAATTTGGGCTGCCCGATTGCAGTGGGGGAGAGGACTGCCGTTAAATTGATTGTGCGGGCAGTAAAAGTCATCTGTTTGAGTTTTCAGAATGACATTGTTTTTGCGACCAATCGAATTGGAATTATACAAATGCCAGTAATTCTTAGGCCTCAGTTGCATTTAGTGTTTGCTGGGCCACCATCATCCAGTCGATTTGTTCATCAAACTCATCCCCTTCGTACCGCAGCCTCGTCAGAACCGGGGAGACTGAGCGACTCGAGATTTGTTCCCGATTTGTTTCCATGCTGACATCCCCATCAAACATTCTGGCATCATTGAGAATGACGCCTGCGATGGGAATTCCATCTCGGAAGCAGGCTGCAGTAATTAAAGCAGAGAGCGATTGGTTAATTACGCCGATTGAATTCGGTGCGACGACGATCGTCGGATACCCGAGGTCATAGGCCACATCGGCAAAATACTCATCATCGCTGATGGGTGACATTAGCCCACCTGCGCCTTCGACAATCACGATATCGCATTCATCGGCCCAGGCGGAAATCCCGGATCTCATTAATTCCGTATCGAGTTCGCGTCCTTCGTTTCTGGCGGCCAGATGAGGCGCGAGCGGTGCTTGGAAGCGTTGCGGGCAAACCGCTTCGAGCGTTAGCGGGTGTCCAGCGGCCTCCCATAAAGCAACGGCGTCTTCCGAGACAAGTTGTCGTCCATCGGAAACGCATTCACTGGCAACGGGTTTGTAGACGCCCACGCGATGACCGGCCGCCACTAAATCCTTGGCGATATGGGTTGCAACGTAGGTTTTGCCGACTTCGGTATCCGTGCCGGTGATGAACAATCCAAAGGGTGGTTTCTTTAACATGCCTTAAGACTACCATTGAGGGAATTAACGTCCAGATAGGAAGTCGAAATATCGCGTCTTCTCCCTTTGAGATCAACATTAAAATCAGCTTGGGGAAGGGATCGGAGCAAAGAAAATTGGACGTTCCGCGTTTATGGTTTCTAATCCTCGAGATAAAAACATGAATTCCACTCTCGATATCGCCGTAATCCAGACCACATGTACTTCGAACGGGGAAGCGAATCTCTCGGCAACGATTGGCCAGATTGTGGACGCCGCTGGGGCTGGAGCGAAGCTGATTTGCCTTCAGGAGTTATTTGCGTCGACTTATTTTTGTCAGTCGGAGGATCATGAGCATTTTAAGTTGGCTCAGTCGATTCCCGGGGCGATCACCAATCAGTTGTCGGAGCTTGCCCGGGAGTTGCAGGTCGTCATCATCGCTCCGGTATTCGAGAGACGCGCTGCCGGGTTGTTTCATAATTCTGCGGTGATCATTGAATCCGATGGATCGCTTTTGGGAACCTATCGAAAGATGCACATTCCTGACGACCCTTATTTTTATGAAAAGTTTTACTTCACCCCCGGGGACCTTGGTTTTCAGTGTTTTGAGACTTCCGTTGGGAAGATTGGCGTTTGTATTTGCTGGGATCAGTGGTTTCCAGAGGCAGCTCGATTGACGGCACTTCGGGGTGCTGAAGTTCTCGTCTATCCCACGGCGATTGGATGGCAGGCGGGTGAAAAAGCGGAATTCGGCCAGAGCCAACTGGACGCGTGGCAG
This sequence comes from Pirellulaceae bacterium, assembly GCA_011087765.1. GTDB lineage: Bacteria > Planctomycetota > Planctomycetia > Pirellulales > Pirellulaceae > Mariniblastus. The sequence goes on from JAALLA010000001.1 coordinate 64,182, forward strand.
ACGATGATGAGATCTCACGCGATTGCTAACGGTGTGTTTGTTGTTGCGCCTAATCGAGTCGGCATCGAAGAGAGTATTGAATTTTGGGGATCTTCGTTTGTGGCTGATCCGTACGGTTCGGTACTCCAAACCGCTTCGGTTGAGAATCCGGAGACGATGGTCGTTTCTTGCGATTTATCCTTAGTCGAAACTGCCCGAACTCATTGGCCATTTTTTCGAGATCGCCGAATTGACGTTTATGATGATCTTTCTAAACGCTGGCTCAAATGACATGATTTCCGGATCTGACCTTAAAATTGTCTCGGTGATTTAATGACCCATCCTGTTCCACTGACGATGCCTGCTGAGTGGGAGCAACAGTCTGCAATTTGGTTGAGTTGGCCTCACAACCGAGAGACATGGCCCGAAAACCTGAGAGCAGCACAGCGAGAGTTTTTTAATTTGGTCGAAGCAATCGCGGCGACCGAGCGCGTGATGGTAATGGTGGACTTCGCGCAGAGTGGACCGGCGGTTAAGACGATGCGCGGTTGGAAAAATGTAACTTGCGTCGATATTCCTACCAATGATGCGTGGGCGCGGGATTATGCTCCCACTTTTGCGATTGACGCTCGAGGAGAATTGGTTGCGGTGGATTGGAGGTACAATGCTTGGGGAGGAAAATACCCTCCCTACGATCTTGATCAGCAAGTTGCCAAAAGGGTTGCTGATTATCTCGGGATTTCTCATGCATCGCCCCAATTTTGCTTCGAAGGCGGGGCTATCGAAGTTAACGATCGGGGTGTGTTACTCTGCACACGCTCGTGTGCCTTAAATCCCAATCGGAATCCCGGGCTGAAGCTCAGCCAGGTCGAATCAATTTTGAAGCAGTATCTTGGCGTTAAGATTTGTATCTGGCTGACTGGGAATCCAATCGAGGGAGATGATACCGATGGGCATATCGATCAAATTGCTCGATTTGTAAATCCAACTACAATCGTGGTGGCGACCGAGGGCGAGAACAAGAGGTCTCGGAGCGAGGGGATCAAACAGAATCGCAAAGAATTAAGGGACCAACTGGATTTTCATGGATTGGAGGATTACCAATTGGTGGCGTTGCCTTTGCCGGGTCCCTTCACATTCTGTGGCCGAGCGATACCGGCGAGTTATTGTAATTTTTTAATTACGAACGAATTGGTGCTCGTCCCTCAATTTGGGGTGGATGAAGATGGGCAAGCTTTGCAGATTTTAAGCCCTTTGTTTCCTGGTAGGAAAATTGTGGGGCTGCCGTCGAAAAATCTTGCGGTTGGTCTAGGCTCGTTTCATTGCCTTTCGCAACAACAACCAAAGAATCAAAAAACATTTTAAAATAGTGTCGCGAGTTGGGTGATCTTGCGTGTACGTTGGTTTGGGGGTCAGGTAGCTTTCCAATGTTGGAACGTCTTTATACCCTCTGATAGCCGAATCAATTCTAATAAACACCGATTGGTGTTTTCACACCATATTAAGAACTTTGTCGGAGAAATTTATGAGATTTTCATTCAAATTATGTTTGCCCTGTACTGTTGTAGCCCTTGCTTTTTTACTGGGTGCGACCGATCTGATGGCTCAGCCTGGCGGCGGACGAGGCGGACGAGGCGGACGAGGTGGTGGAGGTGAAGAGAGTTCATCGAGACTGTTGCGAAATGAGGCAGTTCAGAAGGACTTGGAATTATCAGGGGAACAAATTGAACTCATCGAAGGCCTTTCGCAGGGGCGTGGTGGAGACCGCGAGTCAATTATGGCCGAGCTCGATGGTCTTTCGGGTGATGAGCGGATGGAGAAGATGCGAGAGATGCGCGATCGACGCACAGAAGAAATGAAAAAAGAAATAAATGATATCCTTCTACCGCATCAAGTGGAGCGTCTGGAGCAGATCGCGAATCAAGCCTCTGCGCAAGGGGGAGCAAGATCTTTGATGGGTGGAAGTCTTGCGGAAAAACTGGGGATTACTGAAGAACAGAAAGAGCGACTTCGTTCAAAAGCAGAGGAGCTCCAACAAGAAATGAACGAAAAAATTGCGAAACTGAGAGCAGAAATGCAGGATGAGCTTTTGTCGGAATTGACGTCCGATCAACGGGCTCAATACCAAGAAATGATGGGCGACGCATTTAAGTTTGAGCGATCAACACGCGGGGGAGCGAACGGTGATCGCGGCGGACCAGGTGGTGATCGGGGTGGAAATCGTGGTGGCGATCGCGGAGGTAACCGCGGTGGTGATCGTGGCAGCGATTTTTAGTTGAACCCGG
>JAALLA010000001.1:66545-92914 GCA_011087765.1 Pirellulaceae bacterium
GATCGCGGAGGTAACCGCGGTGGTGATCGTGGCAGCGATTTTTAGTTGAACCCGGCCATTCAATTTGATAGGACTGCAAACGTTCCAGCGATGAATCTCGCTGGAGCGTTTTTTCTTGCTATACCGTGATCGCAATGAGATTGTCTGTTAAGTGTTTTGATATTGTTAGACAACGAGCGCTGCGAAAGTTAAACAAACAGATTCGTTTTTGGTTTTCCAGTTCGCCTTGCTTTGATACGAATGTAGGGTGCAATGAATTGACAGCGATGAGCAAAACTGTCTGATTCAGAATCAGGTTTCGCGTGCATCGGCTCGGTAATATCTTCGATGAACAAACCTGCTCGACACATTGCTCCCAACAGTTGCTCCCAGCGATGTACGTATTCCAGTGTTCCATCTTCCCGGATCAGATTGGGGTGAGGGCTCGGGGGCAGAGGGTTGGGGTCGTAGTAGGGGTGTTCAATGCGATACTCACCCTGCTCGGCGTTCAGCGAGGCCTGGAGGCTTGTCGGCTGTTTGTGCTGGCTGATGTATATTCCGTCAGGGCAGAGGACGCGGGCAACTTCTTGATAAACGGGAGTGATATTCTGGACATAGCAGGTACTTACTGGATGGATGACTATTTCGAAAGAGTCATTTTTAATTGCTGACAAGTTATCCATGGAAGCTTCGATGGTTTGGAGGTTCAATTGTCGTTGCTCCGCGACACGACGATCGAGCTCAAGCATGGCAGGGCTAATGTCCACAACTGTCACGATTGCCCCGGCGGCAGCATAGATGGGTCCTTGCCGCCCCCCGCCGGCGGCGAGGCAGAGAACGCGTTGGCCTCGGATGTCGCCGCCCAGCCATCCCGGCCCGTCGACGGACTTAAGTGGGTTCTGGAAATCGATATCTCGGGCAGGTTTTGCGAGCCGATCTTGCTTTTTTGCCAGTCGATCCCATGCTGCCCGGTTGTGCCAATGTTCTTCTAACGGTTCCATAGTGCTTACAATTATTCAAGATGATATGTTGGTGTTATTTGCAAATTCGAGTTCTGATTAGAGATGTTGTGCCTAAGTCATCCCCTTTTATCGCCCAGTTTGAGTTGATTCGAGAAGTTCGCCTGGTTGACACCGATTCGACGGGTTTTGCTCATTTTTCCTCATACGTGCGGATGATGGAGGAAACGGAGTACGCGTTTCTAAGGAGTCGCGGTCTTCGGGTTGTATTGTACGATGAGCGGGGCACGATGGGATTCCCCCGACTTCATGTTAGTATCAATATTTTTGATCCGGTCAGCTTCGGAGAACGAGTCCTCGTTAAATTGAAGTTGGCCGAGCTTGATGGTAAGCAAATCACCTACTGTTTTGATATTTGTAATCAGGACGGTGAAGTCGTTGTCGAGGGTGAATTCCGGGCGGCGTTTTGTCGTTTTCCTGATGGAGAGCCGCCGTTTGCAATTCTAATCCCCGAATTCGTAACCGCGGCACTTACTGCGCCGTCTGAAGTCACTACCGAAGTTCAGGTTTGATCCCTTTTAATTTTTCCAACCTTTTATTGATATTCCTATGACAGACGAACCTATTTACGACGCATTGTTCCTTGTTTCTTTTGGCGGGCCTGAAGGGCAGGATGAGGTAATGCCATTCCTTGAAAATGTTTTGCGGGGAAAGAACGTACCTCGCGAGAGAATGCTAGAGGTCGCAGAGCACTACCGGCACTTTGACGGTGTCAGTCCAATCAATGCACAAAACCGAGATTTACTCGCCGCAATTGAGCAGGAATTGAAAGACCATGGCATCGATCTTCCAGTCTACTGGGGGAACCGAAATTGGCATCCCACGATTCCTGAGGCACTTGAGAAAATGAAAGCAGATGGAGTTCAAAATTCCCTTGCGTTCTTTACGTCTATTTTTAGTTGCTATTCTGGTTGCCGTCAGTACCGGGAGAATATTGCCGAAGCCCAAACTGAAATTGGCGAAGGTGCGCCAGCGGTCAACAAACTCCGAATGGCGTTTAATCACCCGCTTTACATCGAAGCGTCGGTTGATCGAGTTCGTGATGCGGTGAATCAAATAACCGAATCGCGTCGAGATTCGATTCGATTTGTTTTCACCGCGCACAGCATACCGATGTCGATGGCTGAGGGATGTAAGTACTCGACTCAATTAACGGAAGCTTGCCGCCTGATCATGGAAGGTATCGGAGAACACCCATGGGATCTGGTCTATCAAAGTCGTTCTGGCCCACCGATGCAACCTTGGCTGGACCCGGATGTTTGCGACCATTTGCGAACGATCAAAGAGACGGACGATGTTAACGAAGTCGTGATCATGCCGGTGGGGTTTGTGTCTGATCACATGGAGGTTCTGTTTGATCTTGATACTGAAGCAAAGGAAGTGTGTGACGAGTTGGGGATTGAAATGGCGCGTGCGAAATCCGTTGGCGTTCACCCAAGTTTCATCAAGATGATTCGAGAGCTGATCCTAGAGAGAACGACGGGTACCGAAAAGCGTGCAATTGGAACCATGCCGGCAAACTGGGATGTCTGTCCTAAAGACTGCTGCACTTACGATCCACCGAAGCGACCGGCACGTCCCAGTCGAAGCTAAACAGGATTTAAGCTTTTCAAGAGTTCTTAATCGGTAATACCTTGAACTGCGTATCGGATTTGATGATCGAGCAGGTTTCCGGGAAAGTGTGAAAGGTTCGAACTTTTACGTGCTTTCGGAAAGCCTGGACGTTGATGTAGCTGATTGCACCAAAGGCGATTCTCCCATTGGATTCAAAACGCTGCACTAATCCTTCGCACTCGACTTTTTGGTCGAGTTGCTGTTGGATGGAAACGAACATTTTAGTGGGCACGCACTCGATTTGAACCTTTGAGGAAAAACCAACTTGTTCACGATAAGCGGCTTGGTCGATCGTGGTGCCTTCAATGGGGTGTGAGATGAGGATGTTACCGGTGGGTAGTAAATGATGGGCTCCGGCACTGACTTCGGTTAGGACGATGGAGCCATGATGAAAACTAATCGCATGGCCATCGGTTGTGATTTTGAGATTCAGTGAGTAATTTTCCCGCTCAATGAGCCGCGAAGCACAAACCTGAAACAGCTCTGGATGAATATTCCTGGCAAACAGGTGGAAATTTAAGTCGGTAATTTTTGGACGGACGGATAACACTTTAAACTTTCAAAGGGTTGCATGTGAACAAGCGAAACAAAGTGGGCTCACCCCGAACGCCTGAGCCATCTATTGTAAAGTCAGAGCCTAATAAAATCTTCTTTTGAATCTAATTTTTCGATGCTGAATTGAAAAAAACAGACGTGAAATCTTAAACAAAAATAATGAAATAAAGTTGACAATTGATTAACCGTTAAATGTTCTCATCGCTTGAACGATTTTCGATTCGGTCTTTGACAATCTTTTTTGGCTGCGGATCTCCATTGGTATTTCAGTCGAAGAACAGTCTGAAAACGCAATTCAACAGTTGGTTTTGATAGTAGCGATTTATTACGAATGAGCCAACGTTAAAAAGATGGAACGCCCGGGTCTCCGTTTGCGGCAGCAGTTGCTGACCTATTTGCTCTGAGGTGTTGTTTCAAGAGAGTGTTCTTTGGAAGCGGGGAAGATGATTTTTTACAAGTGCTTGAGTTAGAAGTTTCAACGTTAAAAGTTTGAGTAAACTGGACGATTTTCACTGATTAGTAATTTTTTGCAGTTTTAGGGCTTCGATAGGGTTAACATGATTGCCAGTCATTTCCGACTGGGGAATTTGCCATGAACGAATCGAAGGAGACGAATTGAAAAATAAAAAGCTGATGATTGTTTTTGTCGTCACTCTTGTCGCCGGGCTGTTTTGTTGGCCTGTTTCCATTAATTGTGCGCAGTGCGGTGAGTCAATGCGTTACGAACCCTTACTCGCGCGTTTCGCTGCTAGTTGGGAGGCCAACTTTATGCACGCCGAATGTTCACGGGCTTGGCTTGACGAGCATCCGATTGAGCGAGATGAAAATGGAGATGTCATTCCACGACACTAGAAAAATCAACTGATTCGCTTCGTAGGGTTGTTCCTTTTTGAAGGAACAATCAGCTATAGAACTTTGATCATTGCCCGGGCATTTGCCCACAGGGAAGCAATGAGTTTGCGTCAATTAACAGAGAATCAGTGTTTGAGTCGCCAGTCGATGGTCCTGGTTCCGCGCAGCGTCAACTCACGATTGATCTTGGAAAATGGCTGGCTACCAAAAAATCCTCGATACGCGGAAAGTGGAGAAGGATGAGGTGCTGAGAGAATCGTGTGTTTATCTTGATTGATTAGGTTTGCTTTTTTTTCAGCTGGTTTGCCCCAGAGAACAAAAATAAGCGGACGCGCGTGTTCGTTCAGTTTCTGAATTACCCTATCGGTAAAACGCTCCCAACCTCTTTTGCGGTGTGAGTTTGCTTGGCTCTTTTGAACGGTCAGCACCGTGTTTAACAGAAAAACCCCTTGTTTAGCCCAGGGCGTTAGATTTCCGGTGAGGGGCGTCGGAATGTCCAAATCTGCAGATAGTTCTTTGAAGATGTTCCGGAGGGAAGGGGGGAGTTTGTTTCCCTCTTCGACAGAAAAGCTGAGCCCATGGGCTTGGTTAGGACCGTGATAAGGATCTTGTCCGAGAATAACGACTTTTGTGTGGGCGTAAGGTGTTAGGCGAAACGCATTAAAAACATCTTGTTCGGATGGGTAAATTGTTTGCGATCGTCGTTCCTGTTCGATGAATTGAAACAACTCTAAAAAGTCCGGGCTGGCAATTGCCGAATCAAGCGTTTCAGTCCAGTCGCTTTCAGTGGGCCAACCGGGAGGGGAGAAGGGGTGGTTCATGCGGTCGCAACCGGTGACTGGCTTGGACGAAAGTCAATCAGTTGGACTTCGACATTGCGGCGGCCTCGGAATTCATTGATCACGGGGCGAAAGGCAAAATCAAAAAACGCGTCGGTATCGCTCAACTCGGCAGCCCATTCGCCTTTGCCAAAAGCAACTCCGCGGATCGTCGAATCGTGCTGTTTCAATTGAAGGGAAAGGTGCCGGCCATCGGCGCCCATGGTTTTTGCGGGTGCCGCTAACTGAACCTGGGAGGCACACAAGACAGGCCTTGGGTTGTCCTGCCCAAAGGGAGCGAGTTTTTCAAGTTCATTCATCATGCCAATGGTGAGATGCCCAATAAAGGCCTCGGCGTCAATTTCTAAATCGGGGATGAGTTCATTTACGCTGACCTGATCAATCACCTGTTCGCAAAAATCTTCGCGGAATGCATCAATGTTCTTCGGGTCGATACTGATTCCGGCGGCTGCTTTGTGACCCCCAAACTTAATCAAATGTTGTTGGCAGCCCTGAAGTGCTTTGTAAAGATCGACACCACAGGAAGTTCGACAGGAACCGACTCCGGGACGATTATTAAGTGGATCTGTAGAGATCACGATCGTTGGGCGATGGTAGGTGGATGCGATTCTTCCTGCTGCGATCCCAATGACACCGAGGTGCCAGTCCGGTTCGGTTAGAACCAAAGCGGGCTCTTGTTCCGGATCATGATTTTCCTTAATCATTTTATTTGCGCCGCGAATGATCTTACGCTCTAGCGTGTCACGATTCTTGTTGAGTTCGTCAATGTAGACCGCCAGTGCTTCGGCACGTTCCTCTGAATCGCAGGTTAGCAGCTCAACGCCTAATTGAGCCTGTCCCAATCGACCCGCAGCATTCAGCCTCGGGCCGATTGAAAACCCAATGTCCTCCGAGCTGAGCCTTGGCTTATTTTCACATTTCGCTAATCGCATCAGATGTTTCAAGCCTTGGCTGGAGTATTGTCTCATGCAGTTGAGTCCGTGATGCACAATAATTCGGTTCTCATCGAGCAGCGGGACAACGTCACAGACAGTTCCAATGGCGGCCAGTGAAATCGCACCAAACAAAAAGTTGCGATATTTTTCGGGCAGTTTGGCTGAGCCGCAGTGATTCTGACACAGGGCCCAAGCCAGTTTGAATGCCACGCCAGCACCGCAGAGTCCGGTGAAGGGGTAGTTGGTTCCCGGAATCGCAGGATGAACAAGAGCGTTGGCGGGTGGAAGTGAAGGTCCTAGATGATGGTGATCGGTAACGATAATTTCCATGCCTTCGTCACGGGCAAACTGCACTTCGTCGACGCTGGCGATTCCACAATCTACCGAAATAATTAATTCGGCTCCGCGACTCTTCAATTTCCCCAAATTCTCAATGCTCAGCCCGTAACCATCATTGAGTCGATTTGGCACAAAGTAGGACACGTCTGCATCAAGCAATTGAAGGCAACGAAATAGGATCGCAGTGGAAGTCATTCCATCTGCGTCGTAATCACCGTAGATGAAAATTTTCTTTTGATTTTTGATCGCGCGATCGATGACGTCGACCGCCTGGCTGACACCGGGCAGCTCTTGCGGTGGTCGCAGGCCAGTCATTTTTAGATCTAAAAACGAGGTGATTTGATCGTTATTGGTCAGGCCTCGAAGCGCGAGAATTTGAGCGACGACCGGAGAGACGTTGGCGGTTCTTTCAATCGCTTGAATTATTTGTGAGTCGTGTGTGCGAATCGACCATTGCATTGCCATGTGCTCTCCTTTTCCACGGAATCATTCGAACGTTCAAACGATCTTTTATCGTAAAGAATGCAATTTAAAGCAGCAAGCAAGGAGTTTGGAATCCCCGGGGAGCAATGGCGTCCAGCAAGTCGCTGGGCTCTTGTTACCGTGGGAGGATTGCAGATCAAAGATAGCGCGCAAAAAACGACCACGCGAACGGAGCGTGGTCATTGTGTATTCAGACAGCCAGCAGGGAATCGTGCGGGCTATTTTTTCTTTTCAACGTGAACCGTGTGCTTGCGAAGCCGTGGAGAAAACTTTTTCAGTTTCAGTTTTTCACCACCGCCTTTTTTGCGAATGGTGTAGTTGTAATCACCTGTTTCTTCGCAAACGAGATGGACGATTTCCAGTTTTTTCTTGCTTTTGCCTGCCATGGGTAACCTCAAGGTCCCTGAATTTCCGAACAAATTAGAGTCGCGGAGTATATCAACTATTGTCGAGTTGAGTAAGGTACAAATTTAATAAAATCGGGGCAATGGGCGGTTTGCTGCGAAATTTCCCGAGTTCCAAGCGTTTGGAAACTAGAAAAACGGAACTTAATCGAGGGTAGTGGGCTTTCTGCCCTGATTCCACAAGCCTTCACTGGTTTGGATTCACCCTAAATTAGTCTTCGCTAGAGAAGATCGCGCTTGATTCGGTATCCTGATAATCACGCAGCGATTCCCCGCTTTCTTTCTCGATTTCGAGGTCATACTTCGAGATCGGTGCCGGTCGACCGTAATAGTATCCCTGCCCGAGTTGGAATCCCATTTGAACCAAAATGTCGTGACACTCTCGTGTTTCGACTCCCTCGGCAAGTGTTTTGATCCCAAGATTATTGACGAGAGTTGCAAATAATGCGACTAATTCCTGGCGTTTGATCGAAGCGTGCTCGATGTTGTTCGTCAGTTTCATGTCAAATTTGAGAAAGTCAGGCCGCACTTCTCCAAGTTCGACCAAGCGGGCTTTTCCCACTCCAAAATCGTCAAAAGCCAGCATGATATTCAAGTCTTTAAGAACTGAGCAAAGCTCACCCATCATGTTCATATTGGTGGCTGCGGCTTCATGTATTTCGAGCGTAATTTTCTGCTCGGGTGCTGCCTCGCGAACCTCTCTTAAGGAATCATAGAGGGCTGAATTGTCGAGTTCTTTAGGGTGGGTATTGACGAACAGGTTTGAATCTGGACCGAATGCGGTGCCGATTTCAACTCCGCGTAGCCGGAAAGCCTCGCTCAATTGAGATTCCATGTTCAACTGAGATGCGGCATGAAACATCTCCTGTGGCGTTTGCAGGCCAAAGAGACGACTGCGTCCGAGAACTTCATAACCCACGAACGACTGGTCTTCCAGCTGAACGATGGGTTGGAAGTGTGGATAAAGTCCTCCGTCGCTGATCAATTTTTCGAATTGGATCATGGCAAGTGCCTGATCGCAAACGTCCTCATGCACGGTGTGATAAGAAGTAGCGCTCTCTAATTTTACGCCGACGCGAAATACCAGAGCGGCAAAATGGATCAGATCGTTCTCCTGAATTTCTATTTCACCGGAGATTTGTTCACCATTGACGAACGTTCCATTGGTGCTTCCTCCCTCCCGCAGCATTAACCGACCATCGTCAGAAACAATGATTTCAGCGTGGTTTTTTGAGATACATCCATCGGGAAGGTGTAACGATGAGTCAGATCGCCGACCAATTGAAAATGGAGTGGAATGGATCGGGAATTGGCGGTTGGGCTGTGCAGGGTCGATTTGACCTGTCAGAAACCAACGACAATTACTCGATGCTTCTCCCTGTTGTTTAGGAATGTTTGAGTTGATTGTATTCAGGTCGATCATAGGTGGACTTGGTGTAAATCGTAAATGGTTTGTTCGGTTTGCCGAGACCGAGTCGAGTGATGTCGTTTTCTGCGTGAGACAATAACGGCTCCGATTGCTGGTCGGTTTACCTTGGGAATTTCAACGGATCACCCATCTCTGTAGGGTTTTGTAGCTTTTAAATACAGGGTTGGTCGAAAGAAAACAGACAAAATGCCCAAGGTCGAGAAATGAGTTGCAAAGCCTTCCCCAAACTTCGCGTGATACGTTTGAAGAGTTGGCAAATACCGTGTTGGCTGTAGGGTCTGTAGGGATGGTGCCAATTAGTTCAAGTTTTGCATCCCTTTTCGCTGAAGCGGAATCGCTGAAATCCACCCAGATCGTTCCTTTGGAATTCGTCGCGAGAATTACTACAAAGCCGACGATAGAACCTTAAGATGGAAGATCAATTGGTACATGCTTTCTTTGTAATTTGAGATATCGCCATGTTTACTCAAACCACGCCCACTCTGGGATCCGGTTTGCTCGCGACCATTTTGGCCGACGAGTCATTTCGTCCCTCCGAACCCAATTCGCTTCCGGAGACAAGTCTACCCAACTCCCTGATTGAAAGCTTGTTGATCAAACGACTCGCTGTTGTCGGAATGAGTAGCGGACGCCAACTCTCTAATGATCTGTGTTTACCGTTTAGTGTGTTACAAAAGTTGTTCGGTCAATTGCGATCGAGGCAGGTCATTGTCCACAACGGATCGGCACCGCTTAATGACTACAGTTACACTTTGACCGAAAGTGGTCGTGAGCGGGCCGCGATTGCAAATCAGCATTGTTCCTATGGTGGCCCCGCACCGGTTCCTCTGATGGACTATGTGCTCAGTGCGGAGGCGCAGACGATCCGGGCTGAGTCGCCAAAGCGGAAGCAACTCAGAAGTGCTTTCGCCGATATTTCGATTAATGAGACGCTCTTCGAGAACCTTGGCCCGGCAATTAATTCCGGCGCCGGACTGTTTTTGTATGGGGAACCTGGCAACGGAAAATCGACGCTGGCACATCGAATTACTCGGTGTTTCGGCAATGAAATCTGGGTTCCGCATGCGATTTATGAAGATGGCCATATCATCAAATTTTTCGATGCCGCTTATCACAAACCTGCCCAAGATGATTCTAACTCGCTGATTCACGATGCCGCCTACGATAAACGCTGGGTTAAAATACGCAGGCCAACGGTGGTTGTCGGCGGTGAATTAACCATGGATTCGTTAGAGATTCGATACAACGTAAACAGCAATGTCAGTGAAGCATCGTTACAAATGAAAAGTAATTGCGGCTGTCTTTTGATCGATGATTTTGGACGTCAGCGAATTGAACCGCAGGAATTATTGAATCGCTGGATTGTTCCTTTGGAGAGTCGCGTTGACTTTCTTAAGTTGGCAACTGGTAAGAAAATTATGGTGCCGTTTGAGCAGTTAATAATATTTTCTACCAACCTCGAACCGAGTGATTTGGTTGATGATGCGTTTCTTCGCCGGATTCCATACAAGATTGAAATTAGCGATCCTTCCCCCAAAGAATTTCATGTTCTGTTTGAAATTTATTGCGAAAAGTTGGGGTTTGAGTACGACGTTCAAGTCGTGGATTATTTACTTGAAACTCATTTCACTTCGGCTTCGCGACGGCTCAGGCGGTGTCATCCGAGAGATCTTCTGACTCAGATTAAAAATTTCTGTGCCTACAACGAGTTACCTGTCGAAATTCGTCCGGAATATTTTGATCGAGTCGTCAAAAGTTATTTTACGGATGTGCTTAGCAGAGATTGATCGATTGGCTTCGACGTTGGCTATCGATCGCTAATCTCCCGTCGGAAGTCATGATTATTCGATTTTCCATGAAAAACGATTGGGAGTTTCTCGATTGACTGCCGTTTTTGGTTTCCCCAAAACGTTCCCAGGCAGGCTCGTCAGTCGTAGCAGATGTTCCAGTTCTTTGGGGGGGGGGCTCTTTTTTCGTTGGAATATTTGCCTGTTTTCGCCTCAATTTCTAGCAGGGAGCTACCTTTCCGAGATACTCCGCACGTTTAAAACCGCTGTTGAGCTAACCATCCCCGCTGCAAACGGCGAATTTTCGGTAAAGGAATCCTTTGAAATCTGAACGACTAGAATCTCAGCGCGACATTCTTGGCTACACGCTTCAGGATCGGATTGGTACTGGCGGGTTTGGTGAGGTTTGGTCCGCCATTGCGCCTGGCGGGCTCTCGAAGGCGTTGAAGATCATCTATGGGTTCCACGATGAGAAGCGGGCTCAGTCCGAATTGAAGGCACTCGATCGAGTCAAAGCACTGAGGCACCCGTTTCTGCTTTCACTGGAAAGAATCGAGGTTTTCGAAGGGCAGTTGGTGGTGGTGTCGGAATTAGCTGACAAGAGCCTTGCCGAATCCTTCAACGAGCATAAAGCGAAGGGGCAGTTGGGAATTCCTAGGGCATTGGTGCTTCGTTATCTCCGTGGAGTGGCAGAAGCACTCGATTACATGCGCGAAGCGCATGCCCTTCAGCATCTCGATATCAAACCGGAAAACTTACTCTTAGTCGGGGACCACGTGAAGGTTGCCGATTTTGGATTAATCAAAGACATTGATGCGGGCTCCCATTCACTAATGTCGGGGATGACGCCAGCGTATGCAGCGCCGGAGTTGTTTGATGGCTGTCCAGGAATGCATAGCGACCAGTACTCACTGGCAATTGTTTACCAGGAAATGCTTACCGGCACTCGTCCTTTTCCGGGAAACACGCCCGCTCAACTTGCTGCGCAGCATCTTCATGGAAAACCTAACCTAAGGCAGTTACCTAAAGGTGATCAGTCGATTGTTGCCAAAGCGCTTTCCAAAGACCCAACGCTTCGCTATCCCAATTGCCGCGACTTCATTAACGAGTTAGTGAATAAGAAGAGAACGGTCAAAAAGTCAATTCGTCGATCTGACATTCATCTCGACGTCGATTCAAACACAATGACCCTGCCCGGTTCAAATAATAGTCAACAGGTCACACCGACACTTTCGGGATTGGGGTTGCCATACAAGGGAACGGCGCTGAAGTCACTTGGCCCACCTGATTGTAAGCCTCAGCAAGTGAAGCTTCGGCCAACCTTGGTTGTTACCATCGGCGCGACTGCGAATCACATTGCTCACAAATTAAAAAAGCAAATCGGTTGCCGGCATGGAGACCTTGCAGAATTACCTTCGACTCAGATACTTGCGATCGACACAGATCGTCAGGCGTTAAATGAATTATGTGCGATTGGCGTCAATGGTGCACTCGGCGTAAGTGAGGTGATTGATGTTCCGTTGCGAAAGCCGGAGGTTTACCGAGACCGCTCACATTCATTGCTTTCGTGGTTGGGTCGACGCTGGATTTATAATGTGCCAAGGTCCCTGCAAACCGAAGGCCTTCGCCCGCTTGGAAGACTTGCTTTTGCAGACCATTTCGACATGATTTGCAATCGAATTCAGGAGAGCCTGCGCGAGATTATGGAGGTTGAGAATCTGGCAAAGTCAGCTGATAAATTAAATATCGATCCCGGAGAATTATCGCCTCGCGTATTTCTGGTGACCTCAATAAGTGGGGGGGTTGGGAGTGGCATGGCTTTAGATCTTGCCTACACGCTCAAGCTGCTGATGAACGAAAATAATATTACTTCCAGTACGGTTTCTGGGATTTTGTTGCATTCGACATGCAAGCAGAAGCGAGATCCGACTCTCTCGACTGCCAATGCAATTTCATTTTTGACGGAGATGCGGCATTTTGTAGAGCGGGGATTTACTGGAGATCCTACGATCGGCCTCCCAGATTTTGAAAATGAGCCACCCTTTGATTTCACTTATTTTAATGACTTGGGCCATGATTTGCGGTCAAGTGAATTTGATCACAACCTTGATCAAGTTGCGGAGTACCTATACCTGTCGAGCACCTCGCGTTGTGCGGAGTTTTTGGATAAGTGCCGGGATATTGAGTCTGAATTTGATCATTTTTCCTTGCGGACGTTCGGGATGAGTTCGACCGGTCCTGGAAATCTGAAAACAGGACAAGACGCAGTTAGCCGGGTCGCAAGCGGGTTGGTTTACCGCTGGTTGGGTGGCGACCGCGGAAGACAATTCAACGCCAATGAATTTGTCGACCGCCAAATGAAGATGGCAGGCTTAGAGGAAGATCAGTTAGTCCAGCGAATTTCCGTGACTGCTAACGATGTGTTTGAAGGTAAGATTGGGACGATCGTATCTGATGCAAAAGAAATTGTCCTAGCGAATTCCGACGATTTGAGACTTACCATACAAGAGTTTCTTGATGGTGTCTTTGGTGCGACCGATACCAGAAACCTTGAAAGTGCTGATTTGGAGGTTTGCCATGAAATGCAAGAACTGACTCAGCAAATGGCAGCTAAAGATGCAGAGCAATTGCGCGATGAGATATTAAAAATGGTCAGTAGTCAGGAACTGAATATTTTTAAAGCTCAGCAATCGGTTGCCTGCCTTCTCGCAAGAATCGAGGGAGTTCAGGTCAAGCTTGAACAATCTATTCGGAGCCATCGCTCAGAATTGGCAGCCAAACTGAACGAGTTGCGTCCATTTTCGGACGAACGAGCACGGTCGAGTAAAGAGTTTGAGGTTCGACTTGATCGGGCGGTCAACGGATACTGCGATGCGAGGTGTACCGAATTTTACAGGCGTTTCACGACGTCTTATTATCGGACCGTGGCTCGGGAATTGGAATCAACTCGCGAGATGGTCAATAAATTCAAAACTAAACTGGAAAAAATACAGGTTGATTTTGAATCTTTCGAAGAAGTCGAAGAGGTGGAGACAACTGATGAATTTAATATGAATCAAATTTTCAGTGAGAACATTAATCGTGATTTAGATCAACAGATATTGAAAACCGAACTGCAAGTTTACCAGTCATTGATTCGAGACTGGGGGGACTACGTTAGCGTATTCAATGACGCATCGCTCATGAGAAGTCAGCTGCCGCAGCAAATCAGATCGTCAGCTCAGCAGGTGCTAACTAATGCTTACAAAAAAGTCTCATTGGATGATGTGGTTCAAAAAGAAAATATCGGTCCCGAGCAATTGGTAAAGTGGACGAAAGACCGTATCCGTGAGGCAAGGCCCAAAGTTGACGATTGCGGTGGCACCTGCCGGTTGATGGTGGGAATGCCGGCGCTGTCCGGTGAATCGATGCTGCCAAAGATTTTGGAAAGTAAATTCAAATTAAAAAACTGCGCGGTCAACGGAACTCAGGGGAACTTTGTGCTCTGTTTCGAGGGAGAGGACGTTCCACTTGCTAACGTTGCGTTTCGTTTACTGGAAAGTCAGCCCGACGCTCCGGAATTAGTAAGACGAATTAATACTCGAAATGACATTGATTGGTCGACGCTCGACGAATTACTTTAGTCGCGAGCACACCGATTGTTCGGATTGCAAAAACGACCATTATTTCCCCAAGACGAAGGCGAAGATTAGCGGCGCGACAATCGATGCATCGGAGTTGATCATGAACCGCGGCGTGTCGGCAGCTAATTTACACCAGGTAATTTTTTCATTGGGTACGGCTCCGGAGTAAGAACCATAGGAAGTGGTCGAGTCCGAGATTTGGGCGAAGTATTGCCAGAGTCGGATATCTTTTTTTAAATCCTGAATGATCGTTGGGACTGCGCAAATTGCGAAATCTCCGGCAATCCCGCCGGCAATTTGAAAAAATCCAATTGGCGCTTGAGCATCTGTCTCGAGGTACCAGTTAACAAGATGTTCCATTTGCTCCGTACCCGATCGCAGAGAATGGTGTGATTTAATTTTCTTTTCAATGCACCGCGCGGCAAAAATGTTCCCAAGTGTGGAATCTTCGAAGCCCGGCGAGTAAACCGGGATTTGTTTTTCATAAGCTGCTAAAAGCCAGGAGTGAGACGAATCAACCTGAAAGTGAGGTTCAAGCACGCCGGTTTCGAATAGTTTGTAAAAAACTTCATAGGGGAACAGGCTTATGCCACGGTCTGCATTTTCCGCGCAAATTGACATGAAATTCCCTTCAATATGCCGCATCACTGTCTCGGGAATACAGGTGTCGGTGACGCGGTTAAACCCCTCTTCGAGGAGTGCAGTTTCGTCACTCGGCGAAAGGTCTCGATAATTTGGGACAACTCGATATTCATTGTGGGCGACCAAATTGAAGACATCTTCTTCCAGATTAGCGCCGGTGCAGGAGATGGCGTGGACTTTGTCCGAACGGATCATTTCCGCCAAAGAAATACCGAGTTCGGCAGTACTCATTGCACCCGCTAAGCTGACCAGCATTTTACCTCCGCCTTCGAGATGTTGTTTGTAGCCGCGTGCTGCAGCGACAGTTTCTCTGGCATTGAAATGTAAGAAATTCTGTTCTAGGAAATCAGAAATTGGGGATTTCGACATGGCAGTGGTGTGGGTCAGGGAAAACTGTCAGAGATTGGATAGAGGTTTGGAGTGCCTCAGTTAAAGCCCGCTAACCCGCTGAATTTTTGTTGGCGGATGGGCAATTATCTCCCGTTGTAACAGTTTTTCGTAGTCTCAAAAACTGAAACACGGGAGATGCACTAATGAAACAACAGGTTGCATCGAATCGACACGATGCAAAAAAGCATCAGCAACTGAGGGGGGGATGTCGGAAAAACCGAGTGTTTTTGATGATTTTAGCGAGGATCTGGCTTCGGCATCAAGTTTGCAATTGGAGCGATGAAAGACCTATTCATTATTCCTGTAAATTTTTTGAAGAAACAAACAATGCACGCCAGTCAACTCGCAGAACTTGGAAGTTGGATCGCACTTCATGCTGGTAATTTCATTTACGGCGAAAATCATCAGCCTTCACTCGCGGCTACCAATTATTGGACGGCCTCGAAAGTACGGCTGCAGCGATGGGTTGCTGCCTTGAAGATGTTCGAGCAAGATTTTGGCAATCGCAACCCGGGGCATGATCCATGGCCGGCGTTTGAAATTGTTGTGCAGGAAATTTTACTTTCAGAATTGCTGACGCGGGTTTGGTCGGCGACGGTAATCACTCATGACTGGTATCATCAACAAGATGAAATGCACGGTGTGGCTCATTCTGTTCATGTAGCCCACATCGAAGCTAAGAACCGGGCGATTCGAATTTTGCTTCATGCCCGCCCGGAAAACGAAGCGGTGTTTGATCGGTTGAATCGGTTGAGGCGCCGAGTGGAACGTTGGACCGATATGTTTTTAGGGCAACTTCCCAATGGCGAAAAAGCTTCCACTTTTGGTTTTGACCGCAATCGAGTGCTTGATTTTAATCGCGAGCAAGACGAGGCAAGGGAGTCCGAAATCGTGATGCGTCAACGCGTGATTGCGGCTTCATTTTCGGTCGACGTTGTGCGGGATCAAACACCCTATTCTGCGAATCCGGATCTTAATCGAGAGTTAGCTGCCGGCATTTTGGACTTTTTCACAGCCGATCGATTTGATTCAAATAGTATGCCCAAATCAACCAGAATGATTTGGATGGAAAAAGCTCAAACCGACACTCAGTTGTTACTTGATGAACTCGTCGAATTTGAAAACGATGCAGAGCAGCCGCGTTTTTCTCTTCAATAAAACAGGCACTGGCTCCCGGAAATCATGCACGCTGGGCTAAAATCAGGCCCCAGTAATAAGGCGTTGCTGGTAGGTGAGCAAATTGGACTTGGGCAAATCCGCTTGATCGCAGTTCATTTTCGAGGACCATTGGGTCGTGCAGTCGCCCCTGTGAAGAACGTAAACTTAATTCGAGATTGAAAATGGCCAGGTTTTTATCGCCGCTCTCCTGGCCGGGAAAGACATCGACGATGGCTAGTTCTCGATCAGGTTTTACAAGTTTGTGAACCTGGCTGAAAAGTTTTTGGCAGGAACCCAAGGTCATTCGGTGAATCTGACCGGCGATTAATATCAAATCAAATGAATCGTTTTGAATTTCTTGAATGGCATCAAGGTCGAGGATGTTTTCAGCTTCAACGTAAGTGACTTCGTGTTCAGTTCCGATGCTATCGATAGTTCTTCGCGCCCTTTGAATACCGATCGGATGGTCGAGAAGTGTGATCTGTGCTCCCGGATCTGAGTGACTCAGCGTCGCTGAGAAGATGGCTGAGCCACACCCAATTTCGAGAATCCGCAGGTTTTTTCTCGAGTTTCCAATGTCGAGAGCCTGGGCAGCGACCATCGCGGTGGGTGTGAGCGTCCATTCTTCGCTAGTTTTGTTGGCGATGTACTCAATGTCTTCGACAGGGACTTCGTCGCACACTGGAAGCGGGGCACCGGTCTTGGCATGCAGCACAAGGTGTTTCCAATATTCGTCACCGAAATCATAAAAACGATCCGGGATTAATCTCGCAATCGAAGAGAGCGCATAATCTTCCCCGTACTTCTCTACGAGTTCTGTTTCCGCCACAACATCCATTAATCGGGCCAGTGCTTCCGGATGCGCGCCGAGTTCATCGGCGAGTTGAGCGGCTGTCCGCTGGCCGTTTCGAAGCGCGTTGATAGCACCTAGGTCAACGGCAGCGCGAATTGCATGAGAAAGTGCATTTCGATGTTGGAGGGAAATAAAATCTTCGAGTGTTTTCTGTTGTGAACTGGACATTGTTTCCTTTCTGTTTCAAACTGTATTCCACACGTTCGGGATGACTTTATCAATGCCATTCAGGTTAATATCTATGATTATTCGATTTGCGCCGTTTAAATGTTTGGATGTTCGAAGCCAAAACGGCATTTTCTTTGCCATGCTGTTGGTCTTTTTATTGATCTGTCTTGGTACGGGGAATGCCCAAGCCCAGACGACCAGCGCTGAGAATTTGAAACTGCCAGCCGGTTTTCAGGCAGAGTTGTTGTATCGTGTGCCCACTGAGCAAGGCTCGTGGGTTTCAATGACCCCCGATCCGCAAGGGCGATTGATCGCATCGGATCAGTACGGAAAACTTTATCGGATTACTCCCGGGGTTGGGGATTCACCTCAGGTCGAAGAAATCGACTTGAGTATCGGATTCGCGCAGGGATTGCTGTGTGCGTTTGATAGTTTGTACGTTGTCTCGTACGGAATTAGCCCTCCCAAAGTAAAAAAGGGGAGCAGGCGAGCCAAGAAGATAGAATCAAAACCTGCAGGTTTGTATCGCGTGCGTGACACAAATCAGGACGACCAATATGACAGTGTTGAATTACTGCGAGAATTTGTCGGAAAATCGGAGCATGGTCCTCATGCAGTGATTCTTAGTCCGGACAAAAAATCACTTTATATTTGTGCGGGAAATGCCACAAAGATTCCTAATCCGGAAACGACACGTGTCCCCAAGCTATGGAAAGAAGATCAGGTGCTAGTTCGGCTGCCAGACGCCCGCGGGCATGCTGCTGGCCGCCTCGCACCAGGTGGCTGGGTTTGCAAAACCGATCCTGATGGAAAGTCATTTGAGTTGGTGGCGATGGGATTTCGAAACGAATACGACATCGCCTTTGATCCCAATGGCGAGTTATTTACATACGATGCGGATATGGAATGGGATGTTGGGTTACCTTGGTACAGACCAACACGAGTTTGCCATGTTGTCAGCGGAAGTGAATTTGGCTGGCGCCATGGCTCGGGTAAGTGGCCAGAATTTTATGCGGATAGTGTCCCTCCGGTATTGAACATTGGCCCGGGAAGTCCAACGGGTATCGTTTTCGGAACCGGCGCGAAATTCCCGGCTGATTACCAAAATGCGTTATTCATCGCCGACTGGAGTTACGGCATGATTTATGCCGTTCGAATGTCCTCCAATGGCTCAACTTACCGAGCGACCAAGGAAAAGTTCTGCTCTGCGCCGGCGTTGCCTGTAACGGATCTTGTCATTAATCCGGTTGACGGAGCAATGTACTTTTTGGTGGGGGGGCGTCGTTCTCAATCGGCGCTTTACCGGGTCACTTATGTCGGTGACAAGTCGGTCGCGCCAGCTGCTTATCCTCCGCTCGACAGTCAGGTAGCGGTAAGGCGGAAATTAGAGTCTTTTCATGCTTCGGACGCGGTCGTCGACTGGCCGATGATTTGGGAAAAGTTGGCAGATCCTGATCGAATGATTCGCTATGCTGCGCGAACTGCAATGGAGTTGCAGGCGTTTGATACGTGGCGGGATCCGTTCTCATCAACACATCCACAGCGTGTGTTGGAGTTAATGACTGCGGTTGCGCGTTGTGGTGATGAGCAAAGTCAGGCGAAGGTAATTGAGCAACTTGAAGCGTTAGATTGGAAACAGCTTTCGAGAGAGCAGAGACTTCATTTGATTCGAGTTTATGGTTTAACGCTGTGCCGATTGGGGACGCCGACCGAATCAACCCAAGCGTCTATTCGACGTTTAGCTCAATACTTTCCCGTCAATGACGAACAACTGGATCGCGAGTTGGCCAAGTTGCTAGTTGCCGTGAAGGCGGAGGAAGTGACCGCTAAAATTGTCGAGAAATTGTTGACGCCCAGCGCCCAGGAACCACAAATCGCCTATGCGATGATTTTAAGCGACGCTCAAACCGGGTGGGATCATGCTTTAAGGGAAAAGTATTTCGGTTGGTTTGTGGATTCTGCAAAAACGAAGGGTGGTAATTCATTCGGTGGATACATCAGCAATATTAAGAAATATGCGGTTGAAAAATTGTCGAACCCCGAGAAGAAAGCTTTGGCAGAGGTGCTGGCATTGAAGCCAGAGGTCAGCGATCCTTATGCCGATCTTAAGGCGAGACCGGTCGTCAAAAAATGGGGGATGGATGATTTCGTTGATTACGAAGACACCATGTTTGCGAATCGAGATCTTGAAAATGGGAAAAAAATGTTCGCGCTTGCGACGTGTTACAAGTGCCATCGAATGGAGGGGCAGGGTGGAATCGTTGGTCCTGACCTGACGCCGGCAGGTCACCGCTTTAGCACACGCGATTTAATTGAGACGATCGTTGATCCCAGTAAAGAAATCTCTGATCAATATGAGGCAACGATTTTTCAACTCGACGACGGAACAATGGTCACGGGCAGGGTCGCAAACCTAAACGGTAATCGGTATATGGTGCAGGAAAATATGATCGACCCGGGGAGATTCACCAACGTTCAGGTTGATCAAATTGAAATGATGAAACCTTCTAAAGTGTCGATGATGCCAACGGGACTGCTCGATACTTTGACGCGAGACGAAATTCTCGATTTGTTAGCTTATATGAAGTCGGTTGGAAAAAGGGCAGCCAGCGAGAAATAGGCTCTCCCAATTTATCTGACTTAATTATTTGTGGCTGTGCGAGAAGACGTGGCGAATGCTATTTCTTTGCCGAGTCGTTCGGTTTAATCTCAAACCGCTCGGTCGTTCTGGAATAGCTTCGTCCTCCCATGCGTCCAATCGTATCCAATTGAGACGGATCTATTTTTTGATCGGCATCTAAAATTTCGTCCGCGATATTCATCAAAACAATCTTGCCGATGATGACATTGGCGGCGAGTGGACCTTCTCCCACGGGAACGATCTGGATGACTTCGCACTCGAACTGAATTGGAGATTCCAAGACACCGGGTGGTTGAACTTTTTGACTGGGAGTGGGGCTGAGTCCGACTTCGCTGAACTCGCTCGTTTCATACTGAAAATCACCTGCCGTCTCAGACATCGGCTGGGCGATTGAAAACGGTACGACATTGACGACAAACTCCCCATTGGAGCGAATATTAATCAGAGTATCTTTGGGAGATCCATCGGGGCGGTTCACGGGAGAGAACATCAGCGCTGCCGGTGAACTGCAGACTCCATTGAAATAACTGAAAGGGGCGAGATTGGTCACACCGGTTGGCGAAATGGTTGACACCCAGGCAATTGGCCGTGGCGTAATTGCGCGAATCATGGTTGCGTAAACAAACGATGCGGATTCAGCTGCGGGGTCAATTAACATGATTTCAGATTCACGAAACGATCAGTGTTTTTGAGTCACTTGGGAAGTGTCTGGTTTAGAGCCAACTCATGGGATAACTCGGGTCATCCATTTCCATTGCCTGTTGAGTAAGGAAAAGGGGGCGGTCGGTGTCGTACATGACCGCCATCTCGTTAGTAAAGTCCATGCCCATGCTTTTCATGATGGTTCCAGGATGGGGGCCATGAGGGATTCCACCAGGGTGAAGAGTCATGCTGCCTACGTCGACTCCTTTACGAGAACCAAATTCACCTTCCACGTAGTACAGTACTTCATCGGCTTCGACGTTGCTGTGAACGTAGGGTACTTTGACTGCTTTGGGATGATGGTCGAGGTGCCTTGGTGCGAACGTGCAGACCACAAAGCCTCTCATCTCAAATGTTTGTTGGTAAGGAGGCGGCAGGTGAAGTGTGCCGGTGAGTGGTTCGAAGTCCCAGGCGTTAAAAGTGTAGGGGTAAAGAAAACCGTCCCAACCGACGACGTCAAATGGGTTGTTGGCCATGACGACTCGTGTTAATTGACTGCCGTTTTTAATGAGGATCGATGTTTCGACTTCTTCATCTTTTGAATCAAGTTCAGTTGGGCTGTGAAAATCTCTCTCGCTGTAGGGGGATCCGAGGAGCATCTGTCCGTCTTGGTTGAGGTACTGTTGTGGTATTCGAACGGGTCCGTTGCTTTCAATAATCAAATGGTCTTCTTGCGAAATGGATTCGCTGACAACTCGATAATTGCAAGTTCTGGGAATGATGCAATAGTCACCTCGGCGATAGGGTAGCCGCCCGTAGGTTGTCTCAATATACCCCTGGCCATGATGGATGAAGATGATCTCATCTGCAGCAGCATTTCGGTAAATCTCAGCCTGTTGTCGGTCCGGTCGGACTCGATAAGCGGTTAGGTCCTCGTTAAACATCATCGGGACTCGATCGGTGATGGGGTCACCGCCCCTGACGAGATCGCCCGATTTGATGTGGTGATGGCGGAGTTCTTGATCTGCACACGCGTTGAGTTCGAGTTTGCCGACAGTCTCAGTTGAGACGACGCGCGTTGGAGGTCGGCGATGGTAAAGGATGCTGTAAACTCGATCAAATCCCTGTGTCGTTACAACATGCTCATAGAACAGACCCTCATTCAAAAAGCTTTCGCCCTGATTTTCAAATTGCATGTGGCGTTTGGGTGGAATTTCACCGAGGCGGCGGTAGCTAGGCATAACGACAAACCGTTAGATAAAATGGACTACGATGCAGGGAGCGGTTCATGACTGGAGAACCGAATTCAAAAAACTTGACCCAAACCTATGGGGCTATTTTAATAATCGACCGAACCAAAACCCGGAATTTATCTTTGTTAGCGGGAATTGGCAAATTGTTTAATCGTCTGTAAGGTAACACAATCGACCGTCGATCCGAATTTGAAGTTCCAATAATTGGACAGCTGGCCTATGAATCTCGAAACAAATCACAATTCGGTCTGTTTGGTGACCGGCGGGAGCAGCGGAATTGGTTTGGCAACGGCGCTGCTTTTCGCAGAAAAAGGCTACGAGATTGCAATTTGCGGGAGGCGAGAGTCGAAGCTGTTGGAAGCTAAGCGGGCGATCGACGCAGTTTTAGGCGGTCGGGAGTGTTTTGCAATGGTGGCAGATTTAGGAAATACAGAGCAGGCTGTGGAGGTAGCTGAAAAGACGCTGAATCGATTTGGGCGAATCGACTTATTGGTCAACAATGCTGCTGCATCACCGCTTTCGCCATTCCATGAAATTTCGCCGGAGGTGTTTGAGGCCACCATCAACACCAACGTCAGAAGCTTGTTTTATCTTACCCAGGCTATTTGGAAGAAAATGAGGGAGCAGGGGGCCGGAGTGATCGTTAATATTTCATCACTCTCAGCGGTTGACCCTTTCGACGGGCTCGGGTTTTATGGAGCTTGTAAGGCTTGGATGGACTTAATGACTCAGGCTCTCGCGAAGGAGGGTTCCGAACTTGGGTTGCGGGTTTGCTCGATCCGACCCGGGGCAGTAGAGACTCCGATGCTCAGGCGGCTATTTCCTGATTTTCCATCGGAACAATGCGTTCAGCCCCGCGCGATCGCTGAAGCGGTTTGGGGGTGTGTTGCTGAACCAGAGAGCTATCCAAGCGGCGAGGCATTTACGGTTACGGATCAATCTTAGTTTTTTCCTACTCACGAAAACAATTCAAGTTGCATCATGCGTCTCTCCCGGGAAATTCGATTTTCGCTTGTTTCACCGAACAACATCGGTCCGGCGGAATCAAAAAATTCATGGGCGGGCTGGCCGTCAACCAGTGCCGTGGTCCCTTCGCTCGTGATGCGTTGCGTGATCGAGGGCGAACCGGATGTCGAATCTGGCTTTCTTTGTAACGTCTCCTTGATCGATGAGCTGTTGAGGTCGATCGCGACTGATCTTCTCATTCCTAATCCCCAGCGTTTTCCAACTGGTGAGTTGATGGTGCGCGGGATTTGTCAGGAGTTATTGAAGTGTTGGGATCATGCTGCGAGCCTGGTTTCTATCTCGCTGGCGACCAATCCGTATTTAGAGTTTTCAATCAACTTAGAGCAAGCTATGAACCTCACGACAAACGAAGACATGACGGTACAGTTAACTCAGCAGTTCGAGTTCTCAGCCGCGCACCGATTGCACTGCAGCCAATTTTCCGATGAAAAAAATAGGCAATTGTTTGGTAAGTGCAACAATCCTGCAGGGCACGGACACAATTACGTTCTCGATGTTACGCTGTCGAATTCGGTTGGAAATCAGGGGGGGGCCATTACCTCGCTGGAGAAATTCGAGGCGACGGTTAAGGAGCGTGTGATCGACCGACTTGATCACAAACATTTGAACCACGATATTGAATATTTTGCGGATATCAATCCAACCGTTGAGAACATTGCTGCGGCAGTTTTTGAGTGGCTTGATGGCTGCTTTGGAGAGGCGACGCTGGAGCGCGTCCGAGTATATGAAACTCCCAAAACGTGGGCTGAATGCACTCGTTGATCTAGTTCAAAAAAAACAGCACTTGGTTTTGAATAAGAAACGTTACTCCGTTAAGTCCAATCTTCTAGAGTGTTTTTTATCGCGATCAAGTTGAGCCCCTCAAGAGGTTAGTTTTTTTCTTAAATCAGGGATGATTTCGGAGGGAACGAATCTTGCCAACTGTTCGTCGGTTGCCAGGGGAGTAACCTGTTTGATCAGCGAACTGGAGACGTGGGCGTATTCACCGTCTGCCATCAGAAATACAGTCTCGAGCTCATCGTTAAGTGCGCGGTTGGCCATCATCATCGTAAATTCGGCAGCGATGTCCGTCAGCGGCCGCACGCCGCGGATCATCACTTTGGCGTCGCATTTTTCGACGAAGTTGACGGCGAGGCCTTCGAACGTTTCGACCTGAACGTTGTCTAGGTGGGCGGTGACTCGGTGAACCAAGTCGAGCCTCTCGTCAGACTTAAAAAGACCAGTTTTCTCGATATTGACACCGATCCCGATAATTAGGTGGTCAACGAGGCGACTGCTTCGTTCGATGACATTAAGGTGTCCGAGAGTGATCGGATCGAACGAGCCGGTATAAACGGCAGTCTTCATAAGGGAATTGTCCTGTTGGATGGTTTCGCAAGGACACCCAAGGTGCCTCATTTCGTACTTCTTAGTGTACCTAATAAGACTGTTTAAAGCGGAGTACTGGCGAGATATCGGAGGGTTGAAAATCAAAAAAGCCGTTTTTCAACGGTGCAGGAAAAGATTTTTTGGGAAAGAGGTTGGTTTGTTGGTGGTTCAATCCATATAATCAAGGCGTACGATGGCGTTGAAACGGGTTTACGATTGAAAACCGGTCCGATGCTCATGCCTAAACACTGGAAAAAGTGCTACAAGCCCACCTTCTGTGGAAGGACTACGCGTGATAATCGGAATCGTCGATACTTGAAAGCAGGTTCATCGCATTCTCTTTGATATGCCATCGTGACACCACCCAAAGGCCAATTATACTAACGTAGAGTCTAATATTTAGTAACGGGCATCCTGGTTCCATTTGAACTGGGCTGTTTATTTTTGGCGATGATCGGATAGCTGTCTTTGGCAAGTCCGACTCGCGAACGCAATTTTGAGGATAACTTCTGTGCAGAAGGGGCTTTGTATCGCCGCGCTAACGATCGCTATCATCGTTTTCGCTTTATTCCTTGCCGACTTAGTTCTTGGATTTTCCGGGATGCAACAGGTTGCGCCGTTTAAGTTTGCGAATATGTACATCGACATTGTTTTTGTCGTTTGCTCGCTGCTCCTGGCCGTAATGAGTTGGTTCACGCTTCGCGAACAAGTTTAGCGATCCCAATCGTCCCAGGCCGTTGTGCTCGGCGGTTTTCTTTCACTGTTCGGGAATTCGAACGCGTGTTCTTTGCGAATATCCGAATGGATTAGCTATTCGCTGGTTGTCTAGTTCGGCTGCGTTGGTTCTGGGATTCTTTGGCTGTCACCAATCGATTGGACGGAACCACGAGATGTCTTCATGGGCTAGAGGGTGAGCGACTTGAGAATTGCTTTTATTCCAACTGCAAACTGCGTTATCATAACGGTCTTGGAATTATTGTCATTCACTATTCGTTTCGTTGAGATCTCTCATGAGCCGTCATTTATCCCGTCGTGAATTTGCTAAAGCCAGTGCTGCGTCTGCGGTTGCGGTTTCAATGTCGTCGACTGCCTCGGCTGTTCCACCGTCAGATAAAGTTCGAGTAGGCTTTGTTGGTGTTGGCAATCGCGGCTCTCAGTTAATGAAGGCTTTTGCAACTCAAGACGACTGTGAATTCATCGGAGTTGCCGATGTCTACGAACCCTATCGCGCAAGAGCCAGAGAAAATTTTGGGGCAAACCTGGTCGCTGTTGAGGATTATCGGAAGTTGTTGGAGCGGAAAGATATCGATGCAATTGTCATCGCGACTCCTGACCACTGGCATGCGATTCAAGCGATTGCTGCAATGTCTGCTGGTAAGGACGTGTACGTTGAAAAACCGCTGAGCGTGACGATTCACGAGGGGCGGCAAATGGTTGAGGCGGCGAAGCGATACAACCGAATTTCCCAAGTGGGTTTGCATCGTCGGTCGATGAAGCTCTATCGGAATTTGGCCGATTTTGTGAGCACAGACCAGTTAGGAAAGATCACCGTCTCGAGAGCTTATCGTTTGAATAACATGTTTCCCGAGTGGAGTGGACAGATGCCGTATCAAAATCCCCCTGCCGATTTGAACTGGGATCTTTGGCTTGGCCCCCGTCCCAAGCAAGCTTATCAAGAGAATATTGCCCCTTATAAATTTCGCTGGTGGCAGCGGTTTTCATCCCAGATGGGGAATTGGGGTGTTCATTATTTTGACACCATTCGGTGGATGCTTGGAGAAACCGCTCCGTCGTCAGTAGTAGCGATTGGCGGAAATTTTGCGATTGAAGATGATCGCACGATTCCAGACACCGCCGAAGCGGTATTCGAATTGCCCGGAGGTTCGCTACTCACATTTGGGCAATATGAGGCAACCAGCAATCCCGCGTTAGCTTACGGCGAAATTGAATTTCGTGGTACCCAAGGCACGGCTTATTCTTCGTCTACGGGGTACAAGGTCATGGCTGAGAAACCGGGGCAATTTCAGGCCAAGGGAGCCAGGGGAAAGGATTCTGAATTTATGTTGAATGAACCCAATGGCGTGGCAACTGCAAACCACGCTAGAAATTTCCTGGATAGCATCAAATCACGAAAGCAAACCCATTGCCCAATGGAAGAGGGGCATCGTTCAACCACGTTTGCGCACCTCGCAAACATCTCATTGGCCACCAAGTCTCGGCTGGAGTGGGATTCGAGTAACGAGCGATTCGTTGACAATGAGCAGGCTAACGAATTATTACACTACGAATATCGTAAAGGATTTGAATTGCCAACCTAAGAAGCGATTTTCTTGGTGAGGATGATCGGTCCATTTTTGCCGGTTTCTTCTT
>JAALLA010000027.1 GCA_011087765.1 Pirellulaceae bacterium
CGGCCAGCTGCTCTAACCGCATTTGCGAAGCCCGCTCTCTTTTAATCACAGCATCCCGCTGTGCGACCGAACTTCTACCAATTGGAACTCCCAATTGCCGATGCAAGACTCCGGCAAGCCTGCGCGCATTAGCAACCGTTTCTAGAAAACTGACACAGAATACAGAATCAAAGAGTTCTGAATCCACTGGGGCCAGATAATCCGCCAGAGCGGCAGAATCCCAGTGTTCCGCATCGACACTATCAAATCGACGCTTGATTAGCGTTCGAGCGTCTTGACCACGATTTAGCTCACAGGAGACCGAGGCAAATTGAAGCCCAAGACTTCCCGCGCGGTTATAGGTTCCATAGGGGTCAAAATCAGCTTTAAGCCCAAGGCAAGCGTCTCTAAAAAACTCCAGAACTCGCGCTCTGCCCGCCTCGGAATCGCTACCGATTACTGCAACACCATCGGAGAATGGCCCGAGTTGAAGGTCTTGCTGCTGGCGAGTGCCTTCAATGAAAAGATCAGTAAGCTTCATTGCTCAACTCCATTTGTCAATTGATTCGATGATTTCTCACCAATCATGTAACCGCCGATTCCATTCGATCCGGATACTAATTATTTCGCGAAATCTAAAACGTAAAACTTCGAAAAAAACTGTAAATAAATAGCGGAAACACTCTTACTTCAATCTAATCCACACCAATTTTTCAACCTAGATCAATTTCGATTTGGAACACCTGGTGTGTACCGTGAGGCAATGGCAGAAAAACGCTAGCACTAATCCTCCTCGGTAAAGAAAAAGCGACCCTCCGAATACGTCGCTCAAGCGAATAGAGGTGATAACAGACGTTGATTCCAGCCTTGGTTACGTCACCCCAGGAAGCCCTCGAAGTCGCCCAATGTCGCACCTCTAAATTGGCAACTCTCCCCGAGGTTCATCTGGTGTCCAGTGAAACATGTATTCGTTATCAAGTTGCAACCGCGTGAGCTGAATGATCTGATGCGTATGACCAACAAAATGACTGGAAGCGTGAGTGATTGCCTGTAGATGCGATACATTAAACCCCTGAATATTAATCGTCTTACACAACTGACTTACAGATAAATACTGCCACTGAGCCTTCGCCGCATTAACCAGTGAATTTAATTCTTGCACCAGTTCGTCGACCTCCTTTAGCAGCTTCGGATCGAATTCAGATTCCCGATCCCGATTGTCACTGGCTAGAGTAAACGGAACGACACCCCACTGGTTTAAATTTCCAGCCAAATGAACCATCAGGTTTCCAATACTATTCATCGACGGGTTTGGACGCCACCAAACTTGATCGCAGGTCAACTGACCAAGACAGTGGTTAATTTTAACAATGGACTGGTCGAGCAAATCAACAGACAAGCGGGAGAATTCCTCGGAGAATTCCGTGTTCACAGGATCATTCATGAATGTAACTTTGAATTTCGTTATAAAAACGCCAGAGACTTGTGAGTGCAAATACTAAAAATCTTTAAGATTGGTAGTCTCCCTCTAGTTAGAAGGTTAAGATGTTCTAGTCAAATCTAATGCCACTTTCACGCCAAAACTGTCGAGAAAAAATTGAACAACAAACAGCCAACTCGTATCGTGAATTTACTTTTTATTTTAACTGCATTCGCGATAGCCACTTTCGCAACCAGCCCAGGTTTTGGCCAAGGGGACAGCGATGGTTTCGAGCCGATTTTTAATGAAGAAAATCTTGACGGTTGGTATGCGATCAAAACTTACGACCCCCGCAGTCTTTCAAAACTGGATGATGCCGCAAAAGCCAAACGAATTGCCGATGCGAAAGCGACAACGAATGAGTTTTGGCGAGTAGAGAACGGAGAAATCATCAATGATGGAAAAGGTCCATTTTTGACTTCAGAAAAGGAGTATGGAGATTTTGAACTTTTAATTGAGTACAAAACCGTTGCCTTGGCTGACAGTGGCATTTATCTCAAAGCTACACCTCAGGTACAGATCTGGGACTACACCGATAAAAACAAATTTAAGCTGGGAGCAGACAAGGGATCCGGCGGCCTTTGGAACAACCCAGGCGGCTCCGCTGGAAAGGATCCACTGGTGTTAGCTGACAGTCCATTTGGCGAATGGAATCGCGTTAAAATTCAACAAATCGGCTCCCGAACGAGTGTCTGGCTGAATGACCAACAAGTCGTCGATCATGCCATCATGGCTAACTATTGGGGCAAGAAAAATAAACTACCCCTAATTGCCAAAGGGCCGATTCAACTGCAAACACATGGCGGCCAAATCAAATGGCGCAACATCTACGCCCGTGATCTTAGCTCTGCCGAAGCAAATAAAATTCTCGCTTCAAAAAACGACAAGGGTTTCAAGTCGATCTTTAACGGAACGGATTTGACCGGATGGAAAGGCCCGCTCGACAATTACGAGATCATCGACAATTGCATTCGCTGCAAAAAAGGAAAAGGAGGCACGATTCATACCGCAGACGAGTATGACAACTTTGTCGCCCGCCTCGAGTTCAAGCTTCCTCCCGGGGGAAACAATGGATTAGCGATTCGATATCCAGGTCAAGGCGACACCGCCTATCAGGGGATGTGCGAACTTCAAGTTCTCGACAACACCGCCAAGAAATTCAGCAAGCTTGATGATCGCCAATACCATGGTTCCGCATACGGCATGGCCGCCGCTCACCGAGGCTACCAGCGTCCTGTTGGCGAATGGAATTTCCAGGAAGTAACCGTCAATGGTTCGAAGATCAGAGTCGAACTGAACGGAACGGTCATCCTTAATTGTGACCTAAGTGAAGCCTCGAATTTCATGGCCGACCGGCCGCACCCCGGTAAAAACCGGACCTCTGGTTACTTTGGTCTAGCCGGACATAGCGATCCCGTTGAATTT
The DNA here is from genome assembly GCA_011087765.1 of Pirellulaceae bacterium. GTDB lineage: Bacteria > Planctomycetota > Planctomycetia > Pirellulales > Pirellulaceae > Mariniblastus. The sequence goes on from JAALLA010000027.1 coordinate 2,885, forward strand.
CGAAATTTAGAAATCAAGCGGCTTAACAACTGAACCTCAAACCACCTACCCTGCTCATGGGTTTGTTTCAAATGATTGAGTAACCCATCAATGCTTAAGTATTATTTTCGAGCGTTACTGCTCTTCGGTTCGGTCATTTTATTTTTCGCGTTCCTCGGATGCCTGATTCCGCGTTCCTACTCGTTCACCTCCGAATTAGCGATCGCGGGAAAGCCAGAGGCAATTTTTGCCCAGTTGAATTCACTGGAGAACTGGACTAATTGGTCGCGACAATTCAATCCAGCGGAAATCACTGACCTGAAAATGAAATTTAATGAACAAAAGTCGGGGAAGGACGCCGCTTTGAGTTGGACAGACATTCGCGGAAAAGGAAAAATCTGGATCACAAAATCGACACCTAATCAGAGAATCGAGTATTCAACTGATTTTGAAAAACGACCGAGAATGTATAGCAGTTTTGAACTTGTTGAAAACGAAAACTCGACGACCGTTTTATGGTCAAGCAATGGAAAACTACCGTGGGGGCCATTCTACGGGTACTTCGGATGGCTCTTCCCTTCTCATATGAAGACTGAATACTCGATGAGCCTCGAAAAACTAAAGCAAGTTATCGAGGCTGAACACCCTTCTTCACCCGAGGCCTTAGGGACCGTTGATCACAATCTGGGTTTGTCACTTCCCCTTGGAACTTGATTGAACCGACTGCACTTCGCCGCTTCTCCATGCAGGCGCGAGAGATCCTGAATCCTCAACCGAATTCAATCGCACATGCTCATGATCTTGATGTGCTTGCTGTTCGTGCGAATGGGTCACCTCAATCACAAAGGCAATTAAAACGCCAAGTAATAACATGCCGGACAATTGCAATCGGTCATGCGAATGAAAATGCACTTCCGGCAGCAAATCTCCCAGCGAAATACAAAGAAAAATACCCGCTGAAAAAGCCAGGGCGACTCCAAGAATCAGGTCCCGGGAGGCTGCATTTTGGTCGATGGCAAAAGCAAATATTATTGCCCCCAACGGACACATCAAGGCAAACACCGAATTCACGGTTAGCTGCTGCCGCATATTCCAACCCCGTGCAGCCATCAGGGAAGTAATCGACAAAGCATCTAAAGGCTTGTGTAATACGATTGCGAGAAACACTCCCAAACCAGCCAACGATAAACCAGTCGCACCGTTTGCCTGAACCACCGCAGCCAGGGCAATCCCGTCAATAATCGTGTGGATGGCAAGACCGAAACAGAGTCCGAGCCAACTGATATCGACCCCACCACCATGATCTTCGCAATGGACGTGATGATGATCATTCTCGCGATCGCATAACTGCTTGTGTTTGTGATCATGCTCTCGATCAACCGCCAGATCATGCTGGTGGAAATGAAACATGCGAATCATAAAAAACATAAACAGCAAACCCACTAACCCGATACCAGCGGTCCATTCAATGCTACCGAGTTTGTAAAATGCGTGGGGCAAGAGATGCAGGAATGCGACGCCTAACATAACGCCCGACACAAAGCTAAGCGTTAGTTGGATGCGCCGGTGGGTCAATTTCACGAGCGAGGGAACCGAACCGCCAAACAGCGACGCCAATGCGATCAAAACGCAATAAATGATCAATAGCGTGTACATTGTTAGATGGCCTGATAAAAATAGAATTGACGCGCTACACCGCTCAAGACGTCGCCATGGCCAACGCCCCCATCCCTCAGGAAGGCGGATTATTCCTTTTTCTTAAGAAGCGATCATACTAGGCAAAGTCGCCTGTTTTGCAAGTCAAAATCCACGATTGAGGGCACTTCGCAAGTCTTCGTTTGGGAATCTATTCGGGCGAGACCACTTTCGCGGAAATAACGAAAACCGCAATTAGCCAGTGAAATAAAACCGGTTTCGGATGTTGCCTCGATTGAGGAGAGCGGCTCTGATTGGTTTTTTGGTTGGTTTAAAACCCAACCTGCTATTTAACCGTAATTTTCTGACCGGATTTGATTTGCCGCTCTTCAAAAACCTCGTTCAACAGATCACAAACGCGAGAAACTACCGAGACCGAGCGACCGTAATTGTCAATCGAATGACGCTTGGTTACCTCACAGGTAATATCGTGGACGGAAACAGACGTTCCCCCCTGATAATTAGCTAGGTCAGTAATATTGAAACAAGAAGCATTGTCTCTGCGGTTAATCACCTCCGAAACCTTCACTACGCAGTCATCGCGATTAACAAATACATCGGTATGTCGAACAAGAGAATTCTGGGGATAGATTGCCAGACTTGCTCTTGAAAACTCTGAATTGATTGCTGGAGCAATAACCGCTACCTGATATTGCCCAGACTTAATCATTGGGTCCCGCAATTCCGCTTCCGACATGGCAGACAATACGACCTGCGCGCCAAGACTGAATCCGCCCAGCAACATCTTTCTATCATCAAAATGATCCAAGAGCTCACAAAATGCCTTGCCAATTGTGACGGAGCGATTTGATTTTATTTTGTAATCCGGAATGACACGCACCTTTTCAGCCTCCGACTTCCAGGCAAATACGACAAACCGTAGCGGAGGACGTTCGCAACTTCGTAGCGTGTTACCATAGAACTGTACCGCTCTTGACTTGGCCCACTTCAAGTCAGTCCGATTGCCATGAACATAGATCATCGTGACTTTTGTTTTGTCGTTAGCATGATCTTTGGTCAGTTCGGCAAGGCTTTCACTTTGCCAACAACCATTGACTAACCGAGAGCATTCCAGCAACGATACATCGCTGGGGTGGCAATGAGAATCTCGGGCTGAAATCAACCAGACATCGTCTCTCGAGCAGACCTCAACCATTCGCCTTCGACCGCGGGTATCGACTGTCTCAACCCACTGACCGCCTTTGGCTGCACCTTGAATCAACTCCGAATTCCAGTGAGTCTCATTAGTCAGACTTCCAGCATAGTCTGCCATAGCAAGTTTCGACTTGAGGTTCTCTGTCTCGCTCTCTTTCGATAAGTAGTCCTCAGCCAATACGAAAGAATTAGCCAGACACAAGATGCCGGCTATGATTGAACTGAGAATCCAAGTTTGATGTTTCAGAGAAGTAATATTCATTGGAAATACAACTTTTCGATTTAATCCGCATGTTAGTTACAAACGGAATTGTTGAAGGGCGTTACAAAGTGTTTCGAAGTACTGTAGGTCGGTTTTAGCCCGAACTTCCCATTTTTTTTTGCAGATGATGTAAAAAATACACGCGATGCACTTGCACATCATTTATTGTGTTGTACGTTTCTACACCCGAAATCAGCTCCTTGATTTCGACTGTATCCTTATGATTGGCATGGGAAGACATCGTGATGAAACGATTTTTACAATTTGCGGCTTGCATGTGTTTGGCTGGATTAATGAGTGGATGCGCATGCAACGATTATTCATTGGCTCACCCCTTTAAAAACAAACCAATTCGATCGAAGCTACGGTCTTGGTGCAAGGGAGACGCTTGTAGCACTTGCAACACTCCAGCAGGTCAAATGATGAACTGCGACTCCAACGTTGCTCCGCTTTGCGATAATTGCGGTACGAATGACCCTGCGATGCAGCCGATAATTAACGCTCCAGTTGAAAATGGTCAAGTTCCCTCTCCCGCTCCGGCGACAGAGGAAACCAGTTTTCTCAACTCGAACAACTCATTTAATACCGGCCTGGTAAGCGACATTGTTTCGCCCCCTGATTTTTAATAATCGCAAACTGGCCAACCTGCAATCCAATGACAGTGGGTGCAGGCCTGAAAAACCTCCTGATCCAAAAGAGCGGAAAGCTTTATGCTCGCCGCTCTTTTTTCGTTTTCCGATTTAAATCGCTTCTGAGCATGACCTTTTCTCAGATATCCCCTCCAAAAAACATCGAGATAAAAAACTCAGTGCGAAAGCAACCGGGCCTATTTAATCCATAAAATCGAGACTTTTGAGAGCAATCCCCACAAGCCCCTCGCCAACCCGGCAAAAAAAAGAAGGGCTGCCAGGCAATCTGCACGATGTATTATGTATTGGATCGGTCTTATTAAATAGGAATTACCATGCGTCGACGTAGCAGGCTCTTCGTTTCTTCTATTGCAATTGCCTTATTGGCGTTTTTGCCCTGGCTCCCATTGTCCAGTTCAACCGCAGCAACGGACGCACCTAGCCAATTCCTCAACACCCCAGAAACAAAATTCACGCAAGACCCGGCAATCGAAGGGGTAACGTTTTCAAATCCAGTGACTACCAAGTGGAAAGTCACGGCCAAAATCCGCGGTGGAGCGGGACCTGCAGTCAACATGCTGCTAACCATCCCGGTACCCACCGAGTGGCCAGAACAGTCCGTCGCAGTGGCCGAGGATGAAATCCCCACCAACATTGCGAATGTTGGCTATCGAGACCTTGAAGGTGGCGTTAAGCAAATCATTGCTAAAATACCTCAAATCAGGCCACGCGAGGAAATCACGATTTCCATGACCTTCTTAGTTTCCACCAGTCAAATCAATGCCCCCCGGGACCCAAGTCTTTTTGGTCGGCCAAAAACTAGCCAGCGCGATGGCAAGCCCTATCTCGGAATTGGCCCTCAAATAAATTTTCGTGATTCAAAATTAAAAAAAGAAGTCAAATTAATTGTTGCCGACCAAGATAATCTCTGGTCAGAAATCGAAGCGATTTATGATTGGGTACGCGACAACATTGAGGACACATCCGAAGCTCCACGCGATACAATCAAAGTCTTTCGGGACCGATTAGGATGCAATGAAGATAAAGTCGGCCTCTTCGTTGCCATGTGCCGTGCCCATAAAATTCCAGCAAGGATGGTATGGGTGCAAGGTACGCAGTACGCAGAGTTTATGCTGGTCGACTCTGAGGGAAAGGCTCACTGGTTCCCCTGCAATGTTGGAGGCGTTCGAGAATTTGGATCCTACTCAGAACCGCGCATCGTGCTTCAAAAGGGAGATAGCATCAAGGTTCCAGAAAAAGAAAGCCGCCAAAAATTTGTGGGAGAGTTTGCTACTTGCCAGGGGAAATCGAAGCCCTCAGTCGCTTTCCAGCGTGCTCTTCTTGAAGATTAAAGTTTTTATACCCATGAACAACAACATACTTAATAAGAACTTCAACTGCGCTCTGTTTCTGGTTTTGTTAATTCAAACATCCGTAACGGGCCAATCACAGACTCCGCTTGAAAACGGACTGCTTTCACCCTCACTTTCAAAAACGATAAGTGAAAAACCCGTCGAAAGTGTTTGGGAATTTGGCTTGAAATTAACTGCACCTTCCGAGGCCCGGGGAATTACCGCTACTGTTCCCATTCCCATGGCGTGGCCCGAACAGGAAATTGAAATTGTATCAGAGAAAAAATCAGCGGGCGTTGGAGCAATTCGATTTAAGAACCCAACCAAACAGACTCAACAGTTCTCTTTTTCAGTAAACCGGATGACCGCAGGCACACCCCAAACGGCAGTCATTCGTTTCAGAATCAAGAAGAGCTTCATAACGCGTCCCAAAAACACGTCTGAATTTACCAGTGGCGGTAAATTGCCAAGCGAAGTGAAGCAATTCCTCAAACCAAGTCCCTACATTGAAAGTAATTCGAAAGAGATTCGGAAGATCGCCAGCACCCTCGAAGATGAAACCCTCGATGCCTGGTCTCAAGTCGAAAAGAATTACACGTGGGTTCGCGATAACATTGAATATAAATTCGACAAACAGATACACAGCTGCTTACGAGCATTAGAGGTCAAACAGGGAGACTGCGAAGAATTGTCTTCTTTGTTCATCGCAATTTGCCGGGCTCAAGGGATTCCAGCGCGAGCGGTCTGGATTCCCGGCCATACCTACCCCGAGTTTTACCTAACGGATGCCGATAAAAATGGGACTTGGTTCCCTTGCCAAGCCGCCGGCACCTATGCCTTTGGAGAAATGCCGGAACCCCGCCCTATCCTCCAAAAAGGCGACCGTTTTCGAGTCGCTGGCCAACGACAAGAGGTGCGCTATCTGCGCCCCACCTTAGTTGCGAAACAGGCGCCACAGGGGGTTGCAATCGAGTGGATTTCAAGACAAATCAGCAATGAGCCATCTGAATAAACGGGACCACTTAAGCCCCCAAAAGACAAGTTCGCCGGTCAATCGTCTATCCCGTAATGGCCCATCTGAGAATCTCGCCTAGCCTAGGTGTTTTTCCTTGCCAAAGAATGCCTACGCGAAAGATTCTTGCGGCAACGATTACAATCAAGATTGTCGATACCGTCATGATTAGAATGGACGCCACCGGTTGCCACCAGGGAATCGCCTGACCTGTTGCCAAGCGAAGCATCATCACCGTCGGAGTTGCCGGCGGGAAGAAGGAAAAGTAGGTCGGCATTATCCCTAAAGGGTCACGAACGACCATCAACCACACAAACATCGGACTCATCATCAACATCCAGACAGGCAGCAACATCGATTGCGCCTCTTTCAATTGCGAGACGGAGGCGCCTATCGCCATGAAAATTGCGGAATAAAAAAGCACCCCCGTGATCTGGAAGACAATGAACCAGGGAGCCAAATGGAATGGCACACGGTCCAAATAACCTTGCCACCACGCCAACCCGAAGGCACCGGTCATATAAATCACAAATACAGTCAAGGATCCCCCAACCGTGCCCAAAAGTTTTCCACTCATCAACTGAAACGGATTCGCACTCCCGAGCAACACCTCAGCAATGCGTTGCGACTTCTCCTCAAGAACACTTTCCAACATTGGCTGTGCGGCCATGAAGATCACCATAAACATCATCATCATGACGCTCATGGGAAGGAAGATTGCATTCATTGGATCGTTTTCTTCTTCGGCACTGAACTTGCCATCCAAACCGCGATCCACCAATCCCATTCCAACGATTTCAATGGGCACACTGGCTGCCGCAACCGTGACAGGATCTATACCAGCACTGGCAAATCGTTCCTCACGAACAGAGGTATTGATGATATTTGAAACCCAACTCCGCGCGGTTGAGAGACTGGAATCCTGGGAGTAAAACCGGATTTTGTCCAAGCTCGAATCACTCTCAACGTCTGCTGGAATTTCAACAAACGCGTACAGATCCTGTTCACGAACACGTTCCGAAAGCTGTAATTTCAGTTCATCGGTTGCCTTTTCCGGCGCGATTGTTTCGAAGAAATATCGATCAAAGGCCCCTCCCAATAAATCGCCCTTTATTTCCTCCGAATCGCCCACTTCCTCAGCACCATCTCCACCCCCCTGATCAATTGACAAGTTTTTTTGGTTCGCTGCCAAAATCAGAATCTCAGCGAATTTACCCGAGTGGTCAATAACAGCAATTTTACGATCATGAACCTCAATCGCATTCCGCATCAGTTCGATTGCAAACAAACTTCCCATCATCAGGACCGGCATCATGATGATCGAAAATAGAAATGCTTTTGTGCCCACCATCGCTCGATATTCACGAGCGGCAATCGTAATTATTTTTCTCATAAAACCTTGCCGGCCGAACAAAGAAATCAACGAATTCACAGGAAGATCATGATCGCAAAATACTGGTCCCACTCAAGGCGAACCCAACCAGTGAACTCCCGGGTTAATGCAACAAACCATCTGCTCTAGTTTCCGTGAAAAAACAAAACAAAACAACTCAACCTTCGGTTCGAGCTGCGATACAGGTTTTTCTGAGCTCTGCAACGAGGAACGCAGACCCGGAAATGCAAATGAGTTTTTTACCGCTGGTCTCACCTGTTGTTTCACCTGCAGCTACAGAACCATGGTCTTGATTGACAAAACTCCAAGCCGATTCAGGCGTTGGTTCGACAAAAATTTCGGCTACCGCCTGCCCTTCCAGCTTTTTCTGCGCAGCAATCTCTTGTGCCAACTTAAACAACTCGAATTCTGACCTACCCCGGGGGTTATCTTGATATCGCGTTAATACGACGCGGTCAAAATGCACTAATAACTCTGCTAACATTCCCCGGGCATCTTTGTCGCGACTGGTTGCGAAGATCAACAAACGAAGCGAAGCATTTTTCCATTCGGGTAAATCATCCCCCAAAGCACTCACAAGCGCTTGAACCGACGCAACGTTATGAGCGATATCGAGAATTACGGTCGCTTCTGTGGGGATAATTTCAGTGCGTCCCGGTAAACTGGCAACCGACAAACCAGCTCGAATACTTGAATCCCCAATTTCCCAACCAATTGCATTGAGTGTTTCAATGACAGCCACGGCAACCGACGCGTTGCGACGCTGATGGGCGCCCAGCAACTTCAGCTGCAACTCGGACACATTGTAACGCACGGAATTCAATAGCGTGGATTCATGCATTTCGCCAAGCGCAATCTCGCCTTCCACCCGAAACCTTTGCCCTTCAACTACGTGTTCTTTGAAATCACGGCCGTAGACAAAAATTGGAGCCTGTTTTGCTTTGGCGATTTCTTCAATCACCCGCGCCGCTTCCGGCTCAACCGTGCCACTGACGACGGGGATGTGATCTTTGATTATCCCAGCCTTTTCAGCGGCAATTTCCGCCACCGTGTCCCCCAACTGCTTGGTATGATCAAGGCTGATGTTTGTGATAACGCTCGTCACAGGCACACAGACGTTGGTAGAATCGAGTCGTCCTCCTAATCCGACTTCGAGCACAACCGCGTCGCAACCTTGATGCGAGAAAAATTCAATGGCAGCCGCCGTCGTAATTTCAAAAAAAGTCAGCTTCTTGGAGCCGGTAGACTCGGCTTGTTTATCCATCTCCCGAATGACGGGAGCCAAACGCTGAAACACCCCCAGCAACTGCTCATCGGAAATGTACTCCCCATCAATCTCAATTCTCTGATGAATCGATTCGAGGTGCGGCGAAGTGTAGACCCCCGTCCGTTTACCCCCGGCACTTAAAATCCTCGCAATCATGTTGGACACCGACCCCTTCCCTTTGGTGCCGGCGACATGAATGATTGGGTATTTCTCCTGCGGTTCACCTAAACGACTAAGAATTTCTCGCATTTGATTGAGCTTAAAATGCTCGTTGTCGACCGAATCCTGCCTTTCATAATTGATTCGTTCGTAGAGGGCCGAGAGATGCTCCTCCAACAAATTCGGAATTTCCGCTTTGATATGATTCGTTTTGATGGGATGCATAGCGATCGCGTCAAACAATGCCTTTTATTGGGGTTGAAACGTCTATTCGATGGAAGTGCCGCCAGACGGCAATCATTGCGACAACTCTCGGAATCATTTGATAACGGTTTGTATGAATTATGAGAAGGACATACGCCCACTAACTTGATTTTTTCCATATAAGTCATGGTGAATCAAATCACAGGCATTTAAGATGGGGGTTACGTAAGATGACGGTTCAAGTCCGATTTTTCAACTGATTAACGCTCAGCCCTCGTTAAATCGCACGAAAATTGTCCGACCTACGGGTTTTCTTAGGTAATAATCTAGCTGATCAGGGGAGAAACCGAGTCAATTTTCGAGACTCTTAACTTCCCTGAACCTTTGATTCCATCGCAGCGTATATCGAACCATAGCAATAGATTTTAATCTCGCTGTTGTTTGACACGGCCTCGCTTCACAAATCAAACAAATAAACGTTCACTTATCTGGGAAACGACGCGTTCCCGGCAACAATCAAGCCTCACTCAACGAAATTCTTACCGGAGAAACCGTCCACAATGTCAGCCGACACTTCCACGGAAAAAGCCCCGCAAGCAACCGGAAAATTAGAACAAACCAATCCCGATTACGATCCCAACATCGTCATCGAAACACAGAACTTGACCAAGATCTATCGTGACTTTTGGGGACGCCAAAAGGTTCGCGCTTTGAACGCGCTTGATCTGGAAGTTCGTAAAGGCGAAATTTTTGGACTACTCGGACCTAACGGTTCCGGAAAATCGACAACGATCAAACTGCTGCTCGGTTTGCTATTCCCGACCAGCGGTCGAGCTTTGGTATTTGGACAAAATTCAACCGAAGTCACCAAGAACGAGCGAATCGGCTATCTGCCCGAAGAGTCCTACCTCTACAAGTTTCTTACTGCTGAGGAAACACTTGATTTTTACGGCCGACTGTTCGATATGCCGGCCAAGATTCGTAAAGAGAGAACTGCCGAACTGATTGAACAGGTTGGCCTGACTTACGCAAAGCGTCGCCAGTTAAAAGAGTACTCCAAAGGAATGACTCGCCGAATCGGACTTGCCCAGGCATTGATCAATGACCCTGATTTGATTCTGCTCGACGAACCCACCTCGGGTCTGGATCCGCTTGGTACACGCGATATGAAGGACATGATTCTCAAGTTGCGGGATCAGGGCAAGACGATCGTCATGTGCTCCCACCTGCTCGCTGATGTCCAGGACGTGTGCGACCGAATCGCAATTCTCTACCAAGGTGACCTCAAAGAACTTGGCCGAGTCGACAGTCTCCTTAAGGTCAGTGAAGAAACACAGATTAAAGTGAAGGGGCTGCCCAAAAGTGCCCACACAGAAATCCTTGAAGTCATCAAAAAGCATGGTGGAGACCTGGTCTCAGTTGAGAATCCCACCAGTACCCTCGAAGACTTATTCCTTGGAATCGTCCGTGAGAGTCAGCAACGTCCGGGGCACCGCTCGGCCGGCGTCGACAAGAAAGAATAGGTTTTATCGAACCGCATAAGATACTAACTGCATTGACAGGATCATTTCCCCGAACAACATGCTCAGATCTTTTGCAAAATAGTTCCCACCCTCAAATCAAACAGACGACGGATTAAAATCAAACATGGTTGTCGAAGATTTTGTAATTTACTCACAATGGCTTTCAAGCGGCATCGTCCAATTTGGATTTATCGTGCTGACGGCTATTCTTCTGGGCGTGTTCGCAGGCTATCTGATTGCTGCATTTCGACATGGCCCATTCGAGGCGTTCTACGTCGTTGCGCAGGTTGTCGGACAAGCAGTACCGGATTTCCTCTTTACCTCCCCACGACGCACAATCGCGATCGCCAGACTGGCCATTAAGGAATCGCTGCGCCGAAAAGTGATTCTGGTTACGTTTGGTATTTTTGCCGCTTCGTTGCTGTTTGGTGGCTGGTTTATGAATACCGGCGGGGAGCACCCCGATCAAATTTATGTCAACTTCGTTCTCTGGGGAACGCAGATGTTGGTCCTTTTGATGGGTATGTTAATCAGCTCATTCAGTCTTCCAGAGGACATTAAGAATCGAACGATTTACACAGTGGTAACTAAACCGGTTCGGTCAACTGAGATTGTGCTGGGGCGGATTTTTGGATTTGGAGCACTTTGCACCGCGCTTTTGATCGTGATGGGTGTGATTAGCTTCTTCTTTGTCTGGCGAGGGTTGTCTCACGACCACCAAATCGTCGGAGAAACACAGACGATCGCTTCGTTTTCGACCATCCCCGACGACAAGATTTCCCGCATTACGGGAAGACGTGTCTCCGACAACGCCATTAAAGAAGCCGTTACCAATAAGGTTTCGGGGCATGACCACAGGATTGAACTCATTGAGGACATTCGTGAACCGGGACAACCTCGTCCGAGAGTCGAATCAAACATCCTCAGTGAAGAAGTGCTTCCCAACGGCTCGACGAAGTATGAACGAGTAGTCTGCATCCCGTTTGGTGGACATACGCATGAGGTCAGCATTAACGATGGCGTCATCTCACTTGGACCAGCGGTTGGCTATTTCCGCGCGAGAGTCCCAATCTACGGTGAGTCACTTGCATTTTTTGACCGTCAGGGCAACATCAAAGAAAAAGGGCTCAACGTCGGAAAAGAATGGGAGTACCGAGGCTACGTCGACGGAGGCAATGCGATGTCTCGCTTCTCGCTCTCGAAAGCAACGTTCGATTTCAACGACTTTAAAGAGAGCAAATTTCCGATTAACGATGTAATTCCCATCGAAATGACACTTGGTGTTTTTCGAACTTACAAAGCGGACGTTGAGAAACGCGTAACCGGAGGCATTCAATTCGAGAGCGTTCCCAATGAATTAGATCCCAAGTTCGTTTCGGAAGTGATCGACTTTGAGACCAACGAATATGCCGTACAGACGCTTCCCATTTCGAGGAAAATTCTGGGAAAGAAGATTGCTCCTGATGGAAAACTTCTTGAGCAGGGCGAGTATGACTTATTCGATGACTTCGCCGGAGAGGACGGGAAACTCAAACTTAATTTAACTTGTCGCGATTACAATCAGTACCTCGGGGTTGCCAAAGCCGACCTGTATTTCCGAGCACAAGACGAAGTCTACTGGGTTAACTTTTTCAAAGGCTACGTCGGCATTTGGTGTCAGATGATGATTATCATCTCCATGGGAGTTGCATTCAGTACCTTTGTTAGCGCTCCAGTTGCGATGCTGGGAACCTCAGTGATGATCATTATCGGTTTCTTTACCGCTTTCATTCGGGAAATGACACTCGCCTCGCATGAGGGTGGCGGTCCAATTGAATCGCTGATTCGAGTGGTGACCCAGAAAAACATGATCCTCGACCTCGATACAGGCGTCACCCAAACGGTTGTCGAGCAGTTGGATAAATTAATCGTACAACTATTAAATGCCATGACCTACCTGGCCCCGAACTTCAATCAATTAAATTTTTCAGAGTTCCTAACTTACGGCTACGCGATTGACAGCGATCGAATTCTGGTCGCACTCACAATCACCCTAGGCTTTTGTGCCGGATTAACCATCCTCGGTTACTTTGCACTCAAAACACGAGAAATCGCCAAATGAATAACTCCAATCCATTCATTCGTAAAATCATCTACATTGCCTGCATTGGCGCATTGTTGATTCCACTCTCCTTAGTTTCGCGTCCTGAAACTCGCACTGCTGACGGGGAAATCAAAGACGCCGGAGGCGTGCTTTCGATGCTGCGGGAAAAGAACAATCTCTCGCAGGCAAAAATGTCCGAAATTGACCCGGCTAGCGAGACCATGAAACTCGCTTCATTGGGCCTTCGCGGAGTCGCGGTCAACATGCTTTGGATGCAGGCGATGGAGCACAAAAAGAAGGAGAATTACGACAAACTCGCTTCGACACTCCAGGCGTTAACCAAGATCCAGCCAAACTTTGTCAAAGTTTGGGAGTATCAAGCACACAACCTCGCCTACAACGTGTCGATGGAGTTCGACGATTACGAATACCGATATAGCTGGGTTAAAAAAGGTCTTGCTTTCTTGAAACAGGGAATGCCTTTTAACAAGCGCGACCATCGAATGCCCAGCAAATTGGGTTTCTTTACGGGCAACAAAATGGGGAAGTCGGACGAGAAACTTTCCTTTCGGCGCATGTTCCGTAAAGACGATGAATTCCATCAAGAAATGTCAACTCACATCGCTCCAGATCTTTATGATCAACTCAGCTATGGACCTGACAGTTGGAAAATGGCTTATCAATGGTACGCGTACTCACGTGATATGGTCGAAAAAGACAGCTGCCCACAACGCGAACCCGACATGATGTTTTATATGTACCGGCCAGCCCAATTGCGAAATCAGGGTCTCGCTCTCCAGGAAGAATTCCGGTCCGACGAAATCATTCAGGAAGTCTGGCGCGAGGCAAGTGACGAGTGGACGGGTTACGGCAACGAGGAAATCTCGAACACTCAGGGAATTACTGTTTCCCTGGAGAAAATTGCTGACTACGAAAGCGACATTGAAGCCCAGCGAAGGATCATTGATGAGCTCGTTCCTCCGGGCACCCGAGCAGAAATCATGGAAGACCTCATGAACGAAGCTAAGCTTACTGATTCTCAAAAAGCCGTGATGGCGATGGAACCCACGGAAAGAAACGACGAAGAAAATGCACTCGCAAGGGGCATTGCAAGGTTCTTAAATGACAGCGCGAAGGGCCTCGATTTAACGATTGCTCGCGAGGCGAAAGAAGAAGACAGAACCGAAGCGGATCGGTCGGCACTTGAAATCCAAAGGTTGCTCGAGCAAATCCGCACCTCTGACAAAAGTGCCAGTACCATTAACTATCGTTACTGGAAAGCCCGTAACCGTTCAGAGTCGACTCAAATGACCATCGCAGCTCGCCAGTCGCTATTCGATGCAAGAGAAATGTGGCGAAAGTCAATTTACGATGACGAGTACGACTTCGACTACAAAACCAAAACAAAGTCGATCACGAATCAGGGAGCGATCTCGTTGTACTTGACCGCCTTCAGCAAATGGTCTGAAGTCCTTGACGATTATCCTGAACTCAAAGATGGTGCATTCGCCGATCAATTGATTGACGCCGTCAAAGAATATCAAGATATGCTCAATGTTACTAATCGCGAGTGGCCGGATGATTTTCCACTACAGTCATTCGTCGATTATCGAGCCGTAAACGGGTTTGCTGATGACTCGATTCCAACGACCGACGATATCGAAGAACGTCGCTCCGCTCGCCAAGGAAATGACGACTCGGAATCGGGTGGGGATATTGGTGACGACATGCCTCCTAAGAAAGATGTCGACATTGGAGACGCGCCTGCCGACGAAACCACGGCGAAACCTCCCGCTGCCGACGCTAAGGATAAAGACGCGGATCAACCGCCAACGGAATCGCTCTACTTAACCGGGCCAGACTTAACCGGCCCAGACTTAACCGGCCCACACTTATCCGGGCCAGATAAAGCGAGCGGTAAAAAAACCGAATCAGAGACAGAGGAAGCAGAAATCAAGAAATAATCGCTGAGGCATGATTGCCCCAATCGAGATCTCCTACCTTGACCGGTCATCGCTAGACCGGTCTTTGTTTAACCTGCCCTCGCTCAACCGTAGTGCGGCCGCGAATGAGTCAGGAAGCATTGGCCTTCGCATAGGCCTTCAACCCTTCCTCGAGGCATGTCATTGCAGCACTTAGATCGCCCTCATTGAGCACGTAAGCGATTCTTACCTCATCGTGGCCACAATCCGGGCTTGCATAAAAACCGCCTCCTGGAGCCATCATGACGGTTGCACCCTCATGTGAGAATTCTTCAAGCATCCAACGGCAAAAATCCTCAGAATCGGCTACCGGAAGCCGAACCATCGCGTAGAACGCTCCGTTAATCTCAGGGCACACGACCCCTTCGATTTGATCCAAAGCTGCTTTTAATAAATCCCGCCGCTTCGCGTATTCCCCCACCACGCCTTGGTAGTAATCGGGAGGCAGCTGGTAAACCGCAGCAGCGCCCAATTGCCCCAGAGTCGGCGGGGACAACCTTGCCTGCGCCATCTTGAGTATTGCTTCCATCAGCTCCGAATTCCTGGAAATGACGCAGCCAATCCTCGCTCCGCAAGCGGAGAATCGCTTGGAAATTGAATCGACAACAATCACATTCTCTTCCAGACCTTCCAGCCCAAGGGTTGAATGGTGAACCTTGGAATCGTAGGCAAATTCTCGATAAACCTCGTCGGAAATTAAAAACAGGTCATGTCGTTTAGCAAACTCACGCAACTCTTCGAGGGACTCTTGAGGGTATAGCATTCCAGTCGGGTTTCCCGGATTGCATATCAGAATCGCGCGAGTTCGCGGGGTAAGCTTCTTTTCAAAATCCTCGATCGAAGGCAGGGAAAAATTGCTTTCGATGGTTGTCGAAACCGGCACCACAACACCGTCATTGCCCAAGGAAAATGAAACGTAGTTGGCGTAAAAGGGCTCCGGCACGATAACTTCGTCTCCCGGGTTTATTATCGCCGTAAAAATAAAATTCAGAGCCTCAGACGCGCCGGTGGTCACAATAATTTGATCTTCAGCCACCGGGTGCCCTAATCTCCCGTAGTAGGCGCTGATCTGCTCTCTGAGCGACGCAATTCCCGCAGAGTGGCTGTAGGCTAGGACTTTCAAATCCGCCTGTTGGATTGCTTCAAAAAACTGCGGCGGTGTTTCGACATCCGGTTGCCCGATATTAAGGTGAAATACCTTGGTTCCCTTTGCTTTGGCTATTTCCGCGTAAGGAACCAACTTTCGAATTGGTGAGGCGGGCAGCGTTCGTGCACGATCAGAAAATTTGGGCATGAAATACGAATCCGAGATTGTGGAATGCGGGTATCTGAGCATTCCCAAGCCGCCGTCATCGAAACGGCATCAGCCCCAACGAAATCGGTTAACAAACGGATTGCTCGCAACATGATACGTATGATGGAACGAAAACGCCTCAATTTCCAGAGGATGGAAAAGGAAAATTTAACGATTGCTATAAAACACAGTCAAAAAACAGAGTCAAAACTGGTTGGCAATCCAAGCCGCAGTCGGCGATCACTATCGTGAAAGGATCGACAAAAAAAAACCGCCGGATTTACCGACGGTTTTCAATGTAATATTAATAAAAGCGAAAAACTCGAAAAACTCGTAGTCTCTTCGAATCCGATCGCTTAAATCTTTATGATCTAGCTGACCATGTCTTTCAGGCCTTTCAGTGCCCGAACTTTAATGACTTGGCGAGCAGGACGTGGTTTTGCCCAAACCATTTCACCGGTTCCAGGATTTCTTACTTCTCGCTTAGGCATTGCAGGTTTGTCTTGAACGACAATTTTGCAAAGACCGGGAATCGTGAACTGACCAGGCCCACCAGCCTGACAATTCTTTGCGATTTCAGATGTTAAAGCTTCAAAAAAAGCTGCGATTTCTTTTTTCGTGTGACCAGTTGCTTCAGCCATGTTGTTCATGATTTCTGATTTGGTCGGGGCTTTTGGGCCAGTCTTTTTCGCCATAAGACGATGCCTCCAATGAGTGTAGGTTTTGGATTTAAAAACTCGGAAACTCGGGGAAAACAAGTTCTTCCGAATTACGCGACGCGGAAATTAGACTTAGTTAGCCCAATAATTCAATACAGCTTTACCCAAAAACACGGGCAAAACGCCGATTTTTGCCCAAAAAATGCGTTTTGGGCGGTTTTTTTTGCAAATACCGCCTCATTTCGCCGGACATCTGGGATATTTCAACGGTTTAACTTGTGAGGTTAGCGTCGCCGGTACCGATTCAAAGGTGCACCCAAGGCGTCTAAATTGCTAAAATTTAATCGTCGCAGTAGCTCCTCAACACGACTTACTATTTGCTAACACCGTTCATGAAAAACAAACTTAAAATTCTCGGCTGTGTAATTTTGATCGCCAATTCAAGTTGGCTCGTATTGGCAAATACAGATCCAATTTCATCGCCCAACCATTCCGCTGAATCCTTAGAAATAACGGGAGACTTGCTTACATTCCCCGACGACAAAGATGATTTACGCGCGATTCAAAGACAATATACGCAACACATCCTTCCAACTCTCAAACAATATTGCGGAGATTGCCATTGGGGTGACGGGGCGGAAGCAGACTTCAATCTGGAGGGGTATGCCACTCTGGATCAACTACTCAATGGACGCAAAAAATGGCAAAAAGTCGTCGTTCGAGTCGCTGCCAAAGAAATGCCCCCTCAAGACGATCCTCCCCTACCCGAAACTGAACATCGTGCTTTACTGGACTGGGTCGACAACCTGCTCAACAGCGTCGATTGCACCGAAATTAACCCAGGGCGTGTCACCATCCGCCGATTAAACAGGACGGAATACAAAAATACGATTCGCGATTTAATGGGAGTTAATTACGAACCCGCCGATCAATTTCCCGGAGACGATGTGGGATACGGTTTCGACAACATTGCCGATGTCCTATCGCTTCCTCCAATATTGATGGAGAAATATCTCCAAGCCGCAGAGGAAATTACGACCTCCGCGATTATCGACCCTTCCGTGCCACGATTCACAGAAACCATTTCTGGATCTCAGTTCAATGCAACAAATGGGTCCAGACCCTTTCAATCTCAACATGTGCTTTCAACCAACGGGACCATTTCCTACCCACTCGAAACCACAGAGGCCGGCAAATATGAATTATCGATTATTGCTTACGGAAGTCAGTGGGGAGACGAGCCAGTCAAAATGGGCGTGGCGGTCAACGAGAAAAACTCCAGTTCAAAATCAGTCAGAGCAACCCAGGAGAAACCGGCAACGTTCACGCTGCCGGTCCGTTTAAAGAAGGGAGAAAATCGCCTTGAGATTTCTTTCCTGAATGATTTTTATGAGCGAAACAAGGGCGATCGCAATCTTTATGTCGTCAGCGCTTCGGTAAGCGGCCCAACCGGCGCTCTTCCCCAAAGCCATCGCAATTTAATTCCCAATTCTCCGGATACCCCCAAAGACCAAAGAATCGAAGCTGAAAAAATACTCAATCTTTTTATGTCCCGTGCCTACCGCCGTCGTGCGACTCAAGGTGAATTGAATCGGCTCATGAAACTCTACGATCAATCCCGCGAAGAAGGGCAGGGGTTTGAAGTCTCGCTTAGATTTACTTTTCAAGCGATCTTGGTTTCGCCCTATTTTTTGTACAAAGTAGAAGCTCCCACGGCCCCGGGGAAAACAAGGGACTTAAACGATTTTGAAATCGCCACGAGCCTTTCTTATTTCCTCTGGAGCTCCATGCCCGACAATGAGCTTTTTCGGCTGGCCGCTCGTAATCAACTCTCCGACCCTGACGAATATCGACGCCAGATCGCTCGAATGTTAAAGGACCCCAAAGCAAACGCACTCGTCGAAAACTTCGTGGAACAATGGCTGCAACTAGGCCATCTGGATCATTTCAAACCTGATCCCGATTTATTTCCTGGCGTTAATACCAAAATGCAGCAAGACATGGCGATGGAAACGAAGCTCTTGTTCGCCGATTTAATCAAACGCAACGCAAGTATCCTCGACGCCCTCGATTCAGACAGCTCGTTTATCAACCAGCGTCTCGCGGAGCATTATGGAATCCCGGGAATTCGCGGAGAAAATTTTCGCAAGGTTTCAATGGCGAAATACGGTCGCCGCGGGTTAATGACCCAGGCAAGTGTTCTAACACTGACCTCCAATCCGACTCGGACCTCCCCTGTAAAACGTGGCAAGTGGATTCTTGAAAACCTCCTCGGTGAAGAACCGCCTCCTCCCGACCCTTCGGCAATGCAATTAGAAGATCAGGCAGAACTCCAGGGAACGCTTCGTCAGCGAATGGAACAACACCGCGCCGACCCTGCCTGCGCCGTTTGTCACAAAGTTATGGATCAGCTTGGATTCGCTCTGGAAAATTACGACGCGGTTGGAAAATGGCGAGACACCGATGAAACCAGTTCGATCGATGCTTCAGGCGAACTCCCTGACGGGACGCTGTTCAAAGGTGCGATTGAGCTCCAGGAAACCGTAAAAACGAAAATGAAGGACAAGTTCGTAAGATGCATGACTGAAAAGATGCTTATTTATGCACTCGGTCGAGGTTTGGAGTATTTTGACGATTGTTCAGTCGATAAAATTATTGAAGAGACTGGACCAGAGGGTTATCGTTTTTCTGATTTGGTGATCGCCATTGCAACTAGCGATCCGTTTGTGAAACGCACAGGACCACCCACTCCCGTTACCGATGAGTAATCTTCCAGAGGATTTTATGATGGGCAAACAAATATCGCGCCGCACGGTACTTCGCGGCCTAGGGACTTCACTTGCTCTCCCTTGGCTTGAGGCTATGTCGCAACCAGCACCGTTGATCGCGAACGTAACCAATCGACAGGCTTCCACTAAGCCTCCGGTGCGAATGGCATTCCTATACGTCCCCAACGGCATGCACATGCCGGACTGGATTCCTCAGGGGCGTGGCAACCGGGATTTCAAACTCCAGTCCATCATGGAACCTGTGGCCGCTCACCGGGAGAAAATGAATATCTTCACCGGTCTCTCCCTGCATGGAGCCCAACCCCTCGGTGATGGAGGTGGTGACCATGCACGATCCGTTGCCTCTTTTTTAACGGGCGCTCATCCCAAGAAAACGCATGGGAATGACATCAAAAATGGAACTTCGGTTGACCAAATCGCCGCTGAAAAAATTGGGCACCTCACAAAATTAAAATCACTCGAACTGGGAACTGAAGGAAGTTCAACCGGTGGAAGATGCGATTCAGGTTACAGCTGCCTCTACACTTCGAATATTTCTTGGCGAACCGAAACCTCACCTTTGCCAAAAGAAATTAATCCGGCGGCTGTCTTTTCCAGAATGTTCGGTTCCGCTGATGACGTTGAAAATTTGAAAGCCAAAGCAAAACAAGCGTCGGGTCGGAAAAGCATTTTGGATTTCGTTCGCGGCGAAGCTAATTCTTTAAGCAACTATCTGGGTCAACAAGACCGGAGAAAACTTGATGAATATTTATACGCGGTACGAGATATCGAACGTCGCCTCGCTTCGACCGACAAACTCGAAAACTCCGACGATGATCATTCTGATTTCCCCAGACCTGTCGGAGTGCCTGCTGAGTATTCGCAACATGTCAAAATTTTACTCGACATGATGACACTCGCCTTTCAATCGGACACCACGCGTATCTCCACTTTCATGTACACCAATGCAGGCGGTAACCGAGCCTACCGAAATTTATCGATCCGCGAAGGTCACCATAACATCTCCCATCACGGCGATTCACGTGACAAACAACAAAAGATCAGTAAGATCAACCAGTACCACATGAGTCTGGCGAATCACTTCATCTCAAAACTTGATTCCATTGAGGAAGGCGACGGCACCTTACTGGACAACTGCATGGTCATGTATGGCAGTGGAATTGCTGATGGAAACTCGCACGCCCACGACAATCTTCCAATCATGATGTTCGGTGGTGGAGGGGGATCCATTGAAACGGGGCGCTTCCTTCGATTCCGCAATCGCACACCTTTGACCAATCTTTATGTTTCCATGCTCGACAAGATGGGGGCTCCAGTCGACTCTTTCTCTGACTCCAGCGGAAAACTAACAGAGCTCGACAGTTGATTCGTCAATTTAAGCTTTAATTTCCCAACGTTATCAGTCAACCATTCGCTTGGCGTCGAAAGCAACGAAACAGCACCAATCATGCGCAGTGAAGATGAACATTTCATGCAGCTTGCCATCGAAGAAGCTGGCCAAGGGCAGGGCAGGGTGGAACCGAACCCGATGGTCGGGTGCATCGTCGTCGCCGGCGATGAGATAATAGGCCGGGGGCATCACGAATTCTTTGGAGGGCCGCATGCCGAAGTCAATGCAATCGCTTCGGTCGCTAAAAATAACATTCATCGGATTGACGGGGGAACTGCTTACGTCACACTCGAACCGTGCTCACACACTGGGAAAACGGGCCCCTGCACCGAGGCTTTAATCAGTGCCGGGTTATCGAGAGTGGTAGTAGCTTACCAAGACCCCAACCCCCTTGTCGCCGGACTGGGTATCCAACAATTACGAAACGCCGGTATAGAAGTAATCACCGATGTGCTTTCTGAGCTCGCCCAAGAGACCCTTGCTCCCTATTTGAAATGGACTCAAAAACAAAAACCGTGGATTATTGCTAAATGGGCGATGACTCTTGATGGGAAAATAGCTACTGCGACCGGCGATAGTCAATGGATCTCAAACCCATCATCACGTGAGCTTGTTCATCAAATCCGCGGGCGGGTGGATGGCGTCATGGTTGGTATTGGCACTGCGATTGCCGATGACCCGATGCTCAATGCGCGGCCACCGGGATGTCGTGAGGCAGCGCGAATTGTAATCGATTCCAAGGCGAGGCTTTCTTCAGAGTCACAACTGGCACGATCTGCTCAATCCCACAAAACAATTATTGCGGTTGGCCCCGAGGCTGATCCCCGCAATTGCGAGCGTCTCAAAACCCTTGGCTGTGAAATTTTTTATTCCAATTTAAAATCGGCGGACGAGCGTCTCGATGCTGTCTTAACGCATTTAGCTCAACTTGGCATGACCAATATATTAGTCGAGGGTGGGGGAAAACTCCTGGGATCACTCCATGCCATGCGCGAAATTGATGAAGTGCATATTTTCATCGGACCAAAAATTGTCGGGGGAAGTGAAGCATTGTCTCCAGTCGAAGGCGGGGGAATTGCCGACATGAGTGGTGCGACAAATCTATCTAATCTGCATGTCGCGCAAATCAACAACGACATTTATATTTCGGGGTATGTACAACGCTCTTGAATAAACAGTAGCTAACCTCCACCAGTTACCCGGTTGTGCCACCCTCACCCCTTCAGCCGCCGTTTATCTTCAGCTAGGCGTCACCTCAGATCTAACTCGATTTCTTCCTTGAGGGAAGTTGCATCCACGGACGTGATACTGAAAACGCTTTTATTGTCTTGCAGCTGTTTAAAAGGATCGACTCCATATTCAATTGTAATTGGGTACGATTGTCCCGCCGCGATCCGCGGGAGGGAGAAAAGAAACTCCTTTTTATCAGCATTCACTGGTTCGACCTGCAACCCTTGGGGCGGTTTAAGCATTGCCACACTCAGGTCGGATGAGAACCGGTTCGTTAAAATAAGATTAGTGGCGTCAGTATTCGATGTATTAATAATCGTGGCTGTTACAAGACATTTATTAGCCTGTACTTTTTCTCGCTCAAGCCTCAACTGAAGTTGAGAATTCGCGTTGCCGACTGGCGGTTCGAATCCGTTTGTTAAACCACCTCCCTTTGGCTTTATCGTCAGGCAGTATGACTTTTTAAGTGTCTGCACTCCGTCCGCACTCACTTCCACTTCAAAGCAGTGCTTTCCTGCAGCCCGCGTCTGGAAGGTAAGCGTTGGAATATTATCATTTTGAGCAGCCGGCATAAAAGAATTCTTAAACTCTGCCACCCCTTGAGGTTTATCCGTATTCAACCGCACAAAAGCAGTGGGCCAATTGATCGCGATGTTCACATTAGCTAATCCCTCGCCACAGCGATTCCTGAGACTTAAATTCAACGAAATACTCTCACCTTCAACCGCCTCGTCAGGACCGTTAATGCTTAATTCAAGGCATGGTTGGATAATCTCTGTTTGAACTGGTGCCTCTGTATTTAACCGATCAGTCTCACTGACAACCTCGAAAAATGCCCCTACACTTCCAAGCTTATTTGATTTCAGTTGGACTTTAATTTGCTTTGGCGTTCCGCCGGGGGCGACGTCTCCCAGATCCCACTGATAGGTATTGGCAAACTGCTGAGGGCTCGGCGAGCTAGAAATATAGTTCACGCCTGAATCTAGATTTTTCATTTTCAGCACAACGTCACGGGCCACGAGATCACCTGGATTCGAAATTTCGACGGTATACTCGAACGGCAAATCACTTTCAGCTTTCTCGGGGCCGAACGCGCGAATTGTGAGTGCCGGCGCTCTCCAAATCACGGTCGTAATGCCACTTTCAACAACCAATTCCGATTCACCAAAAATTGGTGGGCGGACAATATCCACCCGCACCTGAGTGGTTCCCGGTTCCAATTGACCTGCCGGCTGGCGTATTTGAGCAATGGCTTTTCCATTGGCGTCGGTGGTTGCTGTTGCCGACTTAGATCCCGCGGGGGCGAATTCTGCGGGGGCACCGCCAACGATCGTGTACCGTGCCTCCCAACCTTTGACTCCGCCTCCGTCCGCGCTACTCACCATTGTCGCCAGTGACTGGACCGTTCCAGCCGTTGCTCGAACAGGTGCGGGAACCGACCATTGTCCGTCGACCCAGTGGATAACCGTAGAAGCTCGTCGCTTGTCCCACCCCTCCGATTTTGGCGCAACCGCCGTGACGTAACTCGTTCCCGGTGATGAAGACGACAAGCTTACAAACGTCTGTCCCTTAGCCAAATTGATATCATCCGCCGGTGTCGGAGTACCGCGTGTTAAGACAATTCGCTTCAGACTTGTACGGCCTTTTGCATACTGGCCACTTATTTTTTTGGACGTTGGAGGAATTAACTTGTTGAAGTTGGGATGATGATTTCCACCAACTTCGATTAATTCTCCAACGCTATTGTTAGACAACATCCATTCGAGAGGCTGGTTTTTGACGAAGTATCCATCGTCTCCACACAATCCCGCTAAAACGACCACTTCACTGCCCACCGGCGCCACGATCCGAGAGGGGGTAATCACTATTTTTCCTGATTGCCCGGGGGATTTCCAGCCGTTGACCTCTGGAACGTATCGCTGCTTTTTTACTTTTACCTTGCCAGTTCCATCGCAAGAGGGTGGAGTTGCTGGCTGACGAAATGCGGGGCCGCCGGCGGACTGGCTTAGGCCCATCTGCGGCGGGCTAATGGTCGGCGTGGTGAACGGCTGAGGTTGATACGCTGGAGCAATCGCAATCGGTTGACCTAACTGATTGAAATTACCAGGATTATTCTGAGCAGACCGGGGCGTGAGTAATGGTGTCCCACCCTGTTTAAAGATCCGGGTTCCCGATGGATCGATAGCTGGCACTCGTAACGATGAACAGCCATTTTGAAAACAAACTAATAACAGAAGAATACCAAAGACCGAGATTGTGAGTCTCAGACGAAGGTAAGATTTTTTCGATTGTAATCTCATGACTAACCGATCCGTCACTAGTTTGAGCGCAGCGGATAGAAACGCACGGGTTCCCCGCTGATATAAGCTGGAAAAACGTACCACACCAAATGGTAAGATGATGCGTTTTTCCTACATGAAATGATGACAAAAGGCATCAACTCCCTACCGATTGCGACAAGTAGCAGGGTTCTACCGGCAAGGAGGGGGGAAACGGCCCCATTTCCCGGGCGTCAAAAACTACCGGATATCTGCCCGGCGCCGCCCTGGCCAAACCAGCTTGGCAACTGGCGACGGCAGATCTATCGAACGAAAATGAAAACTAATTCGCCGCTGCCGTAGCTGCTTTCTTATTTCCAACAAACTGCGGCTTGTTCAATCAACGACAGTTAGCAAACTTGGTAAGAGTGAGAGCGAACTGCTAAGCCGTCTAACTTGCGGCAACAATAAAAATCTCAATGGCTCAGCCAAAACTAATTTACTGACTTTGATTTCAACTGATTTTAATCTTCGGCGTTGAACCCACTCTTGAGATCAACCTGGAAATCGGCTGGCACGACAAACGGAACATATTCGCTGATTTGAGGCCCCACATTCAAAGGGTCTTTATTGAAAGCCCACAATACGATTGCGTAAGCAATTGGAATTGCCATCAATCCACCCAAGACAACTTTAATGAACTCAACAGTCGGGTTCTTTCCTGATTTAGAAACTCTCGTTTGCCCTCGCAAACTGTGTTGTGAATTGCGGCCTGACCGCGATCTTTTACGCGACCTCCTGTCCTCCCGAGAAGCCCGGCGACCAGAGTTTTCACGTCTCGAATCGGAACTTCCGTCGGACGGCTCATTTCGAGAACGGCGTTTTCGCTTACGCGCGCCTTCGGCTAATTGAGAAGGTACAACGAAAGTATCTCTATGAATTGCAGTCGGCTCTTCCATCACGAGAGGGGCGTCAACTGGCTCAGACACCTCTTCAACCATCTCAAGAGCAGGAACAGATTCAGCTAGGATTTCGTTCAACCGATATTCTGTACTGCAATGAGGGCACCGGACTTTCGAGTCAGCCGCAGATTTCACCGGGACACGAACCAATCCCTCGCAATTCAAACAATTGCCAAGGATCGACGAATCCGGAGATGCTTGATTGAGGTTATCCATATTTCATTCACAAAATAACAAACGGTTTTGTTACCCAATTTCAGTTCGAAGAATCGATGACAAAAAAGAGTGCCCGACGTCCTTAACCTGCCCTAGGTCCTTGACTCTAATTGTAATTTACACCACCTCCAAATAGAACCGGCGCGTTTTCGATATCCCTCGGATTAACCGCTACAAGCCGTAAATAGGGACGAGCTTCTGTTGGAGATGAGACATTAAGGCCTCGTGCGAGAGCCCATTCCCTGTAACCTGCTCTCCCAATTGCGGGCCGGACAAACATTGACCGAGTTGATGAACTTCTCTATTCAACCAGTTTTTAAGAGGGGCAAATTCTCCCGTTTGGAACATTGCGTCCAGGTTCCCCAACTGTGCACTAGCTGCATCAAAAATTTGACTCGCATATAAATTCCCCAGTGAGTAGGTTGGGAAATAGCCAACTAACCCAGCACTCCAATGCACATCTTGAAGAACACCGCTTGCAACCTCTGAAGTTTCGATGCCGAGATAACGTTTGTATTTTTCATTCCACGCCTCAGGAAGATCATCGGTATCGAGCTCACCATTAATTATCGCCTGCTCCAGCTCAAATCGAATGATAATGTGCAGGTTATAAGTCGCTTCATCTGCTTCGACACGAATCAGTGATGGCTCAACATGGTTGATTGCTCGATAAAAATCTTCCAGTGATACTCCTCCCAACGCCTCTTGAAACAAGCTTTGAGCCTCCGGATAAAAGTATTGCCAGAAACTGAATCGTCTACCAACTAAATTCTCCCACAACCGGGACTGAGATTCATGGATACCAAGGCTGCAAAACTTCCCAGGTGGCAGACTGTAATACTCAGATCTCAAACCTTGCTCATAAATTCCATGACCAGCTTCATGGAGTGTTCCAAAGAATGAACCACTAAAAAAGTTCTCATCGTACCGTGTTGTAATCCGACAATCTCTGGGCCCCATTTCTGTACAAAACGGATGATGGGTTACGTCCAATCGACCTTGCTGATAATCGAATCCAATCCGCTCGGAAGCTAACCTCCCTAATTGACGTTGCTGATCGACAGGGAATTTCCGACTTAGAATATCAACAGGCGCGCGATAGCTGGATTCATTAATTTTGGTAACTAATGGAACTAACTCTCCTCGCAACGCTTCGAGAATCTCAGCCACCTCCGATGTTTTGGCCCCGGGCTCATATTCGTCTAGTAACGCGTCGTACGGCACCTCGGCATAGCCAATCGCTTCTGCTTCAGATTTCTTCAGTTCGAAAATCTTTTTTAACTGGGGAGCGAATGCTTCAAAGTCATTCTCTCTTCGAGCTTCAACCCACTTGGTCTGCCCAATCGAGGCCGCTCTCGCTAACTCCATCACCAAAGCAGCAGGAAGTTTGACACTCTTTTCATATTCTCGTTTTAAAATGCGAATCGTTGCCCCTGAATCGCTTAGAGGATCTTCCGTCAACGGCGAATCGGCGAGGTGGTCCAGCCATTCACCAACCCGGGGGTCTGTCTTTCGCTGATGAATTAGCCCTGCAAGATGCGTTATTTGCTCGCAACGATAATCACTGGCCAAAGCAGGCATCTTTGTCTGTTGATCCCATTCCAATAGAGCGGCCGTTGAAACCAAATAACCAGTCTCCCGAACATGCTCCAATAACGCACTGTAATTAGGATCGTTTGATTCAACTTTTGACATTATCACAACACTCAACCAAGGGCTTAAAAAATATTATTACGGCATTTGGATGACTCAGCATCAATTCTGCTGGAACGGCACACCAGCCTACAAAAACTAATCGTGGGCACAATAGCTTTATATTTTCATTATATAAATTCCCGTCTCCCACCCAGTACTGATTTCAAATTCGATTGTGCTCGACACTTCAACCACTCGACCGGAGACTCATATTTAAATCAACGTGAAAGTTGGGAATACGGTTTTCAGCCGCAACGCTTTTTATTCCCGAAGGAATGACGGCCATTTCAAATCAACTAGAAACTAACGCTTCATTCCTGCCAGACGGATACCCATTTTATCAATCATAAAATATAACTCAGTGAACGTTTTAGCCGTTGCCTTCAACAAAATCCTGCGGGATTAACGCCGGAACCGGCGGATTCATGAACTCCATGCCCGTTTTAACCGGTATTTACAGAGGCGGTTCCTTTGAACCGAGGTCTAACTAATCCAACTTTTCTTACCCCCAATTTTGCCTTGGACTTAATTCAACTATCACTAATCGGCCTTGCGATTCCAATCGTCTTGTTCACCGTTTACTGGGTGATCCAGTATCAAATTAATGACTCAGGTGTCGTAGACGTATTTTGGGGCGCGACGGTTGCGATTATCGCAACCTTCTTTTGCCTATTTACCTCGGGAGATCCAACGCGACGCTGGATAGGGGGGGTGCTGATTTCCCTGTGGGCTCTGCGACTGAGTTATTACCTTTTCTTTCGCTGGCGATCTCACGAAGAAGACGCAAGGTACGTTGCCTTAAAAGTCAAATGGGGAACGCAGGCTCAGGCTCGCATGTTCAGATTCTATCAAATGCAAGGGCTCGGCTGTTTTCTGTTTGCTCTGCCGTTACTTGCAGCCGGTTCAAACCTTGCACCGTTTTCCTGGCCTGACTGGATTGGCATTTCAATCTGGGTTGTCGCTATCAGTGGCGAAGCAATCTCTGATCAACAATTGGCTAATTTTCGTTCCCGCCCGGAGAATCGCGGTGAAGTTTGTAACGTTGGTTTTTGGCGTTACTCACGCCACCCCAACTACTTCTTTGAGTGGTTCCATTGGTGGTCCTATGTAATGTTAGCGATCACTGCTCAGTTCGGTTGGCTTACGATTTTAGCTCCCGTTGCAATGTGGTTTTTCCTTAATCGAGTAACGGGAATTCCGTTGACCGAGATTCAAGCGATCAAGTCCCGCGGAGACAAATACCGTCTCTACCAAAAATCAACCAATGCATTTTTCCCATGGTTCCCCAAGCCTAGCTCGCAAGATTAGTTTTGGAAATCTGGGTTCAAATCCCTCATTTCCCCGGATGACGAATCTTCAAATTCATTTAATCAAATCAATAAATTTGCAACGACATGATTAATAAACTCATTGACTGGACCGAACGTGGTTACGTCCCCGACAGCTTACTGAGAATCGGGATTCGCCGTTTATTAAAAAAACGACTAGCTCAAGCCGATGCTGGATCGCCCGAAGCTAATTCATCGCAAACAGATTCACTGGTCGCTGAATTTGACGAAGGCCCCATCGCGCTGGTTCCCGAACTTGCCAATGAACAACACTATGAAGTCCCCTCCGATTTATTCAAGTTGACACTTGGTCCTCACCGCAAGTATTCAAGCTGTTTTTGGCCCGATGGAGTTGCATCCTTAGAAGAATCTGAAAAGGCCGCCTTAACCGAAACCTGCACCCGAGCCGAACTTCAGGACGGAATGAACATTCTGGAACTCGGCTGTGGTTGGGGCTCCCTCTCGCTTTGGATGGCCGAACATTACCCCAATGCAAACATCACAGTCGTTTCCAACTCAAATTCACAGCGAGAGCACATCGAAAGCACCGCACTTAGTCGCGGGATTGAAAAAAACTTGAAGGTCATCACCTGTGACATCAATAATTTCGATACCGATCAAGAATTCGATCGTGTCGTTTCCGTTGAGATGTTCGAACATGTCCGAAATCACCGTAAATTAATGAAGCGAATTTCAAACTGGCTAAAGCCGCATGGAAAACTATTTGTTCATATTTTTTGCCACCGCGATTTGACTTACAAATTTCAAGATGAAGGTGAGTCCGACTGGATGAGTCGGTATTTCTTTTCTGGTGGGATCATGCCTGGTGAGGACCTCCTAAGCCGCTACGACGAAGATCTGGAATTAGCGAACAAGTGGACATGGAATGGCAGGCACTACCAAAAAACGTGTGAAGCCTGGCATACCAACATGATCAAAAATCGAGTCCAAATCATGCCCATCCTCGAAGCAACTTATGGAAAAAAAGAGGGCGTGCACTGGTTTAATCGCTGGCGAATGTTCTATCTCTCCTGCAGTGAGTTATTTGGATATAACCATGGAAACGAATGGTATGTCGCCCATTATTTATTCGACAACAAATCCAGCCCGTGACCCGCTGATTAACTACGAGCATAAATTACTGTTTGAGACACTTTCCACTTTCGTGTATTACTAGACAGCTGATTGAATCCCGACTCGTTTGCCCTAAAATATTTCCTGCAAGCGCCGATGTGATTGCACCCTTGCGGTTACGTACAGTGCTGCCGCATTGAGTTATTTTGATCTCTCAAAGATATTCAATGAGAAACTCTCGAAACAACCGTCTTGTCAATCAATTCTCATCGAACAGATCACAAGTCAACGCTCAGCGCTTTCGGCTTCGTCTGCTGATCTGTTTTGGGGTGTTCATCCTGTCTGCCATTTCATTTTATGGAAAAGGCCAAATCAACCCAGTGACAGGAAAAACACAACGCGTCGA
>JAALLA010000235.1 GCA_011087765.1 Pirellulaceae bacterium
CCGGGAATGATATTCCCATCACGCACAATTGAGATTGGTCGGCCGATCGATGTGTCATACTCTTTTCTGTGGTTAATGCCTAACGTTCTAAAGAATGAAGCGGCTACATCTTCGGGATTGATTCCTTCGTGTTTTGGTCCTGCTGCGGTGGCGTCACTTTCGCCGATCACTTGGCCACCATTGACGGGGCCGCCTCCCATTAACATAAACATGCAACGCGGATAGTGGTCGCGACCTCCATCGGCTGAACGCGAGTTGATTTTTGGCGTCCGGCCAAATTCTCCAGAGACAAACACCGTTGTTGAATCAAGTAGCCCTTTGGCGGCTAAGCCATTAAACAGCCCAGAGAGACCCGCATCCAATTTTGGAAGCAGATTGTTTTGGAGTCTCGAAAAGTTATCCGAGTGCGTGTCCCAACCACCGAGAGAAACAGTAACAAATCTGACACCCGATTCGACCAGACGGGAGGCCAGCATACAGCTTTGACTGAAATCGTCTTCACCGAACAATTTGGCGTAATTTGGAGCTTCTTTACTCAGGTTGAATGCGTCACGCGCCCGGTTCGAGGTGATCATCGAAAATGCTTTTTGGCTAAATTTATCGAGTCCACTAAGCAGGTCATCGCGGTCTTTGATGGTGTCAAAAGTGCGGTCTAGATCTTTTAGAAGACTCGAGCGTCGCTGCATTTCATCCATCGTGACCCCGTTTCCGAGTGTGATACCACGGACACTGAACGGTGAGCCAAATCTGGGAGTTGCGTTCGTTTGAAGCGATGCGTATTTAACTCCAAGATGACCTGGTCCCTGTTTAGCTTTGGGGATTGCAACGTAGGCGGGTAGGTCATCGTCACTTTGCATTTCTTTTGCGACGACACTTCCGTATCCAGGATAGTCCAGTGAGGGGTTGGGGCGGTTGCCGGTGAAAACAAATTGTTGTCCAAGAGGGTGTGCTCCGAGGGAGTGAGAGACTCCACGAAGAACTGCAAATTTGTCAGCACATTTGGCTAGTTTCGGGAGGTGTTCACAGATTTCTACACCGGCTGCGTTCGTTTTAATCGGGTTAAACTTCCCGCGGAATTCTGACGGTGCGTTTGGTTTAAGGTCGAAGGTATCCATGTGCGATGGACCGCCAGGGAGCTCGATAAAAATCGCGGCTTTCGAGGTTGCCTTGGAATTGACCTGCCCCGCGTCAGCCATTTTCAAAAAATTGCTCATGGTCAGTCCTGTGGCAGAACCGAGGACGCCAACTTTGATTGCATCGCGACGTGTAACGCCGTCACATTGTCGATGGAAACCCATTTATGCACCTGCTTTTTGTCGGTGGAAATCTAATAGAAATTTTATTTAGTGATTTACAATGAACTCTTTCGTGTTTACCAATGCCCAGAGAACACCGGTAACTCCCTTTACGAGATCCTCGTCTTCCTGGATGTGCTGTTTGCAGCGATCCAGTTCCTCCTCGGTTGGGAAACGGCTAAGTGTTCTTAAATATGCCTCTTCTACCACTTGCTGCACATTCAACTCGCCCTTTGACTTTTGGGCGGTTGCAAGTTTTGCTTCCCAGCTGCGTTTGGTTTTTGCGAGGGTCTTGATTTGTTTACTAAGATTCTGAATCTGCTTTTTGTTCTCTGATTGCTTGAAGCTTGCTTTCTTGAGTTCCATTTTTGCAATGCGATCATTTAAAGAATCGAGCGATTTTTTAGCAGTCACTGCCTGAATATTGGCTGTGTTTTGCTGAGCCATTTGATTTAGCCAGCTATCCTTTTGAGTGAGCATAAGATGAATATCGCGATCATTTTGCATGTAAACCGTTTGAATAAGGCTGGTTTCCTCCGAGCGGTCACAATCACAGCTGCTCGCTCGCTCGGACCGTCCAAAGACCTTCAGGGCAAACGAGGCGTCCGTAGAGTTCTTGGTGCGTTTGACATTTGTCACCGTTCCCGGAATTGAGATCGCTCGTCCTTGAACAGAATTTCTAAATGAGCGATTGGTCTCCGGGTTAGAAGCTGCAAATGCAATCGAATCGAAAATTACTTCGGCCGGTAAGCGCCTTGGGATCGCTCGACTAAAGTTTCGGCGATCGTTTTCATTAGTAGAGTTGGGAACCCAGCTCAGTTGATAGGTTTGGCTGTTGGTGATTTCCCGATGCAACCATTTTAGATCGAAGTCATGGTTAATGAACTCTTGAGTAAGGTGGTCGAGTAATGCTGCATTGCTGGGTGGGTTGGCAAGGTTTAAGTCGTCGACCGGGTCGACAATGCCGACGCCAAAATAGCGAGCCCAAACGCGATTGACCAATGCCTTGGCGAAAAATGGATTGTCATTTTGTTTCATCCATTCCATCACCGGTGCTCGCACATCCTCATGCTCGGTAAGGTCGATCGTGTCACTTCCCAGTAGTGTTGCCTCGGTGATCGTTGGTTTTTTATTTTTCTTCTTTTTCTTAGAGTTCTTTTCGGATTTTAATTGCTTTTGAAGTTCGCGAAGTTCTTCTCTTGTGAGTTTAGGGGAGTCGATAGCAAGAAAACCAAATGGCGTTGTCTCGCCTTTACGATAGGCGTCGCGAAGTTGACGCTGAAGATTGGGGTTCTTTTTGCGATCGGGTTCAATGTTCAGGTTTTTTAAAATGGAGATGTAATCCTGCTTGTCTTCCGGGCTGGTTCCGCCCGAGTACTGTCGCACATTGATGCCGCTAAAGAATTTAGAAAAATCCTTGAAATCCTTTTGACTCCATCGATCGAATGGGTGTTTGTGGCATTGGGCGCATTGGATTCTCAAGCCCAGGAAAGCATGAGCAAAGCTAATGGCAATGGTCTCTCGGTCTCTGAATTCTCTTCGCATCCAATAGTAGGGCATCGTTTCGGTTTCGCTGAACGATTCGTTTGCGGAGGTTTCCTGCATGCGTTCACAGAAATCGATGTAGCTTTCGCCACTGTTGCGGCTGATGCCGAGGACGATCCCTTCGATCATTTCATCGTAGGGAGTGTTGTCTTTGACACGTTTGTGGATCCAGTCATACCATTGCTGGCTTGGAAGATTGCTGTCAAAAGCAATGTTACTTAACTGTCTTGTATTGTTCTCGGTCATGTCGCAGAAAAAAGTAGTCCACCACGACGCGTAGGCAGGGGAATTCAGGAGTTCGTCGATTTTCTTTTTGCGTTTTTGCGAATCTTCGCTTGCGACGAATTGTCTGATTTCATCCGATGTTGGAAGCGTGCCTGTGATGTCAATGCAGACTCGCCGTAGGAACGTTGTGTCATCGGACAATTGCGAAGGTTGAAGGTTGAGTTTTTTCCATTTCTTAGCCGTGAGGAAGTCGATTTTCGAGGTTCCAACAAACGCTGAGTTGGATTTGAGCGGTTGCCCTGCGTAGGGATGGATGGCGGGCACGGGAACGACGGCTTTGTCGTAAGAAACAACAACATGTGTATCACCGGAGAGTGAGTTGGTCGAGACAATGCCAGATTCAGTGATCTTTGCAATTGAATCGTTGTTGGAGTGGAATCGACACAGCGGCGTTACGTCTTCAACGGTGCCGTCTTTCCAGTGTGCAATTGCTTTGAGTTCAAATTTTTCAGAAGGTGAATTGAATATTAGTTCACTGGGCTCGATGACTAAGCGATCGAGTTGGTGGATTGAGTCGGGATTAGTTCCACCGCCTGCAATCCAGGATTGCAGAAGGTTGTATTGCCAACTGTCTTTGTCGTAGCGAAGCCCACCTTCGTGTTCGTCTTCGTCGGTTGGCTTTGTCAGGATCAGGCTTTCCGCTGGGTTCTTAAGGTTAACCCTTTCAGTTCCTTCTTCTCGCAGCGCTTCATGATCAGATTGAAAGTCATATCCGAAGAGAGAGAGTTGGAATCCACCTTGTCCCTGAAACGAACCATGGCAGGCTCGGCCGTTGCAACCTAAACGTCCGAGCAGAGGGGCAACGTGTTTTTGAAAGTCGGGCAGTTCATCAATTCCCGATTCCTTAAATCGGACGTCAACACTTTCAATCGGTTTCGAATGGATCGGTTTCGAATAGTCTTCGTTCGAAGTTGACGCTGTGGAGGTAGCAGGCGCTGCCGCAGCACCATTGGCTCGATCAATCGTAATGATCGCTACTGCGAAGCAGCAGAAAATGATGGTGGCAGGAAGAATAATCTTAAGCAAATGTCGTTTGCGATCTTGTTGCACAGTGTGTCTCCCGTGTGTGCTGCCCTCAACCAATTGAATTGGAAATTAACCTTTGTTATTTCCAGGTTTCTTAACTTGGTCTTTCTTGGCTTGATTGTTCTTAACCGGTTCTTGTTTTGTCGTTAGCTTTTTGTTGGAATTCTTCGATTTGTTTTTAGCGGCAATTTTTGCCCGTTGCGCGGCTTGTATTCTTTCCGCATTTTGGGTGAGGGCGTTTATTTGCTTTTTAATTTCAGCATCGCGAGTCGAGCGCAGTTGATCGATTTGCGTAGTGATTTTAGCGAGCCGGTTTCGCGTAGCCTGCCGCTCTTCGTTCAGATGCTTGATCTTTAGATCTTGGAGTTGGCCAATCAATTTGGTAAGGCTAGCGGTAGTCTTGGCTCGCTGTTCTTTCGAGGCTCGGACTGCCAATTTCGCCGAGAGAAGTTTGATTTTAGAACGCAGAACCCATTGGTCTAGTAATTTCTCGTAGCGATCTTTTGACTTTACTATTTGGAGTTGTTTAATTTCGCGGTCGAGTGTCCGCAGCGCTTTTTCGAATTCTTCGGGACGTTTTTTTCGAAGTGATTCCAGCAGGGGAAGAAGTTCTTTGTGATGTTGTTCGCAGAATTTTAATAATTCGGTTCGTCTTGCGGCAGGAACGTTGACGGGCTTTTTTTTATCGGGCGACGTCGTTGGGCCGGCTGCAGGAGCCCTGGTTGTTTTGGAGGGTTTCTTGGCGGGTTGCTGGGTTGAACTTTTTGAGGTGGCGGGCGAATCCGTTTTGTTTGTTTTAGCCTTGTTCTGTTTGTTTGGGGTGGCTTTTTCGGTGCTCTGCGCGAACCCTGGGGTAGCCAGGAAAGGCATCAGAATAAAAAGAACGAGGGTAGTTAAAACAGTTTTAATGTGCTTCACCATCAATGCTCTCTAGAGAATCGGCTTCCGCGAGTGCTACGAACATCCAATCGTCCGATTCATCAGTCACCACTTCCGTTTGTGGGACTTCTTCGTTGATGAATTCATCAAGTTCTTCATCGCTCATTGTGACGAGAGTCTCGACCCAGGCGGCAGCAAGTCCGTCTGATTCAGTTGCCACAATTGTCCCATTGGTCGGGAAGATAAAAGACCAGCTATTTACGGCGAGCAGCACGGCAGCGGCGGATGCAACCAAGGTTGCCATCCAGCGCAGGTCAGGCTTTGTCTCTCGACTGGCCAGCGTGACGCCGGAAGCAAGCGGTTGAGAGTCTTGAACCAGCGTCTTGTATAAAACTTGAGAATCTCTCACGGCGGCGACGACTGCTTCGCGGGCAATTTCGCATTCTCCCAGTCGGGCTTCAAATTCATCCCGTTCGGTCTGGTCGAGTTCATCCGCAATGTAGCAGAAGGCGAGCCAATTCAGATTTTTTGGATCCGAATCGAACGGAGTTGGCTCTGGTTTTGAGTTATTAAATTGGTTCATTTCGATAAGCCGTGAATGATCGTGAAATTGATCGTTTATGTTTTTATGTTGGGTCGTCAGTGGGTTTTAAAATTGGTTTAAGTTTTTTCAGGCCGGCTTGCATTCTTGCAAGGACCGTCCCTAGGGGAACGTCTAATTCATCCGCAATTTCTCGAAACTTCAATCCTTCGTAAATTCTTTTCTTTACAACTTCTCTTTGGGCGAGTGGCAGTTGCTTAAGGGCAGCTCTTACTTGTTTTATGTCTTCTTGTTGGATTGCGTGGTGAACAGATTGGCTGAGTCGATGGTCGACTCCCCGATCTGCTCCTAGTTGGCCTTGTAATTTCCAGGCAACATTCTCTGCATGTTTCTTACTCGTCGTATCCTTTCGGCGGATCAACATAGCCTCGTTAAAGGCAACTCGAAACAACCACGATTTCATCGAATCCTGTTGCTGGACCAAATGGCCCTTTTCAAGTAATCGAATAAACGTGGTTTGCAAAGCGTCTGCTGCGGCCGCTTCGTCTCTTAGTACTCCAATCAGGAAACGTTCAAGTGCCACGCAGTGCTCCAAGTAGACTGCCTGGACTCTTTCGTTGTCCAACAGGGGAGGTTCGGGTTTTGAGGAATCTAGATTCAAAAGTTCACCAAAAACCGGAGCCGCCTTGCTCAACTGTAAGATGTACGAAGTTGCGAGATTATTGAGTTTTCGAGTGCTAAATGCAAATAAAGCCGACTTTTAATCCGGTCTCGCAGGGATGTCTAAGATTTGGACATTGTGACATGCGGCGAGATGCGGAAAAAGGGCTGTTGTCGCGGGTGAAAATTGTGGTTCGGGGGGGAA
>JAALLA010000236.1:0-3274 GCA_011087765.1 Pirellulaceae bacterium
CTGGTAAACGTACTTTCGAATTTCTAATTTTGGTGGCAGCGACGTTCTCTTTTTCTGGCTGCTGCATTACACCCATTGATGGAGACACTGACGCTACCCAAACTCGATATTTTTCTGGTTTCACGGCTAATCCAAGCGATGTGCTTTCTATCCAGGTTTTCGACACTGAAACGTCTGTTTGGGAAACCATTGCGACTGTACGCCCTGAAACCGACCGGGCGTGGCTGCACTGGGCTCTTGACGGGACTCCTGTATATCGTTGGAGTCGTCGGGTCCGTATTCCAAATCGGTACTGGTACAACGCAACTTTGGAACTGTCACTCGATGGTACTCCTATTCGGCCACTCACCGCGATCTGCCACGTGCGTGTTGTCGATTCCACAAATAGTGTTGTCGCAACGTATAAACAACCGCTCACAGAAGAAGAACTGCTCCACGGTAATCCCGTTGACCTGTTCATTGAAAAGGGCAGCTCGAAAGATTATCTAGATCTGAATCTTCTCTACGATTAACCCGATCGAATTCTGACTCAATTTCAGTTGCCTTGGTTACTCAACGTAGCTGGCTTTTAGCGGTCAGATCTGTTTCAAATAAATCGCTCGTGTTTATTTGAAACAGGCCGACCGTTGGATGAACCATGAACTAAAGTCGGTTGTGAGTTTGGAAGTAATTCAAATCAACTGCTGAGCCAGGGAAATCACTTTAAGAGATAAATGTTTCCCAGTTGACGTCATCATTGTGCGAGTGGGTGAATCCCATCGCTCGTTCTTCGTTAACCGTCGCTTCCGGTCGGAAGGCCATCACATAGGTTTTTCGCCAAATGTCGGATGTGTTGCCGCCGGAGCCGTGAACGATCCGTTCATCGTGAATCGTGACACTGCCTCGTCTGACAGGCAGGTAAACTGGTTTGTCCGTATCTCGGCTTTCAATCATTAGCGTGTGGGATTCATCGCGATTTTGTGCCAAATCGTCTGAACCGCTGTAGCTGACCGGGCGATGGGCTCGTAATTCAGCCTCTTTATTTGTACCAGGAAGGACCACCAGGCAACCGTTTTCGACATCAGAATCAGTGAGCGCGAGCGAAAAGGTCGCTGTCCAGGTGTTTTTTGTTTTCGGCCAGTAACCAAGGTCTTGGTGCATCAGAAATTGGGCCTGCTCTTTCCCCGGCTTCTTTGCTAGAAACTGGTCATAATCCATTACTGTTTTGTCCTCCTGATAAAGTTGGCTGGCAACATTGGAGGCGATTTGATGATAGATGTTGTTTTCTAGTTCTTTGCAGTAATGAGTGGGCAGCACAGCGTTGACTAGTCGGAATTCCTCGACCGGCGTGCCGTAAGGTTGGCTCATGTCGCAAAAGTCGCGTCCCATCCCTTCCTGTTTTCCCGTGATGAAGTGATCGAACCAGTGGTCAAGCGTGGAGACTTCTGCTTCGGTCATAAATTCATCGAGGACCAGGTAACCTTGTTCCCGAAACTGAACTATTTCTTCGTCAGTTAATTTGTAATTGAGACCATCACGCCGATGGGCGCCTGAGTCCGGATTAAATACTTTTTGTGTATCTGCTGGCAATTTCAATTTCGTGTTCCTAATTATTTGTGGGTGCTGGCGGCATCATTGCCGCGGAAATTTTTTAGCGGGTTTTAAATGATTAAGTCGTGAATGACATGGCCGTGCACGTCGGTTAGACGACGTTCGGTCCCATTCTGTCGGTAGGTGAGCTGTTTGTGATTCAGTCCGAGGAGATGAAGTATGGTAGCATGGAAGTCGTGGACATCGACCTTGTCCTTGACCGCTTTATATCCGAATTCATCGGTGGCACCGAATGTAAAAGGCGCTTTGACGCCTGCTCCCATCAACCAAGCAGTGAAGCCCTGAATATTGTGGTCACGGCCGGCTGATTTAGAGGCTTGCACGGTTGGCATTCGGCCAAATTCGGTACACCAAACGACCAGTGTATCTTCCAGTAGGCCTCGTTGTTTCAGATCTGCCAGGAGTGCTGCGGTCGGTTGGTCAAACACTGTTCCGTGATTGTTATATTTTTTTACGAGATCCGAGTGGGCGTCCCAATTGCTTACCCCTTCCCCGCCGGTTTGATAGGCGCCGTTAAACAGTTGCACAAACCGTACGCCCTTCTCTAACAATCTTCGCGCAAGAATACAATTTCGGGCGTAGGCTGCCTTGGTGGGATTTGCCGAATCTTGAGCGCCATAATCTTGCATCGTCGTTTTAGATTCGGTTGAAAAATCCATGATCCCCGGGATGCTCAGTTGCATCCTCGCCGCCAATTCATAGCTGGCAATCCTCGCAGACAATTCATTATCGCCTTGGTATTGCTCCAGCTGCTGACGGTTCATTTTCTGTAAATACTCACGTACACGCTTATCCTGATTTGGAGTTACGCCGCGCGGAGGATTCAAGTTTCTGAGGGGATCGATTGCATTGAACGCTGTACCTTGAAATGTCGCGGGTAAGAAACCTGCTCCCCAATTGTCGACGCTGGCTTGTGGTTTTCCCCGAGGATCTGGGATCGCGACAAACGCAGGTAAATCTTCGTTCTCTGTTCCCAATGCCCAATTCATCCACGAGCCCATGCTTGGGAAACCGCTAAGAGAAAAGCCTGTCGACATGAATGTCTCGGCTGGGCCGTGTGCGGCAGTCTTTCCAGACAACGAATGGATAAAGCACATGTCGTCGGCGTGCTCAGCGATCTTTGGAAAGAGGTCTGAAATCATTTTCCCGGATTGACCGCGTGGCTTAAAATCCCAGTGGCTCTTCACAAGATTTCCCTGGGGTCCCTGGGATGTGATTAAGTTCTCCGCACCTGGCATTGGCTGACCAGTTCGTTTAACCAACTCCGGTTTGAAGTCAAACGTATCGACCTGGCTCACTGCACCGGAGCAATAGATGACCAGAACCTTCTTGGCCTTTGCCGGGAAGTGCGCGGGACGCGCGGCAAAAGGACGGTCTGGTGAAATTTGAGGACGGATGGGATCATCGTCCAAGGCGAGAAGATTGTCGTCATGGAGCAAACTCGTTAACGCAATTCCACTTAGTCCGGTCAGCGTCGACCCCAGGAATCTACGCCGGTTTTGTGTTGAGTTTGAAAACATAATTTGGACTGATTGGAATTTTTAATCGAGTGGAACAGTTATAAGATGAAAACGAACTCATTTGAATTCAACATAATTCGACAGTACTGGATCAGACCGATTTGATCGATCATTTCCATTGCCTGGATGGCCTCAACTGAACTTGGCTCGCGTCCGAAACAGAG
>JAALLA010000236.1:3374-6411 GCA_011087765.1 Pirellulaceae bacterium
CGCCGCCAGTCCGCAGGGCCGAACTTCTGTTTTGGAAAATAATGCCTTACATATTCGCTGCCCACTTCAAACCCGCTAAATCCCGGTCCGCCAATTGAGAGATCAAGCTTGTCAGTTGCCGCCAGCATAGAGTCTCGGATGGCTTCAGCGTCAAGTCTTCGCGGGGGAAACCGCCAGAGAAATTGTGTTGATTCATCCAGTTCTAACGCAATTGGATTTGGCCGACTCGCTTGTTTCCAGGTTTTCGATGAGAGAATCAGTCGGTGGATATGTTTCACTGACCAACCATTTTCTATGAATTCAGAGGCCAACCAGTTCAGTAGTTCGGGATGGCTTGGAGGACTACCATTCAATCCAAAATCGTTAGGTGTACTAACCAGTCCATTGCCAAAGTGAAATTGCCAGATTCGATTAACCATTACCCGTGCTGCAAGAGGGTTCGTTGGACTTGCGACCCACTTTGCGAAAGCCGCTCGGCGTTCGGCACCAGTTGCATTGTTTGCCAACTCAAGGTCTCCCAGTAACCCGATTGTATTGGGTGGGACAAGTTCTCGCGGTGACATCGTATCGCCTCGGGAGAGTCGATAGGTAGGTTTTGGTTGCGAGAACGTACCGATGTAGGCAGTTGAGGGACGGTTAAGTTTATTTTTCATCGAGAGCAGGGATTGATAAACCTGTTCGATTTCGGGTCTTTGTTTTTCTGGAGCGGTATCGAACGCAAAGGTGAAGAGCGGGTCATTGGCAGTGCGTCGTTGTTTCGATTCGCCGACGGTCGTCCATGTTTTTTCATCAACTGAAATCTCAATTTTGTAATTGGTCACAAGGCGATCGGCGATCGCTCCGGTACGATCACGTCCCCATTCGATTCGATCGATTTCGGCATCCTTGGGAAGTTCAATTTGAACCCAGCCTTGGACCTCTTTTGAGATCCAACTATAAAGATTGCCGTATTTGCCATCATTGATTTGTGACAGTCTATGCCTGACGTGAACGAAGTCGCCACCAGAAGTAGCGGTTGCCCCGTTAATTGACAGAGCAAGGTTTTCGTCTCCTGCAAATACTTCTAATTCGTCGATGCAACCTTGTGCCCCATTAGTTTCAGCGATGGTGAATCGGATAAAACGAGCTTTGGTCGGCGCAAACGATTCAATGTTTTTAATTGCGTTAATTGGGGCGAGTTTAGTACTTGTTCTCTTGTATGGTTCAAGCAGTTGTTCCGCTTGTCCAATCGCGGACTTAATTTGCTGTTGTTCTGTAAGCCACTGTGGCGAGGTGGCGATGGAGGCTACACCGTGGTTGACTCCTGAAAAGATTGCCTGAATCGCGTAGAAATCTCGCTGGGTGATCGGGTCGAATTTATGGTTGTGA
Source organism: Pirellulaceae bacterium (assembly GCA_011087765.1). GTDB lineage: Bacteria > Planctomycetota > Planctomycetia > Pirellulales > Pirellulaceae > Mariniblastus. The sequence continues at coordinate 4,743 of JAALLA010000236.1, forward strand.
CATCGTGCACAACCGAGTGTTAACCCGAGGAATGTCGTCCCCGTTGCGTTGAGTAAGTCTGAAGTTTCGTTTTGAACATTGTCTGCTTGCCCCTTTTTATCTTGCTCAACAACGACGTTGTGAGGTCCGGCAACAAAATAAGCGCTGCCGATGGGATCCAACTGATCGCCGCCTGCTAATTGTTTTTTTACAAATTCGTCATAGGGCATGTCTCGGTTAAACGCATCGATAACCCAGTCACGGTACCGCCAGGCGCCCTGTCGTTCCGCATTCACTTCAAATCCATCGGTTTCGCTAAACCGGATTAAGTCGAGCCAGTTTACTGCAATACGTTCGCCATAATGTGGGCTCGCTAAAACCTGCGCAATTAGCCGTTCCCATTTACCGGTTTGGTCGTCTGCCAAGAAGTCGCTGACTTGTTTCGGCGTGGGGGGGAGTCCATGCACGACAAGATAGACCCTGCGGATTAATTGGCGTTGGGTAGCTTGACTTGAAAAATTAAGTTTGTTTTCCTTCAGACCGGTTGCGACGAACGAGTCGATGGGATTTTTGTGAGCAGTCCCTGGAATCGCGGGTTTCTCAATTGGCTGGAAGGACCAGTGGTTGGTTTCGTTGTGCTTTGCTGCATGGATCGCTTCATCCCAGCCCTTCGTGACGCGAATCCATTTTCGAATTAATTCAATATCTGTGTCTGACAATGGATTATCATCCAGCGGCATGCGACGGGCTTCGTGATCGGTTAACAATAATTGAACCAGATGGCTATTGACCGAGTCGTCGCCGATAACAACAGTCGGATCCCCCGAGTTGCCGCTGCGCAAAACATTTGCCAATGTATCCAATCGGAGATCACCTTCTTGCAGATCTTCGCCATGACAATGGAGACAATTATCTTCAAAAATGGGCAGAATTTCTCGTTTGAATAGACCTTGCGCATTCTCATCTTCGTTGGCAGATTGAATTTCCTTGATCCGGATGTTTCGAAATCGGACTGCATGGGGATTTCCATGATCCTGCAGGCCGATATACCCCTCTCGGTTCCGATCTTTAATGGAGGTGTACTGAAGGTTGGCGTTGATGACCTCCACACCGTTGACTTGCACCTGAACACGATTGCTGACGCAGCGAATGACTATCCGGTTCCACTCACCTGCCGGCTTGGCCATATTTTGAGTTGGAGCAATTCCGGCGGGGATAATTCCGCCAAGCGTATGGTCGTTAAGCGGCAGTTTCTGTTTAAATGAATCAAATACCTGGACTTCAATCCCCGTATTGACTGGATTGCTTCGGTCGTGCACGCGAAAATAGATTCCGCTATTGCCATTTTCTGGATAAGCGCAGTCGACGGTCAATTCGAAATCTTTGTACGTTCGATCTGTCCAGAGGTAGGAATCGAATCGGGCCCAACCGAGCTCATTTTCGCGAGGTTGGATCAACAATGACCCATCGGTTTGGGGGAGCCAATTGCCTTGAGTCGTCCAGCCAGTGAGATCATGGCCATTGTAAAGTTCGACGAATCCATGTTCTTTGGGGCTCGGAGGTTTTAAGTCGCCGACCTGTGTTCGTTGGGAGTGAGGAGAATTCTCTTGTGACCAACCAAAGACAGCCACGCCTGACAAAGCCAGGATAACGAGAAACTCGAATTTTAAACTCTTCATTCCCATCAAGA
>JAALLA010000237.1 GCA_011087765.1 Pirellulaceae bacterium
TTACCTGCCGTTTAGGAGCCCACTGAGAAACACCGAATGAAATAAATGCTCCGCATAATTCGACGGCCAAGAGGATAAAAATAATTCGCTTGGGCTGACCATCGATCGCCAACGATAATAAGCGGGCAATCGAGTACCCCGAAAAAACGAGCCCTACGCAAATCAGTCCAGGCCGAATCAAGTCACGCTGGCAAGCGCACCAAACCAGAAAGATCCCCAACCCAAAAATACACCCGCCATAGTCGGCTCGGATATCCGCAAAGGCAGTCGGTGTCTCAAATACAACTTCGACTCCCGCCAAAATCTCGGTAGGCCAGATCATTAACGCAACACCAAGACCAACAAAAACCAGAGAGGCGACCCACAATGCTGTGACCGCTAATTTCTCTTTCCCGCTTAATATGGAGACCATCGAATATCCTAAATTTATGAAATTAATTCACTGCGAACCAAATGTCTCTGAGATTATCTCACACTTAAACTGACTGTGAACCGTACTGCAATAACTTTGATGCAAAGCAGTATAAATTTAATTGACATTTTAACCATTCGCCAACTACCTGATTTCCCCGGGAACCGGAAATGAGGCCATTGCTCAGCATGTCTCCCTGTGACAAGATGAACTGGTGGTCCAGCGAATATTTAACGGAAAGAAAAGCAGATGATCTTAGGTGCGCACATGTCGATTGCGGGCGGTTATTACAAAGCCGTAAATTCGGCGAAGAAGGCCGACTGTGATTGCGTCCAGGTATTTACGAAAAACAACAATCAATGGCGTGCTAAACCAATCACGGACGATGACGCTGCTAGATTTATTGACGCAATGCAGGAACACTCAATCTCAGCACCACTTTCCCACGCCTCCTATTTGATCAATTTAGCAAGCCCAAAAGACGAACTCAGATCAAAGAGCATTGACGCTATGATTGTTGAACTGGAGCGGGCCCATTTACTCCAAATCCCACATGTTGTTTTTCACCCGGGGTCCTTTACCACCAGTAGCGAGCAAGAAGGACTCGATGCGATTGTCGACTCGCTCAATACGATACTTCAGCGGACGGACACGTTAACGAGTAGTCCGTTATTAGAAAACACCGCAGGCCAAGGGAGCAACCTCGGTTGGAAATTTGAGCATCTCGCCTACATAATCGATTCAGCGGCGGAATCTGAAAGACTTGGTGTTTGCATCGACACTTGCCACACTTTCGCTGCGGGTCACGCCTTGGGAACCCCCGCGGAATACTCGTCGACCTTGCAATCGATGGACACCACATTTGGATTAGGAAAAATCAAAGCCTTCCATCTCAACGACAGCAAAAAGGAATTTGGCTCAAGAAAAGATCGGCACGAACACATTGGAGAGGGTGAAATGGGAATTGAGCCCTTCGTCAACTTGATGAATGACCCGCGATTCGAGAACACTCCGATGTATCTTGAGACTGAAAAAGGAGAGCGTGATGGAGTGGATATGGACGTCATGAACTTGACGACTTTAAGAAACCTTAAATCCTCATAAACACTCAAAACCTAGCGGCGGACTTGAATGTCATGGTGGGTGTGCGATTTGATGTACCAGTCTTTCCACTGGTCGGCATTAAAGCCAAAGTTTTGGTCTGAAACCTTTTTCAGGGCTTCGACAACTTCTTTGTTGCTGAACGACTTAACCACAGGCTTTTGATCGCCCCCCATATTAAGACCGTTGACATTTCCGTCGCTCCCAACCCCTGCATTGATCCGGCCGGATTGTCCCCCGGGTTTCACCATGTGCGAGGTCACAAGGGCTGCCGCTAAAGCAAGTGTCGCAGATTGATCACCCAGTTCGCCAATACCAAATGCAGCCCGATTGACATAGGCATTTGATTTAGACGCAAGATAAGTCGCCAGAACTGATACCGCAGCGCCCGCATCGTAATGGTCTTGTGCCAGTAACGCCAAAGCAGACTCACGCGTACCGACAACTTCCTCTTCCACGGCAAAGACACAAAGCGCGTTGAGCGCGACACGCGTCGGAACCCGACCAATTGCCTCGACATACAATGCCCGAACCGCAGGTCGTGGTTCTTCTCGTGCTGCTTCAAAAACAATCACTACGCCCAGCGGGTCGCAAATCTTAAACAATTCATCTCGTAGCACTGTAGGATTTACACGGCCCTTGGCGAGCTCTTTTTTCCAAATTCGAAACGCACTTTTTCGTTTTCCCTTGAGCGCCTCAACCTCATCAAACCCCTTATCAATCTCGCGTTGCAGGACCGGCGACCAACCCGTTCCGCGCTTTTCATAACCGAGTGTTTTTTGATATAGCTTTTCGGGAACCCATCGGTTTTGCTCTTTAATAAAATCATAGCCGAGCTTTCGTTTCGCCGCGGAATCATCTGGGTCAAGCTCGGCAATTCTTTCAAGGTGAAACTGACGCTGGTCTTTAAACCGGACTCGACCTTGCGGTTGATCACCACACCATTCATACAATTCCCAGTGCGATGCGGGATCGTCTGCTATCGTCTCGATGTGCTGATTGTAATTGCGGTCAATTTCATCAATCCTGCGAATCTTCCCAAGGTAGACCATCTTCGCAACATCCAACTTAAGGACTCCGCCATCCTTAGGCCTAAAGACCACAATTTTTCGGCCGTCTTCAACGCCTTCCGAGACGACCGTTCCATAGAGTTTCGCCTTCGAGCGTAGAATAATCGTGTCTCGAATTTTCAAAGATTCGCGATCGAATTCGTCGTCCTGCGAATACACCGCCCCCGAGCAACACGATAACGTGATGGCCAGCAGAGTGAATAACCTAGCTATATGGTATTTCGAATTCATAATCGTTGACTTCAATTCAGTCTGAGAAGCGGCGACCTGTCTGGCTAATTTTACGAATAAATCCGACAGAGTCCAATTCATTTAGCTTCGGTAAATCATCAATCGTCTGTGATTAGGCCACGAGTTAGACAACTCATTCAATTTGAAATCGTGTGTCAATTTTCGTATTATCGACGCATTAGGAAGTAGAAAACCACGGGTGTTTCACAATTAGGCAAAAAATTGAGGGAAAAGTAGGGTTATCAACGAAAACTACCCGATTTAATTAACCGACCCGCTTTTCGATCCCAAATTTTTTCAAGTTTCAATCACACCGCTGGAAAACGCTATGGCAAAAATTTCGATGTCACAAATGGCTAAACTTTTCCATCGATTGGCAACCACATACACCGCTGGAATCGATCTCCGGGCGGCCTATGCTCTTGAAGCGAAAACAGGGAATTCGAAATATCGATCCAATGCCCAGGAAATCAACCGACAACTTGGGCAGGGCAAGTCCCTCGCGGAATCCATGGATCATCTCAACGGTTATTTCCCCAACCTCGCGATCTCTGTCGTGAAAGCGGGCGAACGCGGTGGTAGGTTAGAGGAGTCGTTCGCGAGGCTGAGCCAACATTACAGCGCTCTCGTCGCTTTTCGAAACAAATTCCTCGCCTCAATCGCCTGGCCATTGTTTGAACTGACCTTTGCAATTCTTATTGTCGGTTTATTTATCTATCTCTGCGATAGCCTTTATAGCGCCATGGGTATGGAGGTGATCGACTGGTTCGGCATGGGTAGCACCCTTAAAAATGTTGCTGCATACTTTGTATTGGTCTTATGTTTCTTTTCCGCGACTGCCATCGTGTCGATCGGATCTGTTCGAGGTTGGTTCGGCTCTGTGCCTCTTCGGATTGCGATGCGAATTCCACTCATTGGCAAGACAATTCAATACCTGGCGCTTTCTCGATTCGCATGGACATTATCCGTCGCCGAAAACGCAGGAATGAACGCGCTCGAGACAGCCGAACTCGCTCTCCGTTCAACCGAAAATTATTACTACACTTCGCTGGAGCCAGTCGTTTGCCACAACCTTCAACAGGGCCACCAATTCCACAAAACATTTGCTGCCACCAATTCCTTTCCAGAAGAGCTGATAACGTTCATTAAAAATGGGGAAATTTCTGGCGAACTGGCAGAATCGATGAATCGAGCCTCTGCAGAACTGCAGGCCAAAGCTGAAATCAACCTGAAAGCAATCAGCGTGATCGGATTTGTAATGACCATGATGCTCGTCGGCGCACTTGTTCTTGCAATTCTAATTTTTGCAATGCAGGCCTATCTGAACATCCTCAACAACGCCGCTAACATGTAATTCAACAATCTTCACTTTCATCTGTTAAGATCATAAATGGAAGTTGGGGCCGTCGCCGAGATCGTCGAATTCGATGTCGCATCTTAATTTTTCATTCGCAATTTATTCAATCCAAGATTAAGTCCTCCTATGCATTCATTTTCTGATTGCCAACTTGAACTGAATACCCCCTGTGAGCTAGGGCAAATCCCTACTCAGATTCCCGATGGAAAATTTACGAAGAAATCGGCATACCGCAGGATTGAGGAAAATGTAGAAGTCATGGCTGATCTCGCCAAACGGCTCTATGCAGAAAATCAACGTTCAATACTGCTGGTGCTGCAAGGCATGGACACCGCGGGAAAAGATGGCACGATCCGCGCGGTCATGCGTGGCATGAACCCTACCAGTTGTCAGGTTAGCTCTTTTAAGAAGCCAAGTGAAGAAGAACTGGACCATGATTTCTTATGGCGAATTCATCAACGCGTACCGCGACGTGGAAACATTGGCATCTTCAATCGTTCCCACTATGAAGATGTCCTGGTGGTGAAAGTTCACAATCTCGTCCCCGAACCGGTTTGGAGCAAGCGTTACGATACCATCAACGCATTTGAAAAACTCCTCCACGACAATGGAACTACAGTGGTCAAATGCTTCCTTCATATCAGCAAAGATACGCAACGAAAACGGTTACAAGCTCGACTTGACGATCCAGCAAAACACTGGAAATTCAATTTGGGTGACATTGAGGAACGAAAATTGTGGGACGATTACCAACTCGCTTACCAAGCCGCATTGGAACGATGTAATACCGAATTCGCGCCGTGGCACGTCATTCCTTCGGATAAAAAATGGGCAAGAAATCTAATTGTCAGTGAAGTGCTTCGTGCCACGATGGAAGGACTCGACCCTCAGTTCCCACCCCCGGAAGCGGATTACTCTGGAGTCTCGGTTAGTTAAATGGTATTTAAACGCGCGGTCGCTGAAGGAATCGGCACCTATATTCTCGTTTTCATCGGAACGGGCGCAATCCTGTTTTGTGAGGCCATGGAGTTTGGTGGGCTGACCGACGTCGTAATTGGTTTAGCTTTCGGCGCGGCCGTCACACTGGTCATTCTTGCGATTGGTAAATTTTCCGGAGCGCACATTAACCCGGCGGTCACCCTCGGTTTCTGGTCCGACAAACAGATTTCTGGCTACCACGTTCTGCCCTACATCATTAGCCAATGTATTGGCGCAATCGCAGCCAGTCTTACGCTGGCATTGCTCGATGGCGATCACTCAAGTTACGGCGGCACTACATCCAGCTTGGAAGTTTGGCAAATATTCACTATCGAGTTTATCATTACCGCCATCTTGATGTTTGTGATTCTTCGAGTCACAAAACTCCAAGGAATTTTGATTCCCGCAGTGACCATCGGCGGTATCGTAGCGATCCATGCCTCCGTCATCGGACCTTACACCGGTGCATCCATGAACCCAGCTAGATCCCTCGGCCCCGCGTTAGTCAGCGGGCAAATGGAACAACTTGGGATTTACGTTTTGGCAACCGTTCTTGGAAGCCTTTCCGCGACTGCCCTTCATCGGATAATTTTCAAAGCCGGAACGACTGAACCTGCAGACGAGCCCGCCCCTTAATTTCTTTGGCTCGGAATTGAAAAACCAACAGATTTAGGATTCAACACCTCGCTCCAGTGTTCAGTTAATTCCGGAGTCTTCCGGTTTATCGAGCTGCTCTGAATCATAAAGATTTAGCCAATCATCTAACTTGGGATGTTCCTGATGAGCGGAAACCTGAGCCTGAAATGCATCTGCAAAGGCCAATAACCGTTCATCGTCGTTAAGATGTCCACTCAAAATTACTGGCGTGGGCGTACGAATCGAATTACGCTCGCGATAGCCAATCGGCATTACGACCGAAGGATGTCCGGTAAAATTCGTTTGCACAAGATCATTCATATTGATGATGAAATCAACCTCCGAAATCGCTTCGTCAAATTGCGAAATTAAAAGTGACCGTGCGCGTTGGACCCGCACATAATCCACAGCCGACACGTACTGAGCTGCCCGGAAATTCTGCTTCCATAGATTAAACCCCTCCATATCATCTTCACGAATCATCGAATCGAAAACCGTCGATGCCTCGACGTCAATTATTGAAAACATCGCTGAAAACGGGAGCGAACGGGGCAATCTTAACTCGACTAACTCACACCCCATCGATTTTAAAATCTGTAAATC
>JAALLA010000028.1:0-1815 GCA_011087765.1 Pirellulaceae bacterium
GCGTCATGCGAATTTCGCTTCCAATGGGAATCAGTTTCAATGGGCACGCCGGGGCTATTGACTGGATACAATCTCGATTTGCAAAAAACAAACCCGCGACGCTGTATTACGACGAAATACGAACTCCAACCTATGTCGAATGTTTGAACGAAACCATTGAAGAAGCGTTGGCACTTCGCTTGGAGGGCTTATTTCACGCGGGTGGTCCCGTCCGGCTTTCCCTTTATCAAATCGCGCAGATAGTGAACCGAATTGGCGGCTACGATCCCGACCATTTGTTCGGCTGTCCCCGTATTGATGCGGGACCGATCCCCCCCCGAGCTGGAAACGTAACCATGAATTCGGACAAACTTGCCAAAGCGCTCGGGCGTCAGCCATTCCAAAACTGGCCGCTTGACCCCAAACATATTCCCGACTCACCCAATTGGCACTTTGATCGCAGCATTGACCGTAATAATTCACTAAAAAATATTGAAAATGAGCTCTACAAGCGACCGCAACTATAAACAGCCAATATTTAAGTGAGACCAGTCGCCTCAACCCGAGGCAGATCATTCAGCCGATTAAAAGAAGATTTTTACCAACCATTTCTTAGTCTCAGATGATTGATTGCTGCCATCGTTCAAGATAAAATTAGGAATGAAGGGATTTGGGGCGAGAGAAGGATATGAGTTAGTTTTTAACTAGACTCATAACCAATGAAACGTTTGGTGGAGTGAAGGATGGCGAATCTACACACTTGGAGCATGGGGGTCGGCCGATGGCTTGGCGTACCGGTTCGGATTCACATGCTTTTGATTCTGTTTGTTGTGGCTCTATTCGGTACGGAATGGAACTACAACGGGGGAGCCACCAGCTTTTTTACAGGGACTGCAATTGTCACCACCCTAGTGCTCCTTGCCAGCTTATTGCTCCATGAAACGGCCCACATTTTTGCCTCAACCAATCTCGGCGGCCGCATAGATTCAATCACGCTGCTTCCCTGGGGCGGGAATGATGAATGCTCAACGCCGATGAAGTCCCACGCCAAAGCAGTTACATCTCTCGCCGGGCCGTTCGCAAATTTTGTAATTTTCTTATTCGGCTCCACCCTGTTAGTTCAGTCTGACCAATCTAGTTTTTGGAACTTGATTAACCCGCTTGCCCCTCATCGATTCACCCCTTCTGAGTGGCAAATTTCATTGACGGAAATTGTAATTTGGGTCAACTTCCAACTTGCCTTTTTCAATATGCTACCGTGTCATCCGTTTGATGGTGTAGAGATCGTTCGTTCGTGGATTTCATCTCTCAACCCGGACGCCTCCAAATTTAGAACGGAATCAGCAATTCGACTCATTGGCAATGCAGTTGCCTTCGCTTTCATCGGTTTCGCCTGGTTCTTTCGAGACATCCAGTCAGGGCCAATTCAACCGACATGGCTACTATTTTTAATAACAGGAATCGCACTTCTATTCTCTTCCAATGCTGCGATGCAATTCGCACTTCGGAAAACCGCTGAAAATACATTGCCATCCCCTTCAAAAGGGCAAGACGACCAGAATTCAATCGAGTCTTTTTTCGCATTCCCGGCCTACGATGATGATTCGGCCTACTCGCAATGGCTATCTGAAAAACAAGAAGCCCGACGAGAGGATGAGTTTAAGAGAGAGCAAGAAGAAGACGCGAGAGCGGATCAGATTCTCGAGAAACTCCACAATGGCGGCATTGCTTGCCTTCACGACGAAGAAAAATTGATTCTTGAACGGGTGAGCGAAAGAATTCGGCGACGACGCCAGCAGCGCGTCTAACGTGAAACACACACAACTCAATTCAGGC
>JAALLA010000028.1:1915-15512 GCA_011087765.1 Pirellulaceae bacterium
ACTGGCCACACCGCTAGTCGTCATAGACTCGTCGATATCGCTGACGCCGACGCCTAACTCGGCGAGTCGTTTGCTCGCCTTCGACGAACCAATGACCGCCGAGAACTTTATAGAACACAAGCAAAACAAACGCGCCTCCGATTCCAACGGTAAAACCTTCGACACTTATGGGCTTTACTAATTCAACCGCAGTAGAAAAATATTGCAGAATTGCGCAGCCGATTAGCGTTCCACCAATGCCCATCAAGACCGTTGCGATCGCTCCCCCGGGGTCTCGGCCTGGCATCAATGCTTTTGCTATCAGCCCAACGACCGTGCCAAATCCAATCCAAGTCAAAGCCAGATTTGCGTACTCTGAAAGTTGCGCCAGGTCCATTCCCGTTCCTTTGTTAAACTGACTTTTCGCTTGAATGCTCGGTTTTACAATTCCGGGTTAACTTTAAGCATTGAACTCTAAACATTGAATTTAGACCCCCATGAATCCCTCATCCTCGGCTGAAGATCACGAATCAGATGTACCAGATTTTCAGCCTAATTCTCAAGAGCATTTGGGGCGTTGCCATTGGTAAAATGTGTCGAATTTCAATTTCCTCAGTTTGCCCGCCGCAAAGGATTGCTTTAGACTATGCTCGTTGGCGTTTCACTGAAGAAACCGTAGTTTTATCGGAGTGAGCTAAAGCATGTTTCCGACATTACGAGATGACATCGTTCGACTCACCCCGTTTTTAGCTGGATTGCTGCTCGCGTTGCCAACGATAGCAACTAAGCCATCCAGTGCACAAAACATTAACATTACCAATCCAATTACCAGACTGAACGAACGTAGTTACTCTCACTCTGGTATTAATTTTGGATTTGGATTTCCCGGCGGAAGCGGGCCTGGCTCTCGCGTTCAAGGTCTCGGGCCACGCGGAAACCTCACACCCTGGCTTGGCTTCCAATACGGAGGCAACCAAGCGTTCCCAATCTTTGGTGGGTATTCACCCAATGCGGGCGCTCGCTTAGACTTCAGCAAACGAGGCCCCAACGGAGGATTTTCGTTCGGAATCAACATGGCGAAAGGAAGCACTCGAACGTTATCATCCGTCGCCCCCAGTCTCACCGTCCAAAATGGATTTGGGGGAACACTGTACAGCGGTCAAACGAGGCCGTTTGTCACAGGCATGGTCCCGATTGTTGGGGGCTACCCCAGCGGCAGTTTTCAAACGGGTGGAATTGACAATGGTGTGACTCGTGCGCTCAATAGCGGGCAGCTCGACTTACGGCCAACCCGACGTGAAGAGACCTACACTCCTTCCGGTCCTGTTTCTTTCAGCGATGAAAACAGCTCAGCTATGACCGGAGACCTCAGCGTTGCCCAAATAAAGGTACAACGCGAAGAGCAAAAGCGGCAAATTGATCGCGAAATCAAGGCGCTGATTGTCGAAGCTAAAGATCTCGAAAAAGAGAATCGCCACGCCGAAGCAAGAGTTTGCTATGGGAAAGCCCTTCGGCTCACCAAGGACCCTTCTTTACAGTCGTTATTAAAACAAACTATTCTGGCCTCGCGGGCTCAATCGAAATTTGTGAAACAACGACATCCTTAAATGAGCTGGACGTTCCGCAGCAAACTAAAGTCCAGCGACCGTTCGTTGACTGAGGATTGCCCCGTTTTGCCCTCCCCTGTTTCGCCCCCTTAACTGGATTTAGATTCCAAGCAGATTCAAGCAACCCAATGAGCAACACTCCTACTTCACAATTCTCGCAAGCCCACTGCCTAGGAGAGGATCTTCCAACTGCACTTCCAAAGGCGGCATCTCAATTGAAGCTACCACCAGATCAAACCATCGATCTGCTGTTCGCTTTCGCGGCGGGATACAGTCCGGAAGAATTTGACCTGAATATGCCGTCGCTCCAAAAGTTAACCGGTGCTAAACACGTGGTTGGCTGCAGTTGTGAGGCGACTATTGGCGGCGGGCTCGAGTTTGAAAACGAAAAATCTCTCTCGCTCTGGGCAGCCTGTTTACCAAATTCGAAAATCACTCCTCTTCATTTGCAATTCACAAGATCGGGCGGCGAGTCGGCAATCACGGGCTGGCCGGATGATCTAACGCACCACTGGCCAGAAGATTGTTGCCTAATTGGGCTGAACGAACCGTTTGAGTTCCCCGTCGATTATCTTCTTGAACAATTCAATGAAGATCGGCCCGGGCTACCTATCATCGGCGGGATTGCAAGCGGGGCACAGGCACCCGGAATTTCCCGACTCTTGCTGGATGACCAATCGCTCGATTCCGGCTGGGTTGGGGTACGAATTTGCAACACGCCGCTACGTACCATTGTCTCCCAGGGATGTCGCACCATTGGTGACGCGATGGTCATCACGCAAGCTGAACGAAACATCATCCAACAGCTTGGCGGGAGACGAGCATTCGATATTCTGTCCGAGTTATTCCAAACACTCCCAACGCGTGAACAGCGGATCTTTCAGAGCGGGCTTCAAATCGGACGTGTAATTAACGAGTATCAGGATTCCTTTCAATACGGTGACTTTTTAATTCGCAACATTACCGGAGTCGATAAAGGACTCGGATCTATCTCGATCGGCGACTACGTACGTCCCGGTCAGACAATTCAATTTCATATTCGAGATCATGAATCAGCCTCTGCCGAGTTTTCCCAATTAGTAAAAACAGGAGCAGCAGACAGCATCCCCAAAGCAGCATTGCTATTTACTTGTAATGGTCGCGGCCTGAATCTGTTCCAAGATCCAAACCACGATGCCGCTTGCATTCAGGCGGTTGCCCCAATCCCGGTTGCTGGCTTTTTCGCTGCTGGCGAGATTGGACCAGTCGGCAACAAAAATTTCTTACATGGATTTACCGCTTCGGTTGTGCTATTTGATTAACACACTAATTAGTTTAAGACCTTTCATCGAAGCATCCACCAATTCTTCCATTTCACAAACCCTACCTTCAGAAACCATACCTTTTGCGGTTCCAAGTCTAACCTCGTTTCTTGTTTTTTCAGCGTTGATTTACCGTGAGCGACAGTATCAAACGCAACCTGATTACGACAATCAAGTTTTCACTTTCGATTGGCATTCTGTGGTATCTGTTCACAACCGCTCAGAATGACGATCAATTTGAGAAATTCCTTTCGCAACCTAAATATTGGGGTTGGGTTGGAATCGGTTTTGTTAGCTGCATTCTGGCAAATCTGATTTCGTTTTTAAGATGGCGAGTGATGGTACGCGCACTCGGTTTACCATTCACCTGTTTTGATGCCATTCGAATTGGCTTCATCGGTTCCTTCTTTGGATTATTTGCCTTTGGAATAATTGGCAGCGATACCCTGCGAGCTTTCTACGTTACCCGGCAGGTCAAAAACCGTATGCCCGAAGCGATCTGCTCAGTAGTCGCGGATCGAATTGTTGGTCTTATCACGATGTTCTCATTCGCGTCAGTCGCATTCATGATGCTCGACTTCGAGAACATTGCCTCCGCTCACCCGGGAAAGCTCCAAACATTGAATTATGCTTGCCGGATCGTTTTAGCGGTGACTCTCATTTGCCTGGCGGGAGTATTTAGCGTAATCCTTGCCCCGCAGGTGGCGAAAACCAGAACATTCGCATGGCTCCTGCGTTTACCCCGGATTGGCAATCTATTGAGAAAATTGTCCGATGTTGTACTAACTTATCGAAGCCAGCCTAAAGCAGTTTTATCCGCGGTTGCTATGAGCCTGCTTGTGAATCTCTGTTTTGTGATCTCGATCTACTCCCTGGCAATCGGCCTGACTAATTCTGCTCCAACGTTTCGAGACCATCTGCTTATCGAACCGATTTCCATGGTCGCTAATGCCGCACCGCTTCCTGGCGGCCTCGGGGGAATGGAGTTAGCACTTAAGTTTCTCTACGAAGCATTTTCATGTGAAACCGGCGTAATTGTAGGATTCGCATTCCGATTTTCCTTGCTTTGCGTCTCCGCTCTCGGTGCCATATTTTGGTTTCTAAACCGGAAAAAAGTTAACGAATCGTACCCCGCATCAAGTCACGATTCACGCGGCGAAATATCAAACTGACCTTGGTTAATTTGGGGTTTTGGGTAATTATGAAACGATGACGCGTGCCCAACCACTGAAAGACCATTCCGCACCTGAAGATATTTACGCACCCGCGAAGCGAATTTGGCTTCACGCATTATGGCTGACCGCACTCGGGTTCATCCTGCTCCCTTACGATTTTTCATTTTATGGGCATCAATTTGAAGATTCGATTCCAGGCGACCTAACCCGCGTCATCAGCCTTTCAGAAATTTTCGCTCACGGATTCGGAGTCGTTTTGACGGCCATCGCGATTTGGGTTTTGGCCGCGTCACACCGCCGGGCGATCCCCCGCGTTGTCATTTGTGCGCTTTGGCCCGCAATCAGCGTCCATTTGTTAAAATTACTTTTCGCTCGACGGCGTCCCCTCACCTACCTTCAAGCAGATGGCAACCCAAAATTTCCCGATTCAGTCGAGTCGACATGGCTTGGTTTTTTATCTGACGAACGCGTCAATTTTCCAACTTACGCCATCCAGTCATTCCCTTCGGCACATACTGCGACAGCTTGGGGGCTTGCAATTGGCTTAACGTGGCTCTTTCCACGTGGACGTTGGCTATTTTTCTCACTCGCCTTTCTCGCCTCAATCCAAAGAATCACCTCCATGTCGCATTGGCCAAGTGATGTCTGCTGGGGGGCAGCAATTGCTTTTTTAATGGCGGGAGCGGTTACGCAGAGCTGGGGCATTGGCTATCAGTTAAGTAAATTTGAAGGCAACAAGAATCCTGAGATAAGCCCGACAACAACTGTCTAACTTGAGCACTGCAAAAATAGCGGTTGTCTCGCCTTGGAAATTTGATGTGCTTGACCGCCTAGCCTAGAATTCATCGGTATCATTACAAATCATCGGACACTGCCCATGAACCTTGCTTGCTGCAACGAAGCCCCTTTTTTTTCCCCTCGCACGATAATCCACTACCTACTCTGTGGGGCGGTTTCGCTTCTGTTTGTCTCGCCGAACTTGTTTGCTGATGACTCCGAAACCGTTGCAACCGCGACGCGCAAGGTGAGTGACTTTCGTAAGGATTTAAAAGTCTTTATGAAACTTTCAAAATCTCAAGACCCTCAAACCGAACGAATTGCGGTTTACAATCTGTGCCAACTCCATCGCGAAATCACTGATTCACCGAAATTTGAGGAGAGCCTACAGCTTCAGGGAATGCGTGTTGTGATTGCGAAACGGCTCTCAACCTATTCAGGCGATTTTAAAAACAGCTTAAAACGTCTTGCCCGCGAGCAAAAGAAAACAACGGTAAAGAAAACCCCTGTTAATCGAGTGCTCGATGAACGACCTTCTGCAGTTTCAGAGGATTCGAATTCCAAACTGGCTCAACCGGGAAACCAGCCGGGAAACCAGCCGGTCAGCAAGGGTAACCGTCCGTCGACCGGACTTGCCTCACTAGAAAACTCTGCCGAAGAAGCTGAACTTGAAAACTCAATGTGGCTGTCCGCAATCTCCAGCTATGACTCGCTCAGCTGTGTGAGCGGAGGACCCGATCGAATCTTCTCGTTGATCGGAGGTCAGTTAGCTCCCCCTTGGGATCATGGACAGGATCTAGTCGATTTAATCACGACCGTAATCCATCCCAATTCATGGCGTAAAAACGGGGGGAATGCATCGATTCACTACTACCAACCTTCAAGAGTGTTGGTGCTCCACGCCTCTCTCCAAGGACAGCACGCAACCTCTAACTTACTTGAAAAACTGCGAGGCTCGACTCCAACTCAATTAAACGTCACAGGCGGACAGGGAAGTATTCGAAACTGAAACTCTCTCTGAGCCATCTGGAATATTTTACGGTTGCGGTTTTCCAGTTTTCTCTCCCCAAATCACCTCGTAGCGTCCTTGCGAATCGGCAGCGGCTCGTGCCATGCCTGCGGTGTTAAACCCCATGGCAATATTCCCATCCTTATCAACTGCGATAAGCCCGCCGTCGTTTTTATTGAGCCGCCTTCGCAAATTGTCATCGACGGCTTCCTGTAACGTAACGCCTTTATATTTCATTTGTGCAGATACATCGTAGGCGACCGCATTACGAATGTACTGCTCACCGATCCCGGTGGCAGACACACCGCAGGTAGCGTTGTCCGCATAAGTTCCAGCTCCAACTATCGGACTGTCTCCTATTCTTCCATACTTTTTATAAGTCATGCCCCCGGTTGTGGTCCCCGCAGCAATGTTCCCCTTTCCATCAAGTGCAACACATCCTACCGTTCCCATTTTCCAGCTAGAATCAAATTTCCCATCGCTGTTCCTCTCAAGCGCTGACGTTCGTGACTTCATCCGTACCTTATAACGCTCCCACGACTTTTTGGCTGCGGGCGTATCGAAATAATCCGTCGGCACTAACCCGACTCCCTGCTGCTTGGCAAACTCCTCGGCTCCGGCTCCTGCTAAAAGGACATGCCGGGTTTCACTCATTACCAGCCTCGCTAATGAGATTGGGTTTTTAACAGTCTTAACGCCAGCAACTGCACCGCACGCCTTCGTGCTCCCATCCATAATCGAAGCATCCAATTCGTGGCCCCCAGCGGCATTAAAAACAGCACCCTTGCCGGCATTGAACTGAGGATCATCCTCCAGAATTTTCAAAACCGATTCTACGGCATCCAGCGAAGTACCACCTGAAGACAAAACTTTGACGCCTTGGTCGAGTGCTTTTGTTAGAGATGCTTTTCTTTGCCTTACCTGGGCGGGAGATGCGTTCGCAGCAGAAGACCCCGCACCGCCATGAATGACAATGGAAAATTTATGCTCTTCCTGAAGCCACGCTCCTTCTGCGACGGCTTGCCTGTAAAGGAAGACCGAAGGGTAAACAAAAGCGAAAATCAATAGAAATCGAAAACAATGAAAACCCGTCATGCTAACTCCCAATGGCTCATTTCTCGTAACGTAAAACCTAACCCACCATCCAACTCTATTTCACGATTGACTCAGCAAACGCCCTCATTATTTTTCTCCAAACGCATAGAGTGCGTCAAAAGTCCGAATGAATATCTTTCCGTTTGAGATTGCCGGTGAGGACGTGATCTCCTCGCCCAGTTTGTTTCTGGCCAGAACTTCTAGCTCTTTCCCTGCTTTGATCACAAAGACCGTCCCTCGACGCCCGGCAAGATATATCTTTCCATTTACAGCAACCGGTGTCGCGCGCTGCTTGTCAGCAGACAAACGCTCACGGTAATAACGCTCTCCAGATCGAGCATCCACACAGGTAAGATCACCTTTCTCGCCCGCTAAATAAACCAAACCTTCGTAAATCACCGGGGTCGCCACATCCGGCGTTCCTTTGGGCAATTTCCAGTGCAGAGATTTGCGTTGCCCAGTTACATCCCCCTGAAGCGGCACACGCAAGCCCAAAACTGCTTTTCCTTTGGCTGTCGGAGCGACAATGATCCCATCCCCACAACTCGGTGATGAAACCAGACGCAAATAATTGTTGTACCCCTCGCCCTTTGGATTAAAACCGCCGCAACGCCAAATTTCCGAACCATCTTTGAGAGAGTGTCCAATTACATAATCAGCGCCATGAGTAATCAGAAACTCGTGTTTTCCATCTCGGTAGATAGTCGGCGATGCATAAGAATGTGTATTTTCAGAGACAGCGTCGGTTTTCCTTAAATGCACCCATATCTCATTCCCAGTTTTTGCGTCGAGTGCAATGACTTGTCCAACTGAGGTCGTTTTGGTGTCACGCATGTCTCCATGCATCAGCGCTAGGTATAAATTTCCGTTATCTAAAACCGGCGTCATCGACATACCAAACTGAATATTGAATTTCCCGTATTCCTTCTGCAAATCTTTTGTCCAAACTGGCTCACCTTCGACTGTAAAACACTGCAGCATACCATTCCCCATCATGGTCCAGACATGCTCTCCATCGGTACTCGGTGAGGGACTTGCGGCATTCGCACCATCGCGACTCTTGATATCATTTCCCTCGAGAAAGCGTTTCCACCTCTGCTTACCGTCCATTCCGATACAAACTAAGACTAATTCATCACCCTCCACACTCGTGGCAAAAACTCGATCACCACAAACAATGGGACTCGAACCCGCTGTCCCCGGCATGGGGAATCGCCAAAGCATCTGGTTCTCCTGATCAAATTCAACCGGAACCGCCGGGCCCTTGCTGACGCTTCGCAGATCGTTTCCGCGCCACTGCTTCCAATCGTCCGCACGACCAATGGACGCCGCAAAAAATCCAACTAAAAATACTGACAACCAACCGGGGCGACTTACGAAATCCCTTGAATTCATTGAGTCCTCGTTTATTTAATCTGATCAAATTGACGTGAACGAAACTGTAATATTGGGGGATTTGAAAACTCCCCCAACCGGCCAAACCTTGGCGGCACAGTCGTTTCGAAATAAAAGCCACTCTCAGTCTATCAGAAATTAGATTGAAATTCGTATTGGAGTTTGCTTCGCGAGAGAATCTAACTTAATTTGAACAGACATTCCTTTGTGCGACTCGACACAAATTAAAACTCGAACAACCTGCTTTCTTCGCACCGGTAAATCATGAAACGCAAGATCACCTCGGTCCCGCAACTTTACCGAAATGTTCGCCGTTGGACCGAGATCGTTTCGGTCATGAGTAAATACGGTTTGGCAGACTGGCTCAGTCGCTTTCATATCGATTTCCTAACAGATCGATTGAAAACTCAAGACGGTGCTGCCCAATCCCAATTAACGCATAATGCTCGAATTCGCATGACGCTCACTGAGCTTGGCCCGACATTCATCAAGTTTGGGCAACTTCTCAGCACGCGGCCTGATTTAATCGGCTTAGACCTCGCGTTTGAACTCGAAAAACTGCAATCCGATGCGCCCAAAGATCCATTCGAAACAACTAAACAGACTATTGAAAACGAACAAGGCCTTCCACTTGAAGACATCTTTATTGAATTCGAGGAGGAGCCGATTGCCTCCGCTTCAATCGGCCAGGTACATCGCGCCAAACTAGATCCACAACGCTTCGCATTTGCCTCCTCAGGGGATGAAGAGAATGCAGAATCCAACGAACCCCTCGACGTCGTAGTGAAAGTTCGCCACGCTGGAATTGACCGGATCGTTGAGACAGATCTCGACATTCTCTCTGGCTTGGCTCAACTCGCTGAAAAACTGGACGATTTTAAAAACTACCAGCCCATTGCTGTGGTTGAAGAAATGTCGCGCACCATGAAGCGGGAGCTTGATTTTGGGCGAGAAGAACGAAACCTGATTCAGTTTCGATCGCTCTTCGAAAATGACCAAACGGTTGTTATTCCCGAGCCGATTTCGGCACTTTGCTCCGCCCGCATGATCACAATGCAACATATTTCGGGAACCAGTATTCGAAAAATCAGCGAGAACTGTCCCGAGGGTGTCGAGCCCAGTTCTATCGCTCAGACTGGAGCGAATCTATATCTTAAAATGATCTTCCACCACGGATTTTTTCACGCCGACCCCCACCCTGGCAACATTATTATTCAGGATGATGGGACTATTGGATTGTTGGATTTCGGGATGGTGGGGAGAATTAGCGAGCAACTGAGAGAAGATATCGAAGCCATGCTGGTTGCAATCGTCAATCAAGACGTCTCGATGCTCTCAACCCTCATCAAACGCATCGGTCGGTGCCCCAGCAATTTAAACGAATCTGCATTTTCGAACGAAGTCGCGGATTTCGTTGGACAATATTCGACTCAAATTCTTTCACAGTTTGATATGAGCGGCGCATTGAATGATTTCATGTCTTTGGTCAGACGATTTGAAATCACCCTTCCTGGCGAAGTCTCATTGCTTATTAAAGTGCTCGTCTCCCTAGAAGGAACCGGTCGGCAATTAAATCCTGATTTCAGCTTGATGGAAATCATGAAACCGTTCCAGCGAATGCTGCTGTTAAAACGCCTCTCACCGACGCGTCAAGCAAAAAAGATGCGACGGTTCTACATGGAAGTTGAACAACTTGTTGATCAATTACCAAAACGAATTTCAAACATTCTCGAGCAAGTCCAATCGGGGCAGTTCGACGTCAAACTCGATCACCGGAGACTTGGTCCAACGGCAAATCGCCTGGTAATGGGCTTGATGACGAGCGCTTTGTTTCTTGGCTCATCGCTGATGCTAAGCTACAAAGTGCCACCACTGCTGTTTCCAAACGAAGGCCCATTGGGATCTCACGATCTGTCAATTTTGGGGCTCGCAGGATGCTTCGCAAGCATCATGATGGGCTTCCGACTAACATGGGCTATCAGAAAATCGGGCAATCTGGATCAAGCCGATTAGCGGTCCAGGATCTGCACTGACAATCTGCAGTGCTCCCAATTATTCCCCAGAAATCGGACAGGAAGATTGACCGAGATTGGAATTTTAGAAATCGTTAGCTTGCCGAACTAAGCAACATTTTTTAGTTGCCATTCTTCATCAATTTCTTCTTGAAGCTCAAGCGATGCCTCTTCCTCGAGTTTTCGCGCGTCGGTAACTTCCTGGATCGCGGCTTCGATTCGTTCGTTTAAACTGTCCAATTCGTTGATAACATCATCTTGTCGTCGCATCATATCGGCTACCAGTTCGTAACCGGTCAGTGCCGGTCGCTCTTCTTCAACGATCACGACTGCTTCATCTGCAGTTGATTCTACGAAGCTGTCAATGCTTTCAGGGGAATGAAAATTAAGTTCAACCGCTTCGTTTGACATCGCGTAATTCCATCCGGTAAAAGCTAAGCGTGGAGTCCTTGAACGGCTCCCCAAGATTTTAAAAGCCACTTCTCAAATCTCGTGAAATCAAAGCGTGAAAGGCTCGTCCTCGGTAGTGAATTCATCGGAAGAAGCGATTCGAGCCCCCCGTCTTTTGATATGACCGACTGGTCGTAACGACTGGGCAAAAAATAACATTGACGGGAAGAGCCCGAAAATTTCAGAACCCAGACGAATCGATTTCGATAATTTTCCGCAATTTATCGGAAAAAACCGCTGTTTATCAAATTGGCTATAGACAGATCTTCGAAAATGCCGGTAAACTCTTGAGTTTGCGTGACATTTCCGCAATAGATGGCCGATGAGCGCTGTGTAGGTACCCGCATGGATACCTTAGGCCCCAATTAATTATAAAAGGACGACGGTGAATTTGATGGTTGGTTTGGAGAAAAAATGGTAAAGCTGCTGGTACGTGACAAAGAATCCATTCAGGAAGCTGTCCGAAGATTCAGAAAACTAGTCGAACGTAGTGGGATCAAGAAGGAAATGCGTCGACGGGAATATTACGAAAAACCCAGTGAGACCAATCGTCGCGCGCGTCTACGTGCCGAAAGACGATCCAAGCGAAACCGCATGCTGGCGAAACGCTAAGTGAGCTCATCGATATTGAAATTATAGAAGCCAAGGCTTATGTCTTGGCTTTTTTCGTGCGCTGAATCGAGCCCGCCAGACATCTTGAGACTGACTAAGATTGATATCTGTGGAAACGTGGAGAACCGTTCAACTTCCGAACTGTATTTAGATTACGTACTCAGCAGATCGACTCGACTTTGAGAAGTTCGGTTCGCGTAAATTACCCATCGGAGCTGGAACAGTGCTTCTCTCATGGGTTTCCGTACGAATATCCATTGGCTTTGCCTCTGTTGGCTTTGCCTCTGGTAACGGCAGACTGGCTTTGGCCCCGTGGCGTTCGAAATACAAGAATAAAATCGAGCACTGCCGTTGGGAAAGAAGCCCGCACTTTACGATCAACTTTCGCAATGGCTGACATTTTTCCTGCTGAAATTGCAAGATCTGATCAGCTTCCAGGCGGTTCAGGAAATCGAGCTCCATCGCGGACTGGATAAACGTCTTTTCAGCATCGAGCTCGATCTCGTTCAGCACTTGAGCGACCTGCTTGATTGTCAGGATGTTCTTCCGCAAGCTGATGGAAGGCAATGACATGGTTGATTCTTGTTGAATCTTCACGAGTCCACAGAATTGCTCTGGCGAGATAACTCGCTGCTCGACCAGATAAATTCCAAATTTGAGGCTCATGCCGATGCCCGATGGCTACGTTTTAATTACTAAAAGACGCTGTATTGTGTTTTTCGGTGCAGAAGCCTGCCCATCTTAAACATGGCTCCCCTGCACGATTAACTCGCTAGATTGAGCATAACCCAACGCGAAAACCCTCATTTGGGGCACCAAGGCGAGCTCTTCTGAGAGAGCTTAGCCCAAGACTGAGAAACTTTAACGATTAATAAAATATTTTTGTTTAGAGTGAACTCCCCGCTTCTCATGAACGCTTCACTAGAGGCTCTTAATGGCGGAAGCCCCCCCCAAGATACAAGGGCAGCAGAACCACTGTCTCCAATTTCTTACCCCAGTAAGACGATCCAAGATTATTCAGAAAAACTCTGCTTCGCCGAAGCCATTTATGAAGTAAGTTTTCCAAGTCCAACCATTTGTTTCTAGCAATTAACGATCAGACCCAAAAGCAACCTAGGCATGTCAAACCCCGCTCCAACTCAAAGAAAACAAAACTATATCGATGCACAAGTTCAAGGGGCACTTCTCAAGCGAATCTGCCTGCACTGGGCTATCTTCTTTGCTGTCGCTGCGTTTTCAGTCATTGTGCTTCAAACCTTGCTTGGCGATCCAGGGCTCACCATTTTTCAACGCCTAAAAAAAGAAACCGGGGAGTTCCTCATTATCGGAATAGTGATGATCTCAATGTTCCCCGCCTTCATGCTCGATACCATTCGTTTCAGTAACCGGTTTGTAGGTCCTATCGTTCGCCTCAAATCCCATCTTCGACAACTGAGTGATGGTCAGGTACAAAACTGCCAATTTAGAAATGACGATTTCTGGACAGACATGGCTGACGAATTCAACGGCGCGGCAGCCTTCGTCGAAGCACAGCAAAAAGAAATCGCTCAGCTTCGCGCAAAACTAGCAGCTAAAGACTCTAAAAGTTTTGTCGGCGACAACTGATCAGCTAGACGGAAGATTTCGTTCAAACAGTGGAAGCATTTTCGCAGCAAATCGGCTGTTTTAAAAAAACATTTCCAATGCAAGATCCTCCTGCGGCAAGACGTCGTTTCTCAGGGAAGTTCCAAAAACTGGAAATCTTCTATTACTCCGAGGTCTTGTTCCGCCCCCTTCGACTCATAAAACCAGAGCAAAACAAGAAATTTTTGGCAACCACGGCAGAATAGAAGCCGAAAACTGTCGGTGAAATCCACGTTTTTTTTACGAAACAACCATTGCCCCCTGTCCAGAGACTTCCACAAAACTCTTCTAGGTTAGACTTTTGGAGAATCTTGTCTAAGATGAAGTTTGTCTTCCCCTCCTTGCTGCCATTCGGCAACACGACATTGAAAAACTCTTCCTAAAATTGAATGCTAATTGTGCGATTTCTCTCACTCAGTCTCTTGCTCTGCATAAGTCTTTGGATGAATCCGTTTTCGCTTATCGCCGACGAATACGTAATAAACAGCGAAACCAGCACGATACATTTGGTTGGCGACTTCACTTGCTCTAACTGTCCGGCTCCCTCGAAATCGTCGCTGGA
>JAALLA010000028.1:15612-32447 GCA_011087765.1 Pirellulaceae bacterium
TGGTTGGCGACTTCACTTGCTCTAACTGTCCGGCTCCCTCGAAATCGTCGCTGGAGCTGATTCAATCCGGTGGCGAAGTAACTGCAGGTGCAATTTGGCAGTTCTACCACGGGCAAGGAATCGATTCCCTTGAACACCTAACTCTAAGTCTCGATGTAAAAACCGGTGGCCGTTCGGGAACCGCCGGAATTCGCGGATTAAAATTGACTATTCAAGACCCAGAGTCAATGGAACTTTTCTTGACTGATGTCAGTCTCGGAGAAGATTCGCTGACAATTCCTGATTACGAAATTGTCGCTTACAAGCCGGAGGCCTATCTTGAACTAGAACTCGGCTATGATTTCATGAAGAAATTTTCAGCGGACAGCCAAGAGAAAGTGCTGATTGATGTCTCCACGGAGGACGGCAGCCAATTAAGTGTCATGGTTATTGGCCGAAACGGTCTATTTTCCGCGAACTTAGACCCGGTCTCGCTCGGCCTCTTTGCTTTATTCTGGGTGCTAGTCTTCCTGACTCTTTACACTCTAACCCAACCTGCGAACAAACGCTCCCCAGCCATCAACCTTATTGGCAGTCTGCCGGCATCCCCACAAAGAGTCTCGCCGCATTTATTAGACCCCTGAAGACTTGTGCCTACCCTCGAAGCTCACCTGGTTGCCGGCAAACTCCTCTGCCTCATCGCCTCATACATCATGACCGATGCCGTGACTGAGACATTTAAACTGTCAGCTTGCCCTCGCATTGGCAATTTCACGGCCGAATAATTTTTGCCCATCCAGCTTTCCCCAAGTCCAGTCGCCTCATTACCCAAAACCAGGGCCACGCTCCCGGTCAATTCTGCTTCATAAAAGCTGGTTGCGTTTTCGAGCATCGCGGTAAAAACGCAAAACCCCTGGCCCGCCAACCAGTCCTGAATTTCTGGCGTGGTTCCAGAGATAAGCGGCATTTGGAAAACGACGCCAGTGCTCGAGCGAATGACATTGGGATGGAAAAAATCAGTTAATGGGTCGGCACAGAGAACCGCATCAACTCCACAGGCATCTGCAGACCTTAAAATGGCGCCCAAATTCCCAGGTTTCTCAATTGACTGTAACACCAAAACAAGCGAAAGATCTCCTCCTGTTCGAAGTTGAAAACAAGGCGAATCGAATGAAGTCTCAGGACGATCGGCGGTGCCAATCAACGCACTCGTTCGAGAACCATACGCGAGTTTCTCAAATACTTCAGGCACTACAAAAGACAGTCGAGCATCCGACTTTGATACGCAACTTCTTTCTGCTGAAGGCAGGCTGTTCCAGAGAGTTTCGGTGCAAAAAATTTCCTGAAACTGGAGTCCCGATTCAATCGCTCGAGTTACTTCTCGATTACCAAACACGATAATCCGGTTTTGAGCTTGCCGCCCCCGCGAGCTATGAAGGCGAATCGCTTTTTTAATTCGCTGGTTTTGCAAACTTGTAATTTTCTCAATCAATTGCTTAGCCAATACCTATTAAGATTTACCTGCAACCCATCGAAAACAATTCCCACTGGGAAGTGACTTATTAGCTTTGGTACGCAATTCGAGCGCAAAACTAGCACCCGATCCAGATTGGAATTGAAACTGATTTTCGACCTCAGTCCTCAACTGCCTATGGTCTATTCCTGGCGTGTGACAACTCAACAACAACATCTTACACCGTCCTCGCGACAATTCTGAGAGCGATTCAATAAGATGACACAAATCTCTTTGCAATTTCCAACGCTCTCCTTTCGGGCCACGACCAAAAGACGGCGGATCTGCAACGATGATGTCATATTTATTCCCCCGCTTTAACTCCCGTCTCACAAAGGTCAAAGCGTCTTCCACCATCCATCGAATTGGCGAATCCGCCAACCCGGAGGACTGGGCGTTCGCGCGAGCCCAACTGACCGCACTTTTGGCCGCGTCAACATGAACGACTTGCACGCCCCGCTTTGCCAGGGATAGCGTTGTTGCCCCCGTGTAACCAAACAAGTTAATGGCCTTCAATCCCTCTAAATCAGCCGGACAATCCTTAATCCACTGCCAGTTCACCGACTGTTCAGGAAATACTCCCACCTGTCCGCTGGGAGTTGCCTTGAGTTGCAGTTCAAATTCACCTGCATCAAAACACCAGTCGGAGGGAGAAATTCCGTCCCAGGTGTATTTTTCGCCAACAACTCTTCCGCGCAACTGCGGTCGCTCCCAATCCACCCCGTTTGCTTTCCCGCCAGGGGCAGACGGGGTCTCCCGGCGTACTACCACGCCGCCGATGCACTCTAACTTTTCGTTGTGCCCAAAATCCAGTAACTCGTATTGCTGATTCAACATAACATTCTCGCCACCGCGTTTTACAACAAACGCAGCCCTTAAAACCAAATCCAAAGCCGCGGAAATGTCTGCTGAAAACGGAACACTGCTTCCGGTGAAACATTTGTCTTCCGTAATACCACGCACTGCAAATGTTTTAAATCATAGAGGTGCAGCAGCCCCTTATCGGTCAGATTGGTTCCCTGAATGTCAAGAACCTGGACACTCTTAATGTCTTTATGTTCCATAAGATCATTATCGCCAAACATCCGATCTCGGACTGTTATCACTCTTCGACCTTGAAGTGCTTGGTCATAACGTTGCCACTTATTGAATCGCGCAAAGAATAACATCAACCGCCAAAATGGCTTTTGAAACCATGCCAATTGCGCGACTGGCTTATGCATGAATTGGCGACTTTTATAGATCACACCAAAATAAAAGCAGGTTGCGGCAACCGTCAGAAATAACAAGACGCCCCCAACCCCGGAACCGAGCCCCAACCCTGTCAAAAACAGCGCCGAGATTCCACCCAGCATCAATGCCATTGCACCCACTAAAAAATTCCCGGCAAGTACGATAAAGCTCACAGACACTCCTTCGCTCATGGTCTGCTGAAGCCAACGCTGGCACCCTGCTACTTGGATCTCAATATCCGGAAGCGGACAATGAATTTTTTCAAATTTAGAATCGACATAAAAACAAGCGACGCAACGGGCATTCTCAACTAGATTACCGCACTTCTTACATCGTTCTTGTTGATCTCCGACGAGTCCTTGTGAAACCTCCTCGGACTGAAAATCCAAGGCCATAATGTCTCTTTGCGCAGAACCAGCGGCCGCCGGTTTTCTGCGACGTTGCCGTCGTCGATCTGGATTCGCGGAAGACTTGTTCCCACCAACACCCGAGCTAACAACCCTCCTCTCTCGTTGTTTCGCGGCAGTACCACGAGTCGACTTGGCTGAGGTTGACTTGGCTGCAGTATTTTTTTCGCCTGTTTGGTGATCCCCACGGGGCTTTGCCCGTTGAGCTGGCTCTGAATTCGCAGCCCGCCTTCTGGTGTTCACGGCACCGACCTTCGCGGCCCTGGGCTTCCCCTCTCCTTCAGCTGGGCGTCGTCGTTGCTGACTTGCTCGACGCGACTTTTGAGACCGCCGCTGTTGCCCAGACCTTTGTTCAGGTAATTGTGGCTTTGCTCTTGCGGGAGCGGCCGACTTACGCCCGCCAAGCTCTTCTGAACGGCTCGCCGACTTTGTTGAATGAGCTTCACCCGGCAATGGAATTTCGAGCGTCTGTTTGCACTTTGGACATTCGATTGTTTCGCCGGCTTTTTCACCAGCTACGATGATTCTTTCGCCACACTCGACATATTTTCCAACAGTTGCGTCGAAGCTGGAAATATTTTCACATTGAATTTCGATGAGCATTGATGGATGGGGGCCCAAGCTAGAATTACATCAAGGCAAGAGGGACGAGCACCTCTGAAACTAATTTATACCATCAAAAAATGCCTTTTTGACATCCAAATGCAATTCCGAAAACGAATTTTCCAAAAATAGAACACGCCAATGGATGTTTAACCAAGGTCCACCCCAAAAGGATGATTAATTAAACAAAGGCACGCTCGGAAAGCGTGCCTCTTTTATTGAGCCTTTCAACCGAAGGCAGAACCTTGACGGTAATTTTTTTCCGCCAGAATTAAACCGGCGACACTACTTGGATCGACCAACCGTTGTAGCTTCAATAATTTGGGCTGAAAACCCAACTTTGGCCTCGGGTTGATCGGGGTCACTGGTGACGATCGTTAAATCTTCATCGATCTGCCCAAGCTTCGAGGTGTCCAGTGTGTAGGTCAGAACGTGGAGATTCTTTTCCCCTTCGACTGCCTCAAACTGAATCCGCGAATCAGCAGATTTCACCTCTTTGATTGAGAACGGCTTGGACGACTTAAGAATTAATTTTTTCTTGACCGTTTGCCCTTGGTTAATTGTCCCCAACTGAATTGGAGAAACCTCAATCCGTGATTTTACGAGTCCCTTGACGGCGATTGGCATTCCATCTGTTTTCGCATCGTTGGTGACGATGGTTAGAAACTCGTTAAAAGAACCGGTATCCTGTTTCCCTAAGAGCTTAACAACCAGTTCATAAGTAACTCGCCCCCGTGCCTGATCCCGCGACACTTCACGTGCTTCTGCAATCAAATTGGGATTCGTTGATTTAACTTCCAGGATTTTCCATTTTGCATTACCTGCGTACAAGACTTTTGCGATTCGGTCGGCTTCTTGAGAGACCATCACGTCGTCGAAACTAAATTCACCGGGCGTCAGAACAACATCTCTTCGGATGGACCCTTTCACGGAGAATTGTATTTCGCCGTTCTGAGCCGCAGGTGCTCCTTTTTTGACGCTAACCGTCAGAGTGGCTCCGCGATTCCCGTAAAAGTTAACGGTGTCGAACACGGCAGACAGTTTTCCCGTTCCACCTGGCTTTACCTGAGGGGTCAAAATTTTCGGTTTGGTGCAACCACAACTGGTTTTAACCCCGGTCAGCATTAAGTCGCTACCCGTAGTGTTTACAAACTCAAAAATCTTTTCCTGCCGAGAACCACGGGCGACCGTTCCAAAATCATGCGACCGCTCTGAAGCAAGCCCTTGAAAACTGGCTCGCGGAGTCGCTGGCTGACTCGATCGCCGATAACGCCGCCCCTGCTGAAGAGTGCTGGAGGCCAAACGCGTCGAGACGAAATGGGATTCGCCCTGCCCCAAGGCCACCTCGGGTGAGCCGTACTCAAGGACGGAAGGTCGTTGAGCCGAAGTTTCGACTGAGTTCTGAGCCGGCAAAACGTTGCCGCTAAAAACACAAAAACACCCTACGAGACCCGCTGAAAGTGACTTAAACGTAATCATAATGCTCTCCGACACATTTGGCTCGCGACCGGTAAGTTGAAGTACGGACAATTAAAATTGACCAACCAGCTCGTTACCGTGAACACGTAATTTGCGATGACAGTCCGTTAGCTTACGCGGTGAACTTGACCGAGTCTTAAATTCTACGCTATTTTTAGCCCCATTTGCACGGATTTACTCCGGTAAATGACTGTTAGCGAAACTTTACCAATTATGGAAAATCTGACCTGCCAGGATCACGGCTTGCCAAATGTAATAACCGTTTAACTCAGCGTTGAGCCGGATAGAAACCAGCCCCAGAAACAACGAAATTACCCGACTAGGACTCGAACCTAGAATGTCTGGACCAAAACCAGATGTGTTGCCATTACACCATCGGGCATCATTCGTTAGTCCTGTTTTAACAAAATTAGCTCGGTATAAAAATAGGGTTTAACAGCTTTCTTGCAGCTATTTTGAGGAGTTTGTCTGCTGAGCCACTGCAAAGGCTAATTGCTCTAACTCCATCGCGAGATCCACCCCTACCACGCTCACAGATTTTGGCAGTGTCAGTGTGACTGGTGCAAAATTCAAGATTCCGGTTATTCCCGCTTGGATTAGACGCTCCACCGCTTCGTTGGCCGCCCTGGCTGGAACCGCCAAGATCGCTAAGCGTATCTGCTTTTCCCGAACGAGCTGGGGCATTCGATCCAGATGATCCACCGTCAAACCTTCAAAAGATCGGCCAACAATTTCCGGCGAAATGTCAAACGCCAGTTCCACCTGAAAGCCCTGCCTCCCAAATCCACGATATCCAAGTAACGCCTGACCAAGGTTTCCGCAACCAATTAAAGCAGCAGGCCATGTGTGGTCAGTTCCAAGAATCTGCCTTATTTCGCCAACCAATTCTTCACAACGATACCCAATCCCCGGGTAACCGAATTGACCGAAATACGCGAAATCCTTCCTTACCTGAGCATCGGTCACACCCAATCGACTACCAAGCTTGGACGAACTGATTGTCTTGCGACCCACTCTTAACATCTGCTGCAGTTCGCGCAAATAAAGACTGAGGCGACTTACAACCGCTTTCGGAACACTGGGATCAGGATCTTGTTTTGGATTGGTCACATAAACTGACGGTTGAATTCGAATGAGTACCTTTGCAGCACTACCTTTAGGATCCAGCAAGCGAACGCCGTTTAAAACCTTCTTTAACCCCAAAAGCACGCTGCACTTTTATAATCAAAATATACAAGGCTGCTATGACTCCTTGCAAAGAACATCCGCAAACTTATTCAACCTTCGCCCTGAATCGCCCTGAATCGCCTTAACCGACGGCAAAACCGCAAGACAGTACCGCAAAACACTTGCGCCCCGCCCTTTGGAGTATCGCCAAACTGAAAAAGGGGCCAAACAGAGCAAACCAACCCTACTCGTGGAGTCATTACACACCGTTTTAACGACCTAACTGAGAGGGTTAGTTCAATTACTACGGCTTGAAGGTAAATTCAACGCAATAAGTATTGCTTCACACGATTCACTTACGCGACCGGTGACGCATTGATTTTCTGCGCATTCAATATAACCCGCAAATGATAGCTATAATTTCCTATTTCGGCGACCAACAAACACAACCCAGCTAACCCCCTCACCCTAGACTGCCGAATAAGGGAAGGTCAGGAGGAGCCTTTCGCACTTCACAGATCGGGAACTGTGTCGTTGTCCACCTCTGAATCAACACGTTCGAAACAGGTCGTTTCGAGCTCAGAGTGGCGAAAAGAAAGACCGGCATGGTGAGTGTGTCACCAGACCAGATGCCACCTCTAGGTTTTGAAACGTCAGTTTTTTGGAGAAGTTACGATGAAATTGGTAAGAAGTCTGCTGACCTCTGCAGCGTTTGCCGCAGCTATGGTGTCAGCCAGCTTCAGCTGGGGCCAATGTTGTGGTGGCGCGAGCTACAACACAGTTGCCGCAGCTGCACCAGCGAACGGTTGCGGATGCAACTACACAGTGATGAAAACTGTGAAACGCATGGTCAACGAAAAGCAAGAAGTCACTCGTTATCGAACAGTCAATGAGACTGTTTATGACGAAGTGCAAGTTCCGGTAACACGATGTGTTAAAGAGCAGAAAATGCGCACCGAAACTTACACTGTCAAGCGACCAGTTCGCGAGACAACTTACAAGACGGTTAACTACACAGTTAGACGTCCTGTAACTGAGCAGCGTCAGCGCACGGTCAACTACACCGTCAAGCGACCTGTTACAGAAAAGCACTCGAAGGAAGTCACGACTTACGTACGTCGTGCTGTCAAGGAAAACAAGCAACGAACTGTTCATTACACAGTACGTAAGCCTGTCACCGAGACAACAATGAAGACTGTCACTTCTCACGTCCGCAAAAAAGTTTCTGAAACTAAAATGCGTACGGTCACTAGCATCAAACGTGTTCCTTACACCGAGATGAAGACCGTAAAAGTTCGTGGTGGACACTTCGAAACTCGTACGGAAGTTATCCCCGGCCGATCTTACACAAAGATCAAACGGACTCGTGGTTCTTTCTCTACAGATCCTTGCACTGGATGCCGCACCTACACTCCTGGATGCTGCACCAAGGTTTGCTGCAAGCGACCTGACCGAACGGTTTGCCGTAAGGTCTGGGTTCCTGAATGCACAACAAAGCAAGTTGCTGTATGCAAGTACCGTTGCGAAAAGGTCTGCAAGGAAGTTCCTTACACTGTTTGCAAAATCGTTTGCGAGCCAGTAACTAAGCAGGTTCCATGCACCACGACTCGCTACGTTTGCGAGAAGAAGTCTCGAGTTGTTAATTACTGCTGCACAAAAATCGTTTGTGAGCCAGTAACTAAAACTGTACACTACTGCACCACTAAGATGGTTTGCGAGCCAAAGACACGCGTAGAAAACTACTGCGTTCGTAAAATGGTTTGCGAAACTAAGACTAAGAAAGTTCCTGTTTGCACAACCAAAATGGTTTGCGAAACAAAAACTCGCGAAGTCCCTTACTGCGTGACTAAAAAAGTTACAGAAATGAAGACTGTCAAGAAAGCACGTTGCGTTTCGAAGAAAGTTCCTTACACAGTAACTATCTGCGTACCAAAGTGCGTCACTGAAGAAGTTCCAGTAACTGTTCGCTGTGCACCTCGTCGCTGCTGCAATAGCTGCGACAGTGACAGTGGATGTGATGCAGCAGCTTCATGTGGCTGCGGTTGCAAACTTTTCAACGGCCGAATTCGTAGCCGCCTACACGGCATGTGTGCTCGAATTCGCGGCTTGTTCGCTGGTTGCGGATGCAAGTCGGCTTGCGGTTGCGAAGAAGCAGCTGAGCCTTGCTGCAGCTAAATAAAAGACTGATCTAGCCCGATGAATTCGTTCAATCGCGGCTAGCACAGAATTTACAGAAACGACTCGTTCCTTCCAGAACGAGTCGTTTTTTTTGGCCCACCTTCTCCAAAATACGGCCCCGCTTGCCGTATTCCTCCGTTTTCTTTCTAGTTCTTGAGAATGTAAACAGAATATCGCTGAGGCTTTTGTGGCCTTAACTATAATCGAGGTTCGCCGAACTAATGACTGATTCCCACAACGCCCTCTCCACGAGGCATTTTGAATTGGTTTGACGTTTTTATTGATTTTGTTACAACGGAAACTTCCTTCGCTCCCCCAATTCCTGCTAGGCGATCATGCACCCCGCTCCTCGTATCTTTAGGCGAAACCTAATCTTGGCGGCCACGATTGTGTTCGCCTGCGCCTGTGGCTTTGAAGGCCTCAAGGCCTGGAACGGTCGGGTAACTCCCGAAAAGGTCGCTGCGGGAAAAATACTTTTCGAACATGAATGGAATATTGGTGATAGCCTCTGTGGCGGAGGCGACGGACTCGGCCCGGTATTCAACGCAAGATCTTGTGCTGCCTGTCATTTTCAAGGAGGACTTGGAGGAAGCAGCGGCAATCAATTCAACGTCACGTCGTTCGAAGTCATTTCAGATGGTGAGAAAATTAAATCGGGAGTTGTACACGCCGACTCCATTTCGCCACGCCAACAAGAAAAAACGAGCCAAGTCAACGCTCTTTTCCCGCAGACGATCCAAAGATCACTCGTACAAAGCACAGTCAATATGTCAGATTATTGTGCACCGGGGCAGAACCAAACAACGACCCGAGAAGTCATGAAGGTCGATGATCCAGTCATCTTTCAAGAACTCAACTCCCCTGCTCTGTTTGGAGTTGGATTAATCGATAAAATCTCAAACTTGTCGATCAGTCTTCATGGGCAAAAACGCTTCGCCAACATTATCTCTAAAGAATTAACCGGTGACTTCAGCGGTAATCGTTTGGGAATTGTGAACAAGGCCAATGGAAATATTGGCAAATTCGGCTGGAAAGGTCAGTTCGCATCTCTGGAAGAATTTGTGGCTTCTGCCTGTGCAATGGAAATAGGTTTAACCAACCATCTGCATGCACAACAGTCGCCCAGAGCATACGAAGCAGATACCAACGCCGCGATGGACATGACTCCTGAACAATTACACGAACTAGTTTGCTTCGTTCGCAGTATTCCACGCCCCGTACAAATTCTTCCTGAAGACACCGTCGGAAGATTCAGAGCCGAGAGAGGTCAATTAATCTTCGGACAGATTGGATGTGCCGACTGCCACATCGAAGATCTTGGCGGCGTAGAACAGATTTTTAGCGATTTCCATTTATACAACCTCGAACCAATCCAACCTGGTGGTTCTCGTAATGGTGGCTATAACGACGGTGAAGCAGAAAAACAATTTGAGTTCGACCGCTCTCACCCCCACCCAGATCAATGGCAAACTCCTCCACTATGGGGCGTCGCTGACTCTGCCCCTTATTTTCACGACGGACAATCGCCAACGCTGCGGGCAGCCATTCTGCGCCACCAAGGCCAGGCCAGATCGTCATCGGAATATTTCTCAGAAATGCCCGCCTATGACCAAGCTTGCCCGCCTGCCTTTCTAAAGACATTACGAGGGCCACAGCTTACCGCCCAGTCGCTCTCCCAGCCCTAATTTTCAGCCGCTTACTTGCTTGTGACCCGAGCATTTCCCGGAAGAGCCGAACGGCAAGCTGTCCGCGGACCGGTGCACCATGACTCGCGAGCTAATTGACAACTGAGCTGAAAAACTTGGTAAAAACGGGAAAGCCAGACCTACGTCAAACCTAAAGACTCTCTCGGCCAATTCATTAAAAAATAGAACTGGCAAGATTCTCCCAAGCGTCAATCAACAGGTTTCCAGCTCGGTCGACTTCCTCTTCTGAGGAATACCAACCCACACAAAACCGCACCGCACCTTCCATTTCCTCAGCGGACATCCCCATCGCCGATAAAGTCGCAGAAGATACCAAACCACTGCTATGGCAAGCGGAACCAGTCGAAGCACAAATCTCTGGTACTCGTTTCAAAATGGCCTGTCCGCTGACACCGGGAAAAATAACGCTCAACGTATTCGGCAGTCTGGCTGCTTTTAATCCGTTGACCTGCAACCCAGGAATCCCATTAGCCAAATGATCGTTCAGTCGATTTCTCAACTTCGTCATCGATTCTGATGATTCATCGATACAGTTAGCCGCTAAATGCGCCGCTTGGCCCATCCCAACAATGTAGGGAGTATTCTCGGTGCCGCCCCGCATCCCGCGTTCATGCGACGCACCGTGAAGAAGCGGCTCTATTGAAACTCCCTCCCGCACGAACAGGGCCCCGACTCCCTTAGGCCCGTAGAACTTATGACAAGCAACTGTCAACAAGTCGACGTCGAGCTGGTCGACGTAAGTCAGAACCTTACCCACGCTCTGTGATGCATCGGTATGGAGCAACACTCCCTTTCCGTGACAAATTTCAGCGATTTGACGAATGGGCTGAATTGTCCCAATCTCGTTATTCGCATGCATCACACTGACCAGTTTAGTCTCTGGTTTAAGGGCCGCCTCAATCGAACTTGGATGCACAAAACCGTGCGCATCACATCCGACAATCGTCACTTCGTAGCCTAGTCTCTCTAAAAACTTTGCCGGTGCCACAACTGCTGGATGCTCAATCGCAGAGATGACTAAATGCGCATCTTTCGGTGCCCACTGCAACATCGTTCCTTTAATCGCGAGATTATTGCTTTCGGTGCCACCACTGGTGAAAACAATTTCATCACGGTCACAGCCCAATAATCCCGCAACTTTTACTCGGGAGTCTTCGATGGCCTCTTTAGCAGCACGCCCCATCGAATGCGTACTTGATGGGTTCCCATAGTGTCCGGATAAAAACGGATTCATCATCTCCACCACACTGGGAGCTATCGGGGTCGTCGCGTTGTAATCTAAATAAATCTGTCGCACCATATGCTCCGAATTAACTTTCGGCCTGAATCAACATGCCAAGCCTATTTATACCCCGAACGGACCATCTGGCCTCGAACCTGAATTCAACTCAATGAAATTTTCAGCCAATCAAAAACCCTGACCTACTCCACTCGTCCGTGCTTAGTCGACACCAATAATTAACTCGCGTCTGATCGCCTGGGATCCACTGAAGTCTAATTAAAATGCTCATTCATTGCATCCAATCCGCCCGCAGATCAGCCATTGAAACAACGAAATACCCCAAACTGGATATCCGATTTTAATTGCCATTCCGGTCCTAGGTATCATTGCTGTTATAACCCTGTAGCGTTTGAGCAGGTTTGGTCCAACAAGCCCGGCAAGGGATTTGACTCCGATAGTCGATCCCGCTGACTGTCAATTCAAAAAAGAGACAATGAGTTACACTTGTAACTGACAAAAGTTCATCCCAATCAGGTACAATTCGGGTCGGCCAACAAACCTAGCCAACCAAGAGACGCTGTAATTTCGAACCCCCGCCCTTATAGATTCACATAAATTAACGGGAGCGGAAACCAATTCTCCACTTTTATGCTTCAGGATTAGATTATGAAGACGGTTGAACTACTTGCAATTATCATCTCTTTGTCCAGCGCGTTTATCTTCAGTAACGCTTTAGGCAATCAGCCTCAAAACAAAGTCATGCCACAGCCAGCACCGCAGACCACGACTGACGATGATTTTGAGCCAATCGATAACATGCATCATTTCATGGAATATATATGTGAGCCAAGCTACAAAGGCCTGAAACAAGTCCTGGCAACCGAACCCGCCGACCGCAAGGCATGGAAAGCCTTTAAGAATCACGCACTCGTTCTCGCAGAGAGCTCGGCCTTGGTTGCCGCCCGTGGCCCAGAAGATGAAGCAAAAAACAAGCAGTGGAAAGCAATCTCTCTCGAAGTATATCAATCGGGGAAGTCGCTTTATAAATCAGCCGGCAATTATGCAGAGGCCCAAAAACACTACGGCACAATGCTTGACTCTTGCAATCGCTGCCACACTGTATTTGCCAAAGGGAAATACCAACTCTCGAAGTAATTACTAAATCCACTAATACGTAACTACAGCGACTTTGGGACAAAGATTCAATCCACAGGTTCACCATGCGCATCAAAATACTCGGACTCGTACTTTTTACTCTGCTAAACGCGAGTCCCGCAGCCTATGCCCAGCTACCCAACATTGTCATCATTCTGGTAGACGACATGGGATATGGTGATGCCGGTTGTTATAACGCCGAATCCAAAATCCCGACTCCAAATATCGATTCATTGGCAACGCAGGGGCTTCGATTTACCGACGCCCATGCACCGGGGCCGCTTTGCCATCTTTCCCGGTATGGATTGATGACAGGGGTCTATCCATTTCGCGCTGATACGAATCAATGGCGGAAAAGCCCTTCGATTAAAGCGGGACAAACAACCATCGCCTCTTTGCTCAACCAACAGGGATACGAAACTGCGATGGTGGGCAAGTGGCATCTTGGGTTCAACGAGCAAGGCTATGAAAAACCAATGAACGGCGGTCCCGTCGATGTAGGATTCGATTCGTTTTATGGAATTCGCGCGTCGACCGATATTCCGCCTTATTACTACATACGCAACCGGGAAGTGGTCGCCGCACCCACCCAGACCATTCCGGCGAATCAGTCAAAAGGCTGGTCTCCCATTCAAGGTGCTTTTTGGCGAGAGGGGGGAATCTCACCCGATCTGGAACTCAAGGACGTACTCCCAAATTTCACCAAAGAAGCCGTTGCCGTAATTGACAATCATGCCATGCGACAACGAACCGGAAAATCAAATGATCCGCTCATGCTTTACCTTGCCTACCCTGCACCACATACACCCTGGTTGCCGAGCCCCGAATTTATTGGAACCAGTCAAGCGTCAATGTATGGCGATTTTACCAACATGGTAGATGCCAATGTCGGCGTTGTTTTAAAAGCACTTGAGAAAAACAACATGTCCAATGACACTCTCTTGATCTTCACCTCGGACAATGGCCCCGTCTGGTACGAGGAGGACGTTAAGCGTTTTCAACATGATTCCTCAGGCGGACTCCGTGGAATGAAAGCGGATGCCTGGGAATGTGGACACCGGATGCCGTTCCTGGTTCGTTGGCCAGGCACTGTTGCTCCGGGGACCGTCTCCCACCAGACCATCAGCTTCACCGACTTACTAGCTACGTTTGCCGAAATGACAGACCAGCAGCTTCCTGACGAAGCGGGCGCAGACAGCTTCAGTTTTCTGTCGGTACTACAAGGTACACAGCCTGAAAATCAGCCCGTCCATCCCCACTTGGTCGTGGCCTCCGGTCGTAATGGATTCACCATCCGCGAAGGTGACTGGAAGTACATTGACATGCTTGGGTCAGGTGGATTTTCTAAACCGAATCGTGTTAAGCCCCAACCAGGTGGCCCTCAAAACCAACTTTACAATTTAAAGAATGATCCTGGTGAGACCAAGAACCTTACTCTAGAGCACCCTGAAATCTCAAAGCGGCTGAAAGAGCAACTGACCAGAATTGTCGACTCTGGCAGAAGTCGCCCACTCAAAAAATCTGAAAACGACTAGTCGTTTTTCACTGGATCGGCCTGTTGGCGTTTTTCCAGGATCTTCACCGCGCCTACCATTGTCGCTGCAGCAAACAAACAATATCCAGCCATCACCAATAACTGAAAATCGAAACCTATTCCTCGATCGATGCACCATCCAGTGATTCCAGGGCCAATTGCAGAGGCAAATACCATGGCGGCGACAGCCACCGCCCGAATTGCCCCAAGATGTGCCGTGCCGTAGGTTTCCGGCCAGATCGTTCCGAAGATCGCACTCGAAAATCCGTAGGAGATCGCCAGTAAAAACATAAACCCATGGATCGCGAGGGGAACCTGCCCAAAGCTTAACACTAAACAAGCGATGCCCAGTGGAAGCAAAAATGCAGGTAAAATTCTTCGGGCGTGATAACGGTCGACCAGCTGCCCGGCGATAAGTGTAAATAAGACCGTCGTCACCGATAAAATCAGAAAAGACAAGGCGAATACGCCGGGTGACCACCCCTTGGATTCCACGATTCTAACCTGGTGAAAGAAAACCGAGGTTCCGATGAAAGCGGGGGCAAGAATTCCCAGACACAGAATCCAGAAAACACCGTCTCTCACAACTTCTCCGCGAGTCCAGTCGCGAACCTTGTTCGCGACTTTCGAGTGGCTGTTAAGGCTCGGCTGGTGCTCCACTCGCATCAGTAATGCGATGACTGGTAACGCGACAACGACTAATGCCACCGCGCAAATCCGCCACGTAATGCGCCAGTCATACAACCCCAACAAGACCAACACGATTGCTGGAAATAACGCCTCGCCAATTTGATGCCCCATCGAGGTCAACGAAATCGCCCGTCCACGGTCAGCGTCGTACCACCTCCCAATTGCAGTTTGAGACGTATGGGTCATCATCCCCTGCCCAAACAATCGCAGCGCGTAGATAACTACCAACAGCAAAAGCCACGAATTCACAAAAGACATTCCCAGGCAGGCAACCGCCAGGGCACAAATAACGCAACTAGAAACTGCGGAAATTGAGAACTGATCCAGCGTCTTCCCCAACCCAATTAACGTCGCCGCACTGGCCAAGGTTCCCGCCATGTAGATCGCGCCAAACTCCCCGTCTGACAATTGAAATGACTCGCGAATCTCACCCGAGAAAAGAGATATAAAAAATGTCTGTCCGAAGCTCGAAAAAAAGGTGAGCAGCAGTCCCCCCAGTAGCCAACGAGCATTTTGGTAGGCGAATAGCAAAATTCCTTGCATTAATTTAAGTCTCTACTGAATCTCACGGTCCTCCACCACGAAAACACAACCGCATGGGCAACTACTAATGTGGCTAGATCGTTAAAAAAATGCCCCGCTCAACTCGGGAGCAATTTGGTGTTATTTAATTTGGATTTGCACACTCAAATAAAAATAAAATCAAAACATCCACTTTAGATTTGAAAATTTGAGGCACTCCGGAAACCACCGCACTATATTAGCCCAATCGCCGGATTAAGATATACCGGTTATATTTTCAAACCATCGAACACCGCTTCGAATCACATCGCCAATTACCCTAAGCCATCAACTAACGAGTAAAACCTTGTACCGAAAGGAACTTAAAGAACTCGTTACCGTTGCTGTTCCCTTAGTACTCGCTCAGGTCGCCCAGAATACAATTTCGTTTGTCGACACCGTAATGGTAGGTCGGTTAGGGAAAGAAGCCCTAGCGGGAATTGCCATTGGAAGCACCCTGTTCCAATTTATTTTGATCGTCCTCTCCGGTGTCATTATTGGCGTTAGTCCAATTGTATCTCAGGCGACCGGTGCGAAAGATGAAGATTTATGTGGGCGGGCCACACGGCAGGGGCTCTGGATTGGGGTACTCCTCTTTACTCCGGCTTTTCTGCTTTATCGAAATGCCTACCCACTCCTGATCTGGTTTAACCAAAGTCCTGCCACAGCCTTGGCAAGCAGTGAATATTTGAAAGCAATTTCCTGGGGATTGTTACCCGCGCTCTGGATCATGGGTCTGAGGGGACTCCTCGAAGGCAAATCCAACACCAAGCCTATCATGGTCATTAGTTTGATTGGAGTTGCCTTAAATGTGTTTGCCAATGATGCATTGATGTTCGGGCATTATGGACTACCCAAGTTGGCGCTAGTGGGAACCGGGTATGCAAGTAGCCTCGTTTACGGACTTGTGTTCCTCGCATTTTCAATTTACGTTTCCCACACGTACTCGGAACTTCATATCTTTTCAAAATTGCTCCGTCCGGACCTTACCACCCTAAAAGAAGTCGCACGTGTCGGCGGGCCAATTGGAATGACACTTGCATTTGAGGCCGGAATGTTTGGAGCGGCTGCTTTTGCAATGGGTACGATCGGGGAAACTCAGTTAGCAGCCCATCAAATCGCCCTGCAAACAGCTTCCATTTCATTCATGATTCCACTCGGCCTTGCCATCGCGACCTCCGTGAGGGTCGGACAAGCTATCGGCGCAGGATCGCCACGCCGGGCCGAAATCGCTGGGCACGCTGGAATGTTGCTGTGCATCGGGGCCATGAGTATCAGCGGCTTAATTTTCACTAAAAGACGCCATCGCCTTCTGCAGGCATCACGCATACCCCACCGACAGACTTCCCCTTGAGAAAGGTCGTTGGGATCCATGAAACATCTGCAAAGTTCATCTCAATCGAAACCG
>JAALLA010000238.1:0-1202 GCA_011087765.1 Pirellulaceae bacterium
GCACTTCTGTCTTTCGACACCTCCGATAACGGCCGTTTCAAACTCGGTTCGAGCGCCAGGAGAGCCAACTGCCTGAAGAGTAATCCCGGCTTCAACAAACTTGCTGATACGTAGCAAATGGAGGCTTAGTCGAGGAGCGCAAAACAGAGAGTTGGTGTTGGTTTATGTGACAATTAAACCAAAATATTGTAAAGTGAATACTGAACACTAAGATACAAAAGATGTTGATCACGGTGGCGATGATCGAGTCTGTCCGAACCGATTGTTTATCGGCGAGTAACAATCAGTTTTCCGTGTCTTCTTAGTCTCTGACTTGGCCGGTTTTTAAAAAAGCGAATTCTCTAAGCACGAAATGGTCGGGTTAGTCGGCAACCTAAAATCTTAACTAGGGGGCAGCAATTAAGAACGTTAAGTCCAACAAGCGTATTGCCGAACTGATTCTGGCAATGTTCCTTAAAAGCGTGGTGATAAGAGCCATTGCTTTTCTGTTCTTTGCGCCTGTTTGCTTGGCTTTGATTTGGTTGGCCTTGCCTTACTTAATCGGCGGTCCTGATGTTCTGGTTGCGTTGGTGACCGGGGTTGCCGTGCTAATTGGATCCGTCGTGGTTTACTGTGTGAACAAGATCTGTGTTCGAATAGACGACTGTTTGGGTGATGAATCCGACGACGCTTCCGTTTGATTTAGTCAGGCTAGGGTTCTCCGGTTTTGGCTGAGGGTAAAAGTGGCTTAGCTAGATTGGGGGGGCAACGGTATGAAGCCAAAACAGGAAGTTGTTGAACGGGAAAATAATACGTTTGTCTCGGTTGATAAGATCACTTCTGTTCAGAATTCAAGTCGGCAAGATTCATTTTTCCTCGTGAGTCGGTTTAGCATTGTTGAACAGAATGGATGGCTTGTAGTGGTCAAAACTTTTAAGGGAATTTGATTTTGGAGTGGCTTCGTTGATTTCTTGAATCGGTGTCTGAATCGTTTAGACTTTCAAAACATTATCTTTTAGAATGAACTTGGGATTGAACTTAAGTGTGCGTTAAATTTTTTATTCATTAAAGTTGTGTGAAAATTTGAAGAGTTGGAGGACGTGAATGGCGACGACTAGAACACTTGTCGACGAAAACTATAAAGGTTGGAAAATCGAACGCGTCGTAACCGAATATATGACGCCGCATTCAACAGAACCTCAGCGGGACATCAATTTTGAAGC
>JAALLA010000238.1:1302-6274 GCA_011087765.1 Pirellulaceae bacterium
GTTTTAGAGTTCGATTGAAAAAATGGGGTTAGGAAGCGGGTGGCCCATTGATAGTACTGGATTTGGCGGCGCCTTTTTTTATCGTAAATGTTGAAAGCTGCGGGGATTGTCTTTGACTGGTCGATGGCATCGGCGAACGTCATTGCATCAACAAGTGCGAGATTGCAGCCCTGGCCAAGTTGGGGACTTGTCGCGTGAGCGGCGTCACCTAAAAACATAATGTTACCCTTGTATGGAAGCGGCAGGACAACATCAAAATAGGGGGCGAACAGAAGCTGGTCTAATGATTGAATTTGATCCAATATTCGATTCGCGTTGGGGGCTAATTGAAGTACGTCTGTCTTCCATTGGCTCAGACCTTTAGTTCGAAAGTTTTGGAGTTCGTCAGCTTTGATACTCCAGAATAGGCTTGTAAGGTTCGCATTCCCATGCGGCCCCTTGCCCGTTGGTAGAAATCCGAGCATGGAGTGAGTGCTATGGAGATGTTGCCGAAGAATATCACTTGTGCCTTTCTTTTCTTCTTCCGCAACGAACCACAGGGCTCCCCATGGGTATTCTCTCACCGAATGGGGGATCCCGGTCATCTTTCGGAGGTGGGTTCGTGCGCC
This sequence comes from Pirellulaceae bacterium, assembly GCA_011087765.1. Classification (GTDB taxonomy): domain Bacteria; phylum Planctomycetota; class Planctomycetia; order Pirellulales; family Pirellulaceae; genus Mariniblastus. Next base: position 1,911 of record JAALLA010000238.1, read on the forward strand.
GGCGGCGACGATCACCAGATTGAACCCACGAAATTCTCGTCCGTCGGTAGAGACCAGCGAACATCCTTCACGTTCGCAGTCATTTATTTTGGAAACATCGACCCCGACTTCGATATTTATTGGTTGATTGAGAACGGCGTCATAAAGGGACTGATATAAAACGCCCCTGTGGATTCCCACGCCGTAATAGTCGTTGCCTAGATGTTTGTAACGAAGGTCCAGGACCGATTTTCCTTTGGTGGTGGTAGCGTAAAGCCGCTCGACGATTGCGCCCGACTCCAGAATGGCGTTTTCGAGACCAAGTTCGCGAAGGACGCTCATGCCACTGGGTTGCAACATCACACCGGCACCAACTGCTTCGGGATGTTTCACTTTTTCGAAGAGGGTAATCTTGTGCCCGATTCGCGACAAAAATAAAGCCGCGGCCGCGCCCGCCGTTCCACTCCCGATGATCGCGATTCGTCTGCTTTCCATCTATGTCCAAGGGTAGTTAAGATTTTGGTAGGAAACTGGTTGGCGTACGGTATAAAGGTTGCGGAAACGGTTGTTCGGTTTACCCGTGGGCGTTTTAAAACGAAGGATCTGATGGCTGCCGAGTTGGATTCAGACCGAACAAGGTCTCCAGTTAACCGAAGCGATGGTCTAAGAGGGAGGGGCGGACGGATGCTGTGACGCGTTTTAACAAAATTGGATGTTTTCGTTGAGTATCGTATCAATCCAATGTTTGTCGTGTTCTTTCATTTGGAAGTGGGTTACCGCTTGCTCGCGAAAGCTGCCTGAATCAAGTTGTCATCGAAGCCACCGGGGACGGTACCTTCCTCGGCGTAAATATATAAAGCTGCTAACATGATTGAGCCCATCGCCGAAGAGACTAACGAGACGGTCAAAACGACAATTCCTCCTACGGCAATCAAAACTATTCCCAAGACTACCATCTGAGCACTGAGAGCCATTACGCCACAACCCATGGGAATGATGCCAACGAGCATGCCGAGGCAAGTGATGGTTCCCATTCCAAAGTTGGCTGCCAAAGATTCGCCCCAAGTATTTTTCATGATGGTTACCGAGCGTTTGATGGCTTCGATGGGGCCAGCTTTCTCGACGACTAAAACGGGGATTACAAAAAATGTCGTAATGGACCACGCCATGCCAAGGAGGCTGGTCAAAAACTGCCCAACTCGTTCGCTGCGTGATTCAATGATTTTTAAAATTAAGCCAACGGTTGCGGACACCAAGGCCCAGGCAGCGATTTGTGGTAATCTTGCCATCGCTGCACCGATCCCATCGCTTATCACCGGGTCGCCTCCCTTGAGGCGAATGATTGCGCAGGCAACGAGGGCCGAGTTGAAAAAGATAATTATAAAATAGGTCGCAAAATAGAAGAGAAATATCAACCCGTAAAACAATACGTATGCAGGTGAGGAAGCGTTGTTGCCCTCTTGGTTTGCTGCATTTTCAAGCATCCCTGAAAAGAACAGAGGTGCTGCGAAACTTGCCGTCACAATCAAGCAAGCGAGGCCGCTCAGGATTGGAAACATTAAAAGTTCTTTGTCGAGCTTCAATACGTTTAAGGACTGTTTTGCGAGCTGCCAGCCAGATGCTAATCGATGGAACATAGAGAAATATCTCAAGAAAGAAGTTTGGCAATGTGAAAGTGTGTTGAGAAGTGTACCCCAATTCATAGCCGGTCACAATTTTGGTCCGGGGGAGATCAGTGAGTTGAATTAACTCGGCACCGCTTGTTGATATTTTTGCCCTTCTCGATTTATGTCGTTTTGGGCTAAACTGCGCAGGGGCCGAGGAATTTTGAATTTTTGATGTTCCCGAAAGTATGCCTGAAGTAACTGTTTGTAAACTTCGGATACGGGTAGATTGCTTTTAGCCGTACCGAGCAAAACCGGTTGGTGTAGAGAGGCGAGTCCCGTCTTTTTTAAGGACGGCAGTTTTTTTTCCGTGTTGTTCGTCAGTCAATTCAATACCGCGTGCGTTGGTTTTGCGGACGTTTGCGTCTGGTAACAAAAGCAGTGTTCCATTTCAAATCTTGTCAATCGATTGTTTTTTCAATTTTACCATTTTTCAGTTGGGGTTTTGAGTTGTGGTTGTAAAGATTATTCATTGTCCAACCTGACAATCTTATGTTGGGAAAGTAGCGAGTTACGCTGCAGCCATTAGAGATCGCTATACTACTGATCCCATTATCCAAACTGGTTCACGTGGCCAATTCGACGTGTTGGTTAACGATCAACTGGTTGTTTCGCGAAAGGGTGGCCTATTGGCCTTGTTGACTAGAAAGCCATGGCCCTCCCATGAAGCCGTTCTAGAGGCAATGGAGCCTTTTTTAGAGTAAAAAGGGTTTAATTCGCTATCCTGTTTGTTAATTTCGGTGAGGGACGTTGCTTTTCCGTCCACGCGAACGTTTAGGTAATTGAAAAAGTGTTAGGTGGACGTTAGGTGAACGAGGTCGTTTATGTTCCATAAATTTTTGTCTATCTTGAACTGGAGTTGTCGTGCGTGTACGAAAATTTGATGACGAGGAGTGGATTGAAGTGGCCGTTGAAAATTTCGGGCAGAATGTGATGAACGAAATTTCGGTCTTGGGGAAGCAATATCCGGTTGTGCCGGCAGACCGAGATCTTTATGGCCTCCTGGATGAGACTGGCTGTGCGCACGTCTATGGCCAAATAATTAGAATTGCGCCCTTGTTTGAGGAAGATGCAATCGAGTGTGTCGCCTGCACCAATTGCAAATTTTTTAAATTAAGCACATTTTCTGCTGAAAGTGGTTGGGCGGGATACTGTTGTGTGAATGGCGTTAAAGAGCTGGTACACGCAGCTCACCATTGCGATTCCCATGAGCATGCAGACAATTGGAAAACACGCTATGCCTCAACTTAGGGATAGATGTGATCGCCTTGGCAATGGATGAATTGCCAAGGAAGTGCCATAGGCCTGGTAGATAGTTTGAATTGCGTGAACTCTGCTTCAATCGTTGTGGTTGCCTAGAAAAAATGTCAGATGGAAATTGGTAAAGTGGCGTATTGGATTGGCCGAGGCATATTTACCGATAGCGAAACTTCAATATATTTTAGCCTCTTCCTGAAAAGGGTAGAACATTGAAAGAGACAGCCTATTTATTTCAAGCTGCCCTTTTGAGTCTTTGGTGGGTCGGACTGACTCTTTCGTCGAACTTTTTTGAGGCGTTTCAATTTGACGGAATTCCGCCGGTCTCTTTTTGGTCGTTTTTCGCCGCTGATATGACGTTTTTGGTGGCTCTCTCGATGTTGAGAGCCTATGTCAAAAACGTTTTAATAGAATTCATAATCCTTGGAGCCTTCGGCTATGCAGCGGCATACTGCTGGAATGCTAGTTATTTGACGGGATCGGGTTATCTGTCGAGCGGCGTGATGACGCTGGGTTTTGCCTACAATATTTTTCTTTGTTTTAGTGCCCGCCTTTTTAGAACCGCATCAACTGGATTGTTCTTGAATGCGACAAAGACTCTTGCCCAGATCGTTTGCATTTGGTGTGTTGCATTGCTCTTGATTCCATTTGTTTTAATCGATTCTTTCGGTCAAGATTTTTCGGTCGAACTTGGACTTCGAAGTTGGGTTGGCGGAGCCGTATTTGTGTTTGCAAGCTCACTGGGATTAGTGAGTGCCTTCTTTATGGTTCGGGACGGTGGCGGGACCCCGTTGCCGTTGGATCAGACGAACACCTTGGTGGTGACAGGGCCTTATCGGTTTGTGCGGAATCCAATGGCTATCGCCGGAATTTCTCAAGGGCTGGCAATCGCGCTTATTTTTCAGTCGTTGGCAGTTTTAATTTATTCGCTACTTGGCGGACTGATTTGGCACTTTGTCGTAAGGCCAATCGAGGAAGCTGATATGGAAAGACGATTTGGTGAGTCTTATTTGGAGTACCGTGAAGCGGTTTCGTGTTGGATACCGAAGCGGTAAGAATTTATCGTTTGATGATTAGTGAATCAGATGGACATCAATTCGATTGTTTAGTTTTAGGTTCTTGTGCTGACCAGCGGAAATAACTTCGTTGGTTAAGTTTGTGGCGCGTGATAACTGCCCTGATTCCCTGCTCGTCATTCATCGTTAGTGAAATTCGCAACATTCAATATCGAAATTCCGGAACTTGAACTCGAATGAGAAATCTTTGTCGCACCACGCAGCATACCTTTTTTGTTTGTTGTGTTATATTTTGCAGATCTTAAACCATCCCCACCATGAGAGAATTTGATGTATCGACAATCCATTTTTACTGTGTTGGCGTTGTTTTTATTCACGTTGACCGTGTCGGCGGAAGATTGGCCTAGATTCCGGGGCCCTATGGGTACGGGGATTGCCACCTCTGGAA
>JAALLA010000239.1 GCA_011087765.1 Pirellulaceae bacterium
TCAAAGGGATTATTGCGATAGCAGTCTTTTCCCGCGACCCAGAGGTAAGCCGAGCAACCCAAATAAACAGGAATGAACAAAACACCCCATTTTTCGTACTGCGAAACGTGAATCTGTTCGTGGCTTCGGACCAAATCAAGTGTCTGCCGATCTTGCCCCAAAACCGTATGCCCCAACGTCATCGCCGCCACTCCCCGGCTCCCTAAACGGTTAAGAAGCCACGAAACCCCTCCACCAAAAAATTCCAGACATCCTTCTCTAACTTGAACCCGCCCCTGCGTCAACAAACCAATCAATCCTAACAACAAACCAATCAGCGAATTCGGAAAGGTCCAAACATATAGAGTGAGCTTCAAAAACAACTTCAACAGATGCCTCCCAATAATTAATTTGCGGTCAGTTATACTTAAAAAACAGAGTTTCCACTGACGATTGGTAACAACTAAGTAACGTTGTTGGCAATTTTTTTGATGAAAAACCTCCGAAACTTACGGTAAACCCTCGGTGTTTCTATTTACTGCGGGAACGATATTTAGTCCCCGCGCCTCGTAAAGCCTATAATCTTAACCGAAGCAAACAAAAATCCAGAAATGGGAACCTAACAGAAATGGGAACCTAAAATAAACTGATCGGAAATTTTGATCCTATAGCGAGACATTCCTTAACAACCTATTAGATAATCCACTATGTCTTTACCTAAAATCTCTTACGCTCCGTTAAGTTCGTCGCGAATCATCTTCACTCTCGCGATAGCGTTGTCGTTTCTTGGCAATGCTCGAGCGGCGGACAATGACACGATCAAGACGCTTAAACTGATCGGAGAAAAAGTGGTACGCGTCGTTGACCAAAACCGAGATGCCTGTGTTGCTTTGGTGGACGGTTTCGGCTCTGGGAGCGGGGTGATTGTCTCTGAGAATGGCTTAGTGCTCACAGCAGGGCACGTCATAGAGAACACAAATTTAAGGACTTTTGAAATTGTCCTCTCCTCCGGGCGTCGAGTCAAAGCGAAGCCGCTCGGATACAATCTCAACAAAGATTTGGGAATGGCCCAACTCCTCGAACCGGGCCCGTGGCCACATGCCAAAATCAATACAGAAGAGACTACCAAACGTGGCGACTGGGTTGTTTCCATTGGACACTCCGGCGGCTGGGAACTGGGACGTGATGCTCCGGTGCGAACTGGCCGTTTCCTCAAGATGGAAAACTCACAGCTAGTAACAGACGCGGTTCTTATCGGCGGCGATTCCGGAGGTCCACTTTTTAATCTCGAGGGGAACGTCATTGGGATCCACAGTTCCATCGGTGACTCGGTCAGTGAGAACCGACATATCCCTATCGAACTATTTATCGCTGATTGGGAACGCTTGGAGAAAGGGCAGGAGTGGGGCAGGCTGGCAAACCTGGGAAGCAATGAGCAGCCCCGCCCGTTAATTGGCGTCACCGTCGACCTGACCGCAAATGAATGCGTGGTCACCTCGGTTTACCGAAATTCGCCTGCGGCGGCCGCGGGAATTAGAACAGGCGATATCATCACCCAGTTTGGTAAATCGCCAATCACATCCGGACAAGAATTGATTAATGTCATTCGGCAACAAACGGCCGGATTATCCTATCCCATCTCGATTCGTAGAGGTGATCGAACATTCAAATTGGAGATTACTCCTCAGTAATTTTTACGACTGTAGTTTTGGCAATATCAAATGAAAACAATTACCACGCCTAACTTTATTATTAGCCTGGGGTTGGCTCTCTGCTTTCTCGGTGGGCCGCTTGAAAAATCTCATGGCCAAATTTCACGTGACTTGCGAAACATCTTTCAAGCCATGCTCGACGATCTTGACGAAGATCTCAGATTGAAGTTTGAAGAGGCGCTGGAAACTGATTCCTCGGTCATCAAAATGACTCGCGAACAGTTTAGGAGATTCCGGCAAAGTCCTGTGAACCCTTTCGAGGGCCTGAAATCGGCGGCGGTTAACCAGTCAGGAACTGTCATCGCACTCAAGTTCGAATTGCCAGATATTCGTAACCGTTCTATCCATCCTCTGGAAAGGCAGAATAGCGGGCTACTCGCTTCGCTCCGACCCGCGGTCAAAAGTGCCGCAAAGTCATCCGTCGTGGTCTATTCAAACAACCGACCAGTCGCAATGGGGACGATTTTTCGAAACGATGGCTACATTCTCACAAACGCGCGTGAAATTGATGACCAAGAAACAATTCGTTGCAAGCTGTTCAATTCAAGCGAAAAACGAGCCCGACTAGTTGAGGTCAACAAAGAGCATGATCTTGCCATCCTTAAAATCGATGCCGATGGACTGGTTCCCGTTAATTGGGCCAACCAATCGGCGTCGATTGGAAACTTCTTGTTGACACCCGATCCTTTCGGAAACGTATTGGCACTCGGGACGTTTAGCGTTCCAACCCGCTCGACTGCCGTCGGCCAACAGGCATTTTTGGGAGTCCAACCGGAAACGACGACCGCCGGAGTCCGCGTCAGCTCAATCAGGCCAGGCACTGCGTCTGCTTTGGCGGGGCTTCAAGATGGAGACATCATCACAAAGTTCAACCAAACTGCCATGATCGATGCTTCGACACTCGTTAAAGCAATCAAGGATCGAGCACCCGGTGATAAAATCGAAATCACGTTTCTACGCGATGGGAAAACGCAAACCACAACGGCCACACTTGCTGCTCAAGAGTATTCAGGTGAACAAGCAGCGCGATTCAAAATGATGAACCGACTGGGCGCCGTTCCCAGCCAACGCTATGACAACTTTCCCTCGGTTTTTCAACACGACGCACCTCTCTTTCCCGAGGACTGCGGCGGGCCAATTACCAACCTGGATGGCGAAGTAGTTGGCATCAATATCGCGAGGTTAGGTCGCGCCGCAAGCTATGCCATTCCGTCATCGACCATCCAAAGCGTCATTTCAAAATATGAAAATGACTCGAAACTTCCGCTCCTGAACATCCGAACCGGCCAGTAATTTCCAAGTGAGCGGATCTATGATTTCTACGATCAAAATACGTAGCACCACAATTACGTAGCAATCATCGCGGTTGGCAAGATTTCTAGTTCGGACAATCGACCGTGATTACTTTCCACTAGGGGCGGGCTTACAGATGGCAAGCCGGACAAGCAGCGGTTCGCTAATTTTCTTAGGCAAGCAAATTGCCTAATTATCGACAGCGAACTGGCCAGTGCGGAAATTGAACCGCCGCCAACCTCATTCAAAGCAGGGGAACTCCAAAATTGGCTGACGGCAAGTTCTCAATTTCCAATCGGCCCACGATTGGTGACTTCCTCAGTATGGGGAGCGCGTCCGGAAAGGAAGTTCTCTTTCGAAAACGAACATCTTTGGGACTCGACGACTGGGGAAGACAATCTACTCAACCAACTATACACCCACTTAATCTGGATGCTTTGCCTCAGTCGGAAAAATTTCTTTCCCCAACAGATTCCCGTGGTTTGGCACGGTTTTTCGGATTGTTATGTAGCAAAAACACAACAATGAAGATTTCTTAAAACAGTCAATCGCTACAACCCCAATGACCCCACTATGGAGAGGGAAGGAAATCCCCAGCCCCTCACACCACTGGAAACTACGAAATTTCTATTCAAACTGAGACTTACTTCTCAGAATGTGATGGTAATGCTGGGCAAATCGATGGGCTTCATCACGAACATATTGCAGCAACCGGAGTGAAAAAGCGTGCCGTGACAGCCGAATGGGTTCGGAATCACCTGGGCAGAAGATCTCTTCGTTCTTTTTGGCAAGTGAAATCAGCGTGGGCGGCTCGATCCCCAAAGCCTCAAATGCGGCTACGGCGCTACTCAACTGCCCCTTCCCCCCATCAATTAATAAGATGTCGGGAAAAACATCTTGCTCGTCATATAGACGCTGGAACCGCCTGGAGACGACCTCATGGATACTGCGGTAGTCGTCAATTCCGGAAACGTTTTTAATTTTAAACCGGCGATACCCAGGCTTGAACGGCATGCCGTCAACAAACCTCACCAGGCTCGCTACCGTGTCACCTCCCCCAAGATGGGCAATATCTACACCTTCGATTGTTCTCGGGGCCTCCTTCAACTTCAATACTTTCTTCAGTCCGGTGAGACCTTTCTTGGGATCAATGTGAAAGACCTCGGGTTGAGCGTGGGTATCCAGTTCGCCGCGCCGATCGAGTGAATTCAACATTTCAATTTCGTCGCGCAACTTAGCTGCCTTTTCAAAATCCATCAGCTTCGAAGCGGCTAACATCTCATCCTGTAATTGCTTGATTAGCTTTTTCTTTTTACCCGACAGAAACATCTGCAAACGTCGAATATCTTTACGGTACTCTTCTTTCGAAATCCGCATATTACAAGGCGCTGTGCACTGCTTGATACTCGCCAACAGACACGGCCGAAACCATCTCCAACGTTCATCACCATCATCAATGTCTAAGGAACAGGTGCGAAACTTAAAAATCCGCTGCAACACTTGCAGCGCCCCTCGAAGGGAGCCGGCACTCGGAAAGGGACCATATAATTTGACCCCGGAAGATTCGGGTTCGCGGGTTATCTCAACACGTGGAAAGTCTTCATAAGTCGAAATTTGCAAATAAGGAAAAGACTTGTCGTCCTTCTGAATTTTGTTGTTTTGCGGTTGAATATCTTTAATCAACCTCGATTCAACCAATAAGGCGTCAACCTCACTCTCGCAGTCCAAATAATCGACATCAGCAATTTCACCAATCCAGGGCGCCGTTCGCGAATCTTCCGCCGCAGCCTTCAAAAAATAGCTGCCGGCACGGGAACGAAGATTGGTCGCTTTACCGACATAGATGACGACGCCGGCGGCGTTTTTCATCAGATAAACCCCGGGAGTCTGCGGAAACGTGCGGACTTTGTCCGCGGCGCTCTTAAATGGGGTCATTCCCGCGTTATCAACATCCTGCGGATTTTTACGTTTATCATCCATGACGGCATTATAAATGGGATTTGGGCATCCCGCTAACCGTCCTAGCAAACGACTTACAACGCGGCAGAATCAATAACAGAATCTCCAACAACCCTTGAGAGCAGTTCCGACCAAAGAATCCGCCAGCTACAAGTCGCTAACCGGTCCCTACCGGCGCGATTGCAGCAAGTTGTTAAGGCAGCGTTTTTAACAGTAAGGTAACCACCTCAAATATTACCTACTATTTTCCTTCACCGGTGTTCCAAACGGCCGGCGTTCCTTCAGAAAAATCAACGGATTCTTCAGAATTGGAATAGGTCCAACCCAAATAAAGCCAGCCGCCTTCGGCCCGACACCGACTCAGTACCATCGCCGCCGCAACTTCGCTGTCTTGCAACGCTTCAACACTATCGACAGGCACCAAATTCGCAGGCAACTCAGAAGCAAGCTCCTCTTCGGATTCCTTGGGATTCAATTTGCCATCCAAAAACGATCGAAACGCAACCGTCGTCGGACGCTTTTTTTCCGGCTCAAGATAATCAATCTCAGCCTTCCCATCTCGCGTCAAAAACAGCTTTCCGTCACGCTTAACAATTTTAAATTTCAGCGCAATCTTCAGCCCTTCATTAATTTTCTTTGCACCTTGAGAAAACCCTGAACCCGAAACAACGATCCGAAACGCGTTGTCGCGAAACTCAATTTGGATTGGACGAATTGCGGCAAACGTAATGCTAAATGAATCATCTTTATCGCCTTCCGAACCACCGGTTAACGTATCAGGTGCTTCTCCAAGAATCGAACCCAACTCATCTGCAAGTTCTTCATTGGAGAACGTCTTTCCAGCAAAAAGTTTTCCTAGGTAATTGTTCGGCATCGAATCATGAACCGCGACGGATACGTCGGCCTTATCTTCGATTGCGACCGGAATATTGGGAGCACCCAGTCTCGATAGAGAAGATTTTTTGCCTGTTGCTAAAACGGAATCATCAAACGAGCGGAGGTAGATTTCAGGAATCAAATTCGACTTAGCCCTCATCTTTTCGCGCGATTCGCTCAGCTTTTCTCTTCCGTCTGAAATTGCCTCGTCGGTTTGTTCTGTGAATCGCGTCAATGTTTCGTTCTTCGCACGAAGGGTAGCACTTGCTTCGGATTTGCATTTTTCTTTGTCAAACTTCTTTTCGGCGATGCAATCTACAACGCGCAGTTTAGAAGAAGTTCCATTGAAACACGCGGCGACACTTGCATCGACAGTAGGATCAACGGCAAAGAATCCACCTAAATTCGCGTAAATACTACGAGTCCCACTGACAGCGCCTGCCGTATTAATG
>JAALLA010000240.1:0-1771 GCA_011087765.1 Pirellulaceae bacterium
GGAGGTCAGTCCAATATGGATGGCTATGGGTATGTCAATCAATTGCCTGCCGCCCAGGCTGGGTCGCAAAATGACGTGATGATTTTTCATGGCAACACATCGCCCGATCGGGCTGCTGTTGATGGGAAAGGGGTGTGGAGCAAATTGCAGCCGGGGCATGGAGTTGGATTTAAATCCGACGGAAAAACGAACCAGTATTCCAATCGATTTGGCGTTGAGTTGACATTTGCGCAAACAATGCAGGAGCGTTTTCCCGATCGGCGAATTGCGATCGTTAAGTATTCGCGGGGTGGGACATCCATCGATGCGGCAGCTGCCGGAGGATTTGGATGCTGGGAGCCCGATTTTGAAGGAGCCGCCGGGATCAACCAATACGATCATTTCCTGGCCACGGTGCGTCACGCTTATGCGGACACAGATATTGATGATGATGGTCAACCCGATCGCCTGATCCCTGCCGGGATTGTTTGGATGCAAGGCGAAAGTGACGCACACCATACACCTGAAATTGCCAATCGTTATCAGGCGAATTTGAAGCGATTGATGGATTTGATACGAGCGGCTTTTCGTGGGGATGATATTCCCGTAGTGATTGGTCGGATTTCATATTCTAAAAAAGAGCCACCCAGTTGGAAGCACGGAGAGATCGTGCGCGGGGCTCAGGCCGAGTATGTGAAGGCTGACGCAGCAGCGGCACTCGTGACCACGACTGATAAATACGGATATTCAGATCCATGGCATTACGATTCTCTTGGCTACATCGATCTTGGACGCCAATTCGCCAATGCGACTGCCGATCTTGAGCAGGGTAAAAAATAAGCGAATTAAATTTGTAATGATTCAAAGGCGTGCGGTTGTCGGTGATCTTTGGCTATTGAATGAGGGATCCGCTCTTTTGCTTTTATGAATAGAAAAGATGAAGTGCAGCGGCAGATCGGATAAGATTAATCGCTGCACATTTTCAGTGTGTGTCGATGATTTTTATTTCTTAAATGGGAGGTTCTTGTATGAGTCCGACTAATCTCAATAGCGGCTCTGCCAACCGCCGGCATTTTATCAAAGCTTCTACGCTTGTAGGTGCGGCTGCTTTAGGTCCGGTCCACCTCCTTGGAGCTCAAAATAATTTGACTCAGGATAAACTGAATATCGCAGTGGTTGGTGTTGGCGGACGGGGCGGTGCGAATCTCAATGGTTGTTCGGGCGAAAATATTTACGCACTTTGTGATATCAATAAATCAACAACTGCCAAAGCGAGTCAGCGATTTAAAGATGCCATTGTGACGACGGATTGGCGTACCCTAATAGACGATCCAAAAATTGATGCGTTTGTCGTGTCCACCGCAGATCATCACCACGCCTTGGTCTCCATTGCCGCGATGCGGGCTGGGAAGCATGTTTATTGCGAGAAACCACTGGCGCATACGGTTCGCGAAGCGAGATTGATGCAAGATGAATATAAAAAACGGAAGGGTGAGATTGCGACTCAGATGGGAACGCAGATTCACGCAACGGGAAATTATCGACGAGCGGTCGAGATTGTGCAAAGTGGAATGCTTGGCGATGTGACCGAAGCGCACGTCTGGTGCAGTCGGGGAATATCGTCTGTGGGTCAGGCTGTATTGCCGGAGCAACCTGTTCCTGAAACCTTCGATTGGGATGTCTGGTTGGGGCCAGCGGCGAATCGGCCCTACAACAAAAGTTATTGGTCCGGTGGGAACCTGAACTGGAACCGGCGATGGGAGTTCGGCAATGGAGTGCTGGGCGATATGGG
>JAALLA010000240.1:1871-3871 GCA_011087765.1 Pirellulaceae bacterium
TTCCTTTTCAGAAGTCACCTCGTTGACTGCCAGTAGTTCGATGCTGCTGCCTAATTGGAAAACATAAACTTGTCCGCTGGCATTAAGATAAAACAACCGATCTCCTACGACGATCGGTGAAGCATAGTCGAGCGACCCAAAGCGTGAGTTTCCCGTCTTGCGTTCGCCTTTTAATCGCATTTGAAAGCCTCTTTTCCCCGTTGCTGTATCGACGGTCGAGAGTATGCCACGGGCAATAATATAAAGGTCAGATTCGTAGCGAATGGGTGATCCATAAATCGCATTCACGGGCCCATTCCAAACCAATTGGGTGTCGCTGACGTTTCCAGTTCCGCCTGCGTCGACGGCGACGCTGCCCCCTCCCTGTCCCGAAAATGCGTACACGCGTTTGCCATCTGCAATAACGCTGGTATAGGCATGTTGCGATTTGGTGGCCGTCGAATGCCAACGTAATTTCCCAGTCGCTGGATCAAGCCCCCAGATTTCGCCGGGGACTAGCATGACAAGATCGGTTCGGGTTTCATTGACCGTTACCAAAATCGGCGTTCCCCACATTCCGTTGAGCCCTGTTGCGGATTGTCGCCATTTTTCCTGACCCGTTTCGACATCAAAACCAATGACCGCTTGGCTCTCTGCGGATGCCGTCACAATTAATGTATCGCGATACAGAATTGGGCTCGATGACGATCCCCATTTGGGCGGATCGGATTCCTTGCCAGCGCTTGCTCGCCAGAGTTCATTCCCATCAAGGTCAAACGCGAAGACGCCGCCTTTGCCAAAAAATGTATAAACGTTCTTGCCATCCGAGACAGGCGTGTGGGAAGCGTAACCGTGAGAGGAAACGCCCGATTTATAATAGGAGTCCTCCGGCAGCGATGCTTCGATATTGTTCTGCCAGAGAATTGCGCCGGTTGTTAAATCGATGCAAATTAGGTTCCGCACCAAATCTTCAAGGTTACTTTGCTGCTCTTTGGTTACCCCGTAGCCGGAATAACAAGTAACAAAAACCTTTTCACCGACAACGATTGGGCTCGATGCGCCCGGGCCAGGAAGCCGTGCTTTCCAGGCTACATTCTCTAGAGGTGACCAAACATTGGGGATCGCATCGGAATCCGTGGCGACGCCTGCCCCTTGAGCACCGCGGAATCGTGGCCAGTCATCAGCGTTGGCTGGATCGCAAAACAGGAGTGTTGTGATTGCAAAAATTACAACTGTAAAAGCAGGCTTCGACATGATTTGATGGGAATGGGTACCGAGAGGAATGTCAACTGAGAACGTTAGTTGTTGGAGTCTTCGCTGACAGGCTTCCCGTCAATTGGCTTTAAAAATAACATGCTCACAAAACTGATTGCTGATAAAACGACGAGATAAATCGCTGGCGATGCTAGATCGCCGGTTGATTTAATTAACCAAGTGCTGACCAGAGGAGCGGTTCCGCCAAAAATAGCAAGCGTAATGTTGTAGCTTAAGCCAATCGCGGTGTACCGGCCTCGAATTGGAAAACACTCGACCATGAACGCCGGAAGCGGACCCTGGATTGCTCCAAGGAGAATTGCGAATATGAATTGGATGATAAAGGCATGAATCATTACGCCTTGGTCAAGAATCAGGAAGAAGGGATAGACAAGGATCCCCATCAGAGCGGTTGCTGTCAGCATTACTTTTTTTCGTCCAAACGTATCGGACAATCGTCCGCCTACTGGGATCAACAATAATAACAAAGCCATTGAAATGGTATTGATAATCAGTGCGTGTTCGATGGGCGGGGAAACCAAATTGGTCAAATAGGTTGGCATCCAGACAAAGAGTAAGTAAAAGCTGGTTGCGAATAGCAGGATACTGACCGACATATGAAGAACGCGGCCGGGCATGGTACGGATGACTTCGAAGAGCGGGTTGTTTTCGTTTTCACCACTCAATTTTGATTTTTCAAAATCAGGTGATTCCACCAAAGTCCGTCGAAGCCAGCTTCCAACGGCAAAGATTACGACACCCGATAA
>JAALLA010000240.1:3971-6261 GCA_011087765.1 Pirellulaceae bacterium
GGCCGCATAAGATAACCCGCGGCAAAAATACCGTAGGTGTTAATCAATCCGGAAATCACATCGTCTTCCGGAAAGAACAACGGACTCATGACCGGAGCGAGGAAACCGTAAACCGCAAAGTCATACCACTCCAGAACATTTCCAATCGTTCCCGCTAGGGCGTGCCGGCTCTCTTTGGCAGATTTTGTGTCGTCAGGCATGGGTTAGCATCTTAGGGTGTGGGAAGGGAGGCGGGAGTTGAGAAATTCAGGTTAAATCTTGATATCTATCAAGGACTAGATTGACTTGAGTTACAACTTTCACTCGATTAAGGTCTGTCGGAAAAACCACGGGGCGTCGCTTGGTCTCCGACCAGTAAGTTTGAAAAATTATAGTTGATCTTGATTATTAAAGAAAACTAATCCTCGAAAGGTTGGGGAGCGGTTGTCAAATAAATCATTGGGTGACTAATTTACTTGCTATCTCATTGATCATTCGGAACTAAAGCAAAGATGAAAAAATTCTTATCAGCATTACTGCTGTTGTTGTTATTGACGCTGACGGCGCGTGCCGAGAAGCCGAATGTCATCATTATCTACTCCGACGATCACGGTTATACCGATCTCGGGATCCATGGAATCGATGCCAATGTCGACACACCCAACATGGACGCGCTCGCCCGAGGGGGTGTGCTGATGCGTGCGGGATACAGTTCAGCTCCCCAGTGTCGCCCATCCCGATGTGGATTGTTGACGGGACGTATCCAAAACGAGTTCGGGTTTGCTGACAATAAGGCCGATGCTGGATCCGGTGTTGGAACCCTGCCAAGGATCTATCCACCTGGCACCGATATGGCGGGTAAGCCTTTGCTGACAATCGCAGATCGAATGAAGCGGCTAGGTTACGTTACCGGATTCTCCGGCAAATGGCATTGTGGACTCAATCACGATCCAAATGAAAAATTCGATCCGCGCAGTCGAGGCTTCGATGAGTATTGGGTCGCACCGATGACCAATGGCTATACGAATCTCGATCTCGAAGGAAATCTGATTCCGCACCAGAAAAAAGCGGAGTGGCCGGAGGAACTTCAAAACCGTGTCATCTTGCAGGGTAAATTCGCCGAAGCGTTTGTTTCCCGCAACAAGGACAAGCCATTTTTCTTGTACTTCCCAATCTATGGTCCGCACGTGCCAATGATTAAGAAGTCGGATCCCTATTACAAAGATTTTCCAAAGCAAGATTATCCGCACTATAACGACCAGCAAGATGATGTCCGGCGCCAGGGTCTGGCATTGCTTAAGGCGATGGATGATGCGGTTGGTGGTCTGGTGCAGGCACTGCAACAACATGGCCTCGAAAAGAATACGCTTATTCTATTTGCCGGGGATAATGGGGCACCGGGAAAGCAAACGCACAACAGCCCACGCGGGAGCTGGAATGGCTCCAACAACGTTCCCATGCGCGGGGTAAAAGGTTGGCTGCATGAGGGCGGGATTCGGGTCCCAATGTTTGCGTATTGGAAAGGAACAATACCAGCTGGACAGGTCGTCGACGAAATGGTGACCACTTTGGATTTTACAGCAACGACCCTCGCCTTGGGCGGTGGTGTAATTCCATCGGAATTTGACGGTGTCGATTTAATGCCACGTCTGACCGGCAACGCCTCCAAGCTCACTCGCGATCAACCGATGTATTGGGAGTTTTATACGGGGCAGGCCATGCGGAAGGGTGACTGGAAATTGTGGCGGAAAGACGATACGACGGTTCTGTTTAACATTGCGAATGATCCCTCAGAACTGACCAACCTTGCCTATCAGCACCCCGAACGTGTGATTGAAATGAGTAATCAACTCGATCAATGGTCGGAATCTTTACCCGATTCAGCCCGTTATGATCCAGAGAAGCGCGGGAAGAATATGATCAGTTCGCTTGGCGGAGCGCCCGCGAATGTCAAACCGGACCCGCGTTACTTAGTCCCCTACGAAAATCCAGTCCCGACCCCTTACCCTGCGGCAGTCGTTTCACCCGGCGGGCCAGCCATTATTTTTGAATCGGCGAGACCTGAAAACAAACAGGTCAAACCAAAAGAGAATGCAAAACCGGAGATGATAAAAAACGGAAAAGGAAGCGCAAACCGAAGCGCAAAAGGAAAACGACCTGATTTAGGGAAACTGTTCCAGCGGCGGGATCAAAATCAAGACGGTTTCGTTACGCTCGAAGAATTTATCGGTGATCCAGAAACTCGAAATGTTACTGCGTTAACCAGAGTGTTTAACAAGCGAGATGTTAACCGGGACGGACGGCTCACACT
>JAALLA010000241.1 GCA_011087765.1 Pirellulaceae bacterium
TGCCAAGAAACCTGATGCCAAGAAACCTGATGCCAAGAAACCTGATGCCAAGAAAGGATAATTCTATCCGGACGAATTACTCCGGCGAAAACGACCAGCCTGACGATCTGACTCAATCAAAATAACATCCCTTCAGCAAACTCTCGAACCAAGCGGATTGCATTTTCAGTCCATCTAACTTGCAGTCCATCCAACAAAAAACAGCCGCAGATTAATCTGCGGCTGTTTTGATTTTTCAATTTGTCGATTTCGTTTAGCGATCCGAAGAACGCGAAGACTTCGACGGCAACGGAATATTTCCGCTTTGAATGATGGTTGTTTTGGGTTTCGCCCGAACACCCATGCGGTTCAACAATTTTGCCAAGTCGATTTTCTCAACAGTGTTTTCTGCCGCCTCTGCCTCAAGTGCTCTCATGGCAGCCACGATGGCCGAAGAGTTCCGCATCAGGCCTTCACCCGCATCCTCGGCGAGTGTCGGTGGTTTCCCGACAACGATATAACGCACGCTGGCATCAATTTTACCAGTAATCGTTCCTTCTGAGTCGTGAGTCGCGACTACCTCGCCGCCGTTACGCTCGATCATTCGAATCAACTTGTCACGGTCATCGTAAATGTCTCCGTCGAGATTGAACGCACCGGCAACGGCAAATTTGACTTTGTTTCCTGGATCCCAAGTCGCTGTCAGAACGTGATCGCCAGAAAGAATTGGATTAGTAGGATCTTCCTCGGTGATTCGTGCTTCAGCTCGGTAGGGATAAATTCGTGTGACTTCGATTTTTGCTTTATGCTTGCCTTTATCGAAATTAATCACATCCTGATCGTAAATCGAAAACGTCTCGTTTTGCGGCAAACCATCTTCACTTCCGATATTGATAAAGACTGATTTTAGCCGTGATGCAACCTTTACGATCTGCCCATCCGGTCGATCGAAAACCTCTCGCTCGTAACCGTTGATCTTGATTTTCATCGTTTCATTTTCGCGCTTTACACCGGCAAGATCGTTTTTGACCTTGTTTATTTCTGTGTCTGACTTAGCGCGATAATCTTTGTAGTCGTTATTGACGTTTTCGCTCTCTTTAATCGCCTCGGCGAGCTCGCCCTTCAGTTGTGTCTCTTTTTCAAGCGAACGCTTCTTCTCGTCACTTAACTGCGTATTCAAGTCTTCCATTGTCTTGCGAGTCAGAGCAAGTAAATCCTGAGCCGCCTTAATTTTCTGAGCGGCTTCTTTCTCATCATTTTTCGAACGCTCAACGGTCGTCTTATTATCGTTGTTCTTTTTAGCCACTAAATTTGTCAACGTCTGAATTCTTGACCGCCAAGTTTGTGCTTCACCCGCTGCACCACCGGCAACCTCAGCAGCACCCGACATGTCCTTCTTGTAAACTTCATTGATCTCCTCTACTTTTTGGAGAATACCGTTTACAGTTTCTTTAGAATTCGTAGCAAGGTTTGCCTTTGCACTTGTTTGTTTGATGGTCTGAATTTCAGCGTCAACTTCCGCAACGCTTGGTCCAAAATCACCGACAAGAGCCTCTAAGATATTAGCCTTCGCGCGATACGATTCAAGAACCGCTTCGCTTCCAGCTAACTTCTCCTGAGTTGTTTTCAATGATTCAGCCGACTGCCTTCTTCCGGCATCCGCCAAAAACGTAGAAAGCCCAAGACAGAGCACTAAAATCACCAAGATTATGACGGCAACCAAGTATCCCTGGTTTTCTCTAGCAGCCATCCTCGTTCTCCTAAGCACCTCGGACGAAAAAATCGCCGGGCAAAATTGTTTCGTAAATGCAGTTTCGACAAATCATTGACAAATTAAACTGCGGCAAGTGAATCAATACTATTTTCAATGATTCGTAATTGTGGTCTCTCTTCGTCTATCGGTAATTGAAGCCACCAACCCTAGTTAGACTCAAACAAACGCTATAACAGGCACACCCGAATAAGCTGCGACGGTCAGCGAAAGTTTGACGAACAGAGAAACTAGTCCTCCCAAACTACCATTCAATCTTAGATGGGGGCAAAATTAGTGTCAAATTCTAGAGATTTACCGATTAAGAATCGGCAAGACTCAGTCGGTTTATGTGGATGATGTCACTTAATTCGACTTGTGACCGGCTGTCAGCAAGCATTTAGGCCCCCCTCAGCCCTGCGAGGTTACCGAAAAAAAATCATTTTTTTTGAAAAAAGTCGGCTCCCCAAGCCGCTCCACAACTAGCCTTCCAACATTCCTCGGCTCACAAGATTATTAAGCCGTCTTCCCACGTCAACCAAGCCATCCAGCACTGCGTCGTCATAGGATCGCCCATCCGTAGTGTCGATGCCGTGCCCCGGGTCGAGTTCGCGTAGCGGTTCAAGAGCCGGGTCTTCATGGTGAAACAGCTCAACGAACGCCATTTCCAGACATCCCGTTTGGGCACATGCGGTTAACAAGGCACCAATCCAGCCATCGTCGGTTGAGAGACAACCCCGCGTTGTTTTGGCCGAAGCATGGAAAATCCCCAGGGCACCCGCTTCGGCAATCTCAGCAATTAGCGCTTGATTCTCTGGGATCGATAAAACAGAGTCACCACAGTGAGCCGCATCTACCATTACTTTGAAAAATGGTTTTCCAACTTCTTCGTTGGTGCGCCGCACAAAAGTCCAGATCCTGCCAACATCGGTGAACGTCTGAAATTCACCCCCGCGCAGAAACTCAATGTGCCATGCGACCACACCACTTCCCTCAATCCCAAACTCCCGCGCCGCGCGAGCATGAACCTTGACATTTTGCGCAACCGCCGCCTCAAATTCATCCCCGACTTTTTCAGTGGCTCCCGGTTGCATCCACGCTTCAACCGACGTAGAGGAAACATGCGCGATCCCATGCTTCTTCGCCGCATTCAAACCTCCAACTAACATCGCCACCACGGCGTCCTCGTCGTCAGGATTCATCGGGTCAGCACCACCAACCATCAAAATGAACTGAACTTCGAGGTCTAACGCCCGAAACTCGCGAACCATCTCTGCAACATCTTCCTCATCCAAACCCGGAAAATAGGGAATCTGTACACAGCTAATTTTTACCCGCGAAGCCTCCGTCAACTTTCTCATATTGTCGACGACGATGAGCACACCCTCTGCATCTCTGGGAACCTTCCCAGTCTCGTCTGGCACCAAGCCACCCACGAATTTTAGGTGAGTTGGGACAACTCCAAGGCGGACATTTGATTTTAAAGGGATCAGATTCATATCAATTACCGTGCGTTTTTTTGGAATTAGAAATTGCAATTCAATTCCCAGCCATCTGCCAAGAACTACGTTCACATTATGAAAAATCGAGGCAAAGCTATCACCCTTTTCTAAGGAAAAAGGCTGGGAGGACCACTATTGTTACCCAAATGGCAGATCTTGCCCACCACGTTTTTGTGAGAAGTCGTTTTTGTAACAAATCGTGGAGTTTTGTAACCACCGGAAACCAGCTGGCAAACGAAACTCCCCAGACAGGCACGAATTAGAAGGAAAATTTCGACTCTTCGACCGCTAATCACCTAGGGATAACAATTCCCGCGAAGCGCTTAAATTCTTTCGAACAATCCTAGAACCGATGGCCGATAAAAGGTAGCTTGGTATTGTCTTGAGACGACGGCGCCGGCACTGGCGTTAAACACTGTGGCATCCAAACGGCCGATGCAGTGAATGTGCCAAAGAGAACGTGTAGCGAATTGTTAATTTGAACATCATCGACTGTGACTTCGTTTAATCGCGATTCAATCAGGGCGATGCTTCGTCGTATTGCAATGCTCTAATCGAGCGGCGTTACAACTACGGACTCTACCGATATCCCCAATCGCATACAGAGTTGTTGGTGTCATGTTTTGACATCCACCTCCGTGGTTGAACACGATCGGTTCACCTGCCCGACGCGCTCACTTCCGTATTTTAAAATTCCAAACAAAGTCATTCGGGGAATCACACCATGCTCGTCATCGGATTAGCAGGTGGGATTGCCAGTGGAAAAAGTTTGGTCGCCGATTGTTTCATGCACTTCGGTGCGAAGCTAATTGATGCCGATCGAATCGGCCATGACATTTTGAAACAACAATCGATCAAGCATTCCATCAAGTTGGAATTTGGAAATTCCGTTATTAATGAACAAAATGAGATTAATCGAAACCAACTCGCTCAGATTGTTTTTAACCCTGACTATCCCGACGCCCTGAAAACTCTGGAGAAAATAACTCATCCCTTAATCTCTGAGCGTATCCACTCAGCTCTGAAACAACACCAACCTGCTGCCCCGGCAGTTTTGCTGGACGCTCCGGTCATGTTCAAAGCTGGCTGGGACCAGATGTGTGACAAAGTTGTGTTTGTGAATGCGAACTTAGCAACCCGAAAATCCCGAGCCAAACTCCGCGGGTGGGACTCAGAAGAGCTTGCCAAACGCGAGTCCTTCCAAACTCCCCTTGAAGAAAAACGTACCCGTTCCACCAATGTCATCGACAATGGCGGTTCAAAAAATGCGACCTACCTACAAGCCCGCGATTTATGGCGAGCTTGGAACCTACCACTAGCCGAAAACCACCACTCTCCCAACTCTCTTTTTACTAACACCCCCTAGACGACAGCTTCAGAAACCACACTCTTCTTCTCTGTGCTGCAGTTCGGAAAGCAAAACAACATGGCTGATACTGGCAAGTCCAACCCGCGTGACCCCCAAGGACGTGGTTCAAGGAATCGTCCACACAGTTCACAATCAAATAAACAATACCCGTTGGATCCGGAAGTCGCGGCCAAACTGAAGGAAATTGAATCCTCAGGGGAGCCGATGTCGATTGCCGAAGCCATTTCCCGAGAGCGAAAACCGGCAACCGAAAGCTCCGACAATTCGGCATTGGAAGGCGAAGTTATCAACGTCACCGAATTGCAGAAAATGTCCGTAGAAGACTTAACACAGCAAGCCCTTAGCGAAGGAATCAGTGACGCCAACGACCTCGGCAAACGCGATCTGATTACGCGTATGCTAAAAGAACGCGTCAAAGCACGGGGAATCATGTGCGGTCAAGGGACGCTGCAAATCCTCCCCGACGGATTTGGATTTTTACGAAGCCCCGAGTATCACTACCTCAACTGCCCCGATGACATTTATGTGTCCCCCAGCCAGATTAGAAAATTCAATCTTAGAAACGGCTCAGTCGTCAAAGGGCAAATCCGCCCACCCAAAGAGAATGAACGATACTTTGCGCTCCTGCGAGTGGAATCGGTCAATGGACTTAACCCGACCGACAGCGCCCGGCGTTCCAACTTTGACGATCTCACACCTCTCCATCCCGACACTCGGATGGTGATGGAAAACAATCCAAAAGAAATGTCAACTCGCGTTGTCGATATGCTGGCCCCGATTGGATTTGGACAACGGGGGTTGTTCGTCGGCCGACCGCGGGCCGGAAAGACAATTCTGATGCAGCGGATGGCACAAGCGACGCTTCACAATTACCCCAGTGCCTATGTCATCATGTTGCTCATCGACGAGCGTCCTGAAGAAGTCACGGACATGGAACGGGAGGTCCAGGGGGATCGTTGTGAAGTCATCAGCTCCACCTTTGACGAACCCGCCTCGCGCCATATTCAGGTTACTGAAATGGTACTGGAAAAAGCAAAACGTCTCGTCGAGAGTGGCGTGGATGTCGTTATTTTCCTCGACTCCATCACGCGTCTGGGGCGAGCCTGGAATTCAGAGTGCCCCCAATCTGGAAAAACGCTATCCGGGGGACTGGACGCCAATGCCATGCAAAAACCAAAAGCGTTTTTTGGATCGGCGCGAAAAATTGAAGAAGGCGGTTCACTAACAATCCTTGCGACAGCGCTGATTGACACCGGCAGCAAAATGGACGAAGTCATTTTCGAAGAATTTAAAGGGACGGGCAATCTAGAAATTGTCCTTGACCGGTCGTTAGTCGATAAACGAATTTGGCCGGCAATCGATATCAATGCCAGTGGGACGCGGCGGGAAGAGAAATTATTTGACGAGGACGAATACGATCGCATCTGCAAAGTCCGCCGGGTTCTCAGTGAAATGAATCCTCCGGATGCGATGGACCTGCTCACAAGCCGGCTCAAGAAAACTCAAACCAACGCTGAATTTCTAATGAGCATCAAATCGAGTGGAGTTTTTTAGTTCCAATCCAAAACTTCCAAACGTTGTCACCTTGACTGAAAAAGCGCCTGCGAAGCTCAATAGCTGCGAAGCTCAATAG
>JAALLA010000242.1 GCA_011087765.1 Pirellulaceae bacterium
GGCGGCTGAATAAATTCTAAAACGACAACCAAAGGCAATCCCCCTTCTGAATCCCCCCCGAGGAAAGGTAGATCTTTGTCGAGAAAAACCCACAGATAGCGTAAGTTGTTTAGATCTGCATTTTGCTCACCAACGACGGAGACAAGCTCGTTCTCCACAGATTCCCAAGGCAGTTCCGCCAGCGCGGGATCATTGAGAACTCCCGCCGTATTGACTCTCAACAAGCCGCTAAAGGTCGCAGGAATAAAAGCCAATTCCGTTGCTACATCGGAACGAGAATCGGTGCCGCTGGACCCCACATCAAACTTCGCCGGATTGGAATTCCCCCTGGGAACTCCCTCAACGACATCGCGCCCGCCACAACCGCTAATCATCAATACAAGTGAAAAAATGATCATCGCTTTTGCTGGTTTAGCAAAGTTGTCTGTCATACTTATCATTACGCCCTAACGAACTGTTCAGTTTCAATCACCGATTAGCAGTTTATACCCCAATAAGCCGCCTTCTGTTTTACCAATTTAGCGTTTTTATCAGACTGGATAAGCCATCAATTCCGCGGCGATTGGAAATATCTCTTGATTACAATTACGTCTTGAATAAAACCGCTTCAAACTTAAACGTCGGCCTCGCATTCAAGGTAAATCCCGCTATCGAATTCCCAAGATTTCCATCTCAGTTCCACTTGTTAAAAAACCGCCAGCAACGCCCATGACCGACCCGAGTTAGCTCCCCGCGCCACAACTAGCCCTCACTGATCAATGAAACCCATCACAGCGTTCGATCGCTATCAAACACGGGACAATTCGCTAGCGGACACTGCATTGCCAGTGCCAAACTGAAATCAAAAAAACGATACCAAGTATTGGAATCATCTCCAACAAAACACGCTTTTTACCGCATAGCATCAATCTTGGCAGCATTTTTTTGATCTGCTACTCTTTAGCCATGTGATCGACAAGCGAGTAACACATTCGTTTTGAAGATCGAGGTTCTGATGTGCACAAAGACGTGCCGATAAGCCGATGAATAAGTAAACGGTTTCGGTGCGTGGTTGTCCTATTTAGAAACCTATAGAGCATAGCGATCGACCAAATCGCTAAAATGGATAGGAAGCCAACCACAAACTGAAGAACAAGGCAGTTGTTCAGTTATGACAAAGGACGTCAGTTGATGGATTCGAATAATAATTTTGAGATAAACGTGCATATCCGCTGGATGATCCGAAGGGATATGCCAGAAGTCCTAAGCATCGAGAAGTCAAGCTTCGAATTCCCTTGGTCTGAAGAAGATTTCATCCGATGCCTGCGACAACGTAATTGCATTGGAATGGTTGCGGAATACGACGAGCGCGTTGTCGGTTTTATGATCTACGAGTTACACAAAGATCAACTTCATGTGCTTAATTTTTCAGTCCGCCCAGACATCCGGCGACGAGGGGTTGGCATGCAGATGGTCAACAAGCTCGTAGGAAAACTCTCTCAACAGCGGCGTAACCGCATCATTCTTGAAATTCGAGAAACAAACCTCGCAGCTCAGATGTTCTTTAAGAACCTCGATTTCCGTGCAATCTCCTTACTGCGAGATTATTACGACGACACAGTTGAAGACGCCTACGTCATGCAATATCGATTTAAAAGCGAAACTTCGCAGCCGCTCGAACCCGTCAATCGAATTCGACGAATGGCTGGCTAAAACAAGCTGGCTAAAACAACGCTGAATCAATTCACTTCAAGAAAGCTGTCCCAATGGACAGCTTTTTTTTATTGCCCCGAACCCAATTGCAACAACGACCGGCGAATCTTCTCTGTCGCTAATCTGAGGTTATCTACCACACGGCGGGAGTCTTCTTGGACGAGGATTGTGCAAATCGGTTGCCCCGGTTTAATCAACTCTCCTTCGTTCGGAATATCAGCCACCCCAATTTGACCAGACTCCAGTTCGTTAATTAAACGCCACTCAAAAACTAACTGCCGATGGACTGCTTCCGTTATTCGGATCGGCTCATCTCCATCATTAAACAGAATCGACTTGCCAAAGCAAGGATCGCTTTCTAACCCCGCCAAATCAGTTGCCCGCTTGAGTCGCCGCATATCCAAGTTCCCAAGACAGGCGAGAACATGGAGATTGACAACACTATTGTACGGGGCCCTTGCGTCCTGGTTGCCGCCATCAAACAGTTCCATGGATGCCGTTAAACGAATATTAAAATCAACTGGCCAAACGTTGCTGCCATCGAATAAAAAATCGATTCCCCAGGCACCGACGATTTCGTAGCGCTCTGCGATCGCGCGACCAATCGTCTCTATTTTTTCTTTAAGACTTTCCTGAATTGGCAAAGGACCAATCGAACCGCAATATCGAAACTCGCCAGCGCCACACCATTGCTCATTAACCAGCTGGCGAGTCCAGCCCACAAGTGCCGTACCTCCGTCCTCTCCGATCTGAGGCATGGAAATGAAAACTCCAGAAAAGCTTTCGCCCTGAACCTCTCTCTGAAAGTAGTGCGAACTGCCCTCCGAACCGGCATCCTTCTCGGTGGCACGCCGGATACCTAAACCGCTTGACGATCGGAACGATTTTTTCAACCACTCTCTCGGTGAGGCATCCGCCCTTAATTGACAGCTCGACTCTGGAACCTGGTATCCCATTTCCTTCAACCAGGCAAGAACTTTGACTGTGTCACTCAAACGAACGTGTTGTGTTGCAACCGGCCCCAGTACAGGCACGTGAGAGGCCAGGGCCTCGATAATGGAAGGGTGATTCTCAAGCCCTCCCGCAAAAATCGCGTAGTCGCAGCCCGAAATTAAATCTAAATTTTCTTGCAGTAGCAAATCATCAAAACACTCTAGGCGGACGACAGTCCTTGTCGGAACCTGTCTCGAATTTTCCGGGGAGGATCGACCGCACGACTCCCCCTCACCTCGGGAATCCCAATCACTGAAAAAATCAAACGCCGTTACGCAGAAACCCGCAATTTCCGCACTCCTAATCCACGGGCGTGCACTCGCGGCAACAATTAGAATTCGTGAATTAAAGGAATTACCCATAAGATTTAACTACATCATGCAGTAGGAGTGATCACCAATTAACTTGCCTATTTTTAACAGGTATTTCGTTGGCTAGTTGGCAACGGGCGTACCGTTTGATAACTTATTGGACTCGAAACGTTCATCGACGTCGTCTTTGGTACGCTCGGATATCAGATCACAATAACCCAAAATTTGAACAGGAGAATCCCATGTCGATGCACATTGGTGAAGCACTCGCGGGAGCAGATAACGAAATCGCCCATATCGATTTGATGATCGGTAGCAAATCAGGTCCCGTAGGCGTCGCGTTTGCAAACGCACTCTCAACACAAAGCGAAGGTCATAACAACCTTTTAGCGGTTTTGACCCCGAACGTGGCAGTCAAGCCATCGACCGTCATGGTCACGAAGGTCACTATCAAAGGCATGAAACAAGCTGTC
Source organism: Pirellulaceae bacterium (assembly GCA_011087765.1). GTDB lineage: Bacteria > Planctomycetota > Planctomycetia > Pirellulales > Pirellulaceae > Mariniblastus. The sequence goes on from JAALLA010000242.1 coordinate 3,470, forward strand.
CAAATGTTCGGACCTGCTCAAGCCGCCGTTGCCAAGGCTGTCGCCGATAGCGTTGCCGATGGCGTTATTCCAAAAGACCAATGCGAAGATCTTGTTTGCGTTTGTGGCGTGTTCATTCACCCACAAGCCGAAGATGACAAGAAGATTTACGATTACAACTACGAAGCGACAAAAATGGCAATCGCTAACGCCATGAATAACTCGCCTTCAGCGGACGAAATGGTAGCTCAAAAAGAAGAAGCTGCTCATCCATACCGTGGATTCTAAGCGGCACTGCTGCAACAGAGCCCGCATGAAATCGTGCGGGCTTTTTTTATGGCCAGACCGGTAGCAATCTACTTCGCTGAAAAATTAACTTTGGAATGTCATCCAACATCCACCCGATCGATTTACCCAAGCCAGTCACATCATGAGTCAAAAATCAAAGATCCTCATCCAGTTTGATTCAGACCCACACGCCAGTGTGTTTGATTCGATCGTTGCAATTGACTCGGGAATCGACCATCTCCTGACGCACGCCAATGTAAAACCCGAGGACATCGAATCTCTTGTTCACGGTGCGATGTTTACCCGCGGCCCAAAGGACTTGAACCAGACAGCTTTATTTTTTGGTGGCAATAATGTGGCTGCAACCGAAGAGTTGGTCAAGGCAACCAAAAAGTGTTTTTTTGGTAACTTAAGAGTTTCATTCCTTTCTGATCCCAACGGCAGCAATACAACTGCAGCAGCGGCTGTGCTGTGTGCTCAAGCCGAAACCGATTTAGGTGGAAAGAACGTCACCATCCTTGGAGGAACCGGCCCCGTCGGACAACGCATCGCGCGACTCATCGGTGGAGTCGCCTCCTCAACGAATCCACCATCTTCCATCCGCCTCGGCTCCCGATCGCTGGGAAAATCACAAGGTGTTTGCGAATACCTCGCGGAAGTGACTGGATTTCAATGCACGCCTTCCGAAACCAGCTCTCCTGAGTTGATTCGTGAATCAGTCCGCGGAGCCGATATCGTCTTCGCTGCTGGAGCTGCCGGGATTGAATTGCTGACAGAGGGATGGATGTCCGAGGCCGCGGCACCCGCGGTCGTCATTGATCTAAACGCGGTCCCACCCGCAGGAATTTTCGGTGTATCGGTCACCGATCAAGGAGAAAAACGCAACAACACTGTTTGCTACGGCGCAATTGGAGTCGGTGGGCTAAAAATGAAGATACACAAACATGCCATTAAACAGCTGTTTCAATCCAACGAATTCATTCTCGAGACCGAAGAAACCTATCGTCTCGGCGTCGATCTGAATAACTAACCGACGGCACTTCGATTCAACTCGAACTTACTGCGACGGAAAACTTAAACAGTTCATTAAAGACCGCTCCAATAAAGACCGGATCATTTCCAGATACTTCAATAGGCTAGGCAGCACGACGGTCAACGTCATTTTCTGCAACCGCCTCTTCCGACTCGCGTTCGATCGCAGAATAGTAAATCGCATCCGGATCCGATTGAGGAACACCGTGATTGATCGCCCATAACCGAGCCTGTTTATTGAAAGTATAGAAGGCAGCGATCCAAGCGGTCTGAACCCCCGCCTTACCGTCCAAAATTGAACCCTGAAAAATATATTCGCGGATGAATCGAAGCATCGGACGAACCATCAACTTGAAATAAGTTGTATCCTTCCCCTGCTCACTCCACTGCTCAGCTTGGAGGGTCGTGTACCGTTGAATCTTTCCATACAGCTGATCGTAATCCCAAACCGAATAATGGGTCATCTTCTCGCGCAGTTTGCCTACCTTCTTGCTGGATATCTGAACTTCGCCATGGTCGCTCGGACCGGTATACCGGCCACGATCCCGGCGAAACAGTCTGATCACAGCATCCGATTTTGCATCACCAAAATGGAGACGCTTGCCCATGAAATGATTCTCTCGATAGATCCAGTAACCGTCAAAGGAAGGACCTCGACTCAATTCCATAACAATTTCATCACACAGCTCAGGCTTAATTCTTTCGTCGGCATCGACAATCAATACCCATTCGTGCGCAGCTTGGGGGATCGCCCAATTCTTGAAATCACCTGAAGTGATATACTCCCGCTCAATGATGCGAACCTTATCAAATTCGCTCGCAATTCTCATTGTGTCATCAGTTGACCCCGAATCCGCAATGATTACCTCATCGGCGATCGAGTAAAAACTTTCGATGCACGCTCGTATGTTCAACTGCTCATTTTTGCAGGGGATGATCACTGAAAGCGGTTGTTTCATCAGTTTGTCTGTTGTCTTTCTCGCCGCATTTACAAGTCTGTAAGTGGCGATGTAGATTGAATTTTTCGACTCCACGGACCCTTCCGAACTGTCCGCTTCTTGCAAGCTAAAACATTAACAAAAATAAGTCAACGCAATTCGGAGTAAGCTGAACTGAGGGTTCGTGGCGATCGTTTCCTAAACTGTTGCTCTAACCAATTAGTCCAATATTTAAAGGACTATCTTCAATTTTCACTCGCCCGGTTTACCTTGGACCACCCGAACAACTGCTAGCACTTGTGACGAGGAGAATCCCATCGACAATGCCCTCACCGCTTGATCGGTCCTTCGCCCACCGAATTTCACCTGCTTGAAAACGAGCGATTAAATGCACCTTGGCTACACGGTTAAGCCAAGCCTTAAAAGAGTGCGTCCAAGGTACCAATCAGCAGATTGAGGAATTTTCATCGAAT
>JAALLA010000243.1 GCA_011087765.1 Pirellulaceae bacterium
TGATCCTTGCGGTCTTCTCGCTCCCAGGAAGTTGGAGCCCAGCCTATGCATTCCCATCCTTACTGATTGGTATCAGTCTGACCGTCTTCTATTTAAGCCTCGCCAGCGACCACTCTCAGTAACGCAATTCAAAGCTCTCGCCAAACGTAAATAATTAAACACAACCAACTGATTTAATTAAGAACTGTTGCTCACGCTTCCAGAGCCTGCCCTGACCAAACCAGAATCCAGAAAAACAAAAATGAGGCAGGGGGCACAGCCAAAGCGACCGCTCCCCAAACAAAACAACGGGTTCGAGACCAACCCGCTTTCAACATAAAAGAGGCAGCGATCGTGACAGCTGACATCACCCAGCCAAGCGTTGCGCCCCCCCACTGATAAGTCGACAACGTCGAACCGGAGCGGGCGATACCATCGTACGCAATAGTCGTAGTTATTGCCGAGACAAACATGACCGCCAAAACGCCCAGAAAGAAAGTTGCCCAACCAGCAACATGTCTTTTCCATGAAATCTGGTTCTCTCCGACAACCACTGCCCCTCCGATCAACAGCGTGACCAGAGATACAGGAAATAACAACAACCCCAAAAGTCCAATCATCACAAATTGTGACAAAGCCGAGGCAATGGCAAGCGTCAAAAAACCGATCGCCAAAAGTAAATATGACCACCGGAAGAATCCATAGGACTGTAATTCATCTGGCGATTCATGAGCGATTGGATTCGCTTTGAAAGGATTTTCTTTCATATTCGAATTACCAGTTCAATTGACTTTCGTGTGTGATCAAATCGGCAAGCGATATCGAAAGACTAGCCTAAAAGTTGTCGTAGAAAAAGTATGACATCCTAACTGACATGTCAAAAGACAAAGCTACCACGAGGATTCCAGCCAATCAAAACCTAATTTACATCTAAAGCTTCCCCATTTAAATTTGGTAAACTGGTTTGGCGTGGTAATCAACAATTGCGCCTAGAAACACACAAACAATTCTTTTTTAAAAACTAATCAATATTGACGCGAACGCGCCTTAGAGACGTGAAACATGTGAGAGAGTTGTTGGGAGCCAATTGGCTTCGGATCACTCCATCGCCATTTAACTTATAAATCACAATCACTAATGGGTGATGCTTACAAAATCACTCACAATCAAATCGCGATACACATTTACAAAAACAACTACGGTCTGATTTGAAAACCAATTTTCCTCAAATGGATTTGCAAGTAATGAATTCTCTGCGCAAACTCACAGCGGTTGCTATTTTACTGATCCCAAGTTGTCTGGCAGGCATTTCGCCAATCTATGCAGAACAGCCTAACATTGTCATTGTCATGACAGACGACCAGGGTTTTCCAGAAATCTCTGCCCACGGAAACCCCGTCCTCCAAACTCCTAACCTCGACAATTTGCATGAGATGAGTTTAAGGCTGAACGACTTCCATGTCGCACCGATGTGCGCACCGACGCGAGGACAATTGTTGACAGGATTAGATGCCGCTCGCAATGGGTGCATCAACGTTAGCAGTGGCCGTGGACTACTGCGTCCCGAGGTCCCAACAATTGCCAATATCTTTAAGGAATCCGGATATGCCACAGGTGTGTTTGGAAAATGGCACCTTGGTGCAAACTACCCCTATCGCCCCGAAGACCGCGGATTTGATCGGACCGTTTGGTTCCCGTCTTCTCACATTGGCTCAGTTCCCGACACATGGGGAAATGACTACTTCGACGACACCTACGTGAGTAATGGAAAACCAACACGCTTCCAGGGCTACTGCACCGATGTTTTTTTTGACGAAGCAATGTCTTTCATGAAATCTTCTCAAAAATCTGGGAAACCATTTTTAGCTTACATCGCGACAAACACTCCGCATGGACCTCTTACCCCCAAAACTGACGATCTCGCCGCATTACAAACGGTTCTTAAATCTCCTGCATTCAAGAACATGAACCCCAAACTTAAAGAACAGCTGGCTAAATATCTTGGAATGGTTCGAAACATTGACACCAACATGGGGCGTCTCCTCCAATTCGTGGAAAAGGAAAGCCTCAGGGCAAATACAATCGTTGTCTTTCTGACCGACAACGGAAGCACCCACGGGCCCCGTTATTTCAACGCAGGAATGCGGGGCGGCAAGACACAGCTTTGGGACGGCGGACACCGGGTCCCCTGTTTTATTAGCTGGCCCAATGGCAACCTATCAAGCGGCCGGAATATCAACGGCCTGACACAGGTTCAGGATCTACTGCCGACACTTATCAATCTATGCGAAATCAATACGACTGCTCAATTTAGCGGAATTAATCTAGCACCGATCCTTCGCGGTAAATCGACCGTCCCTGACGATCGCACGCTCATCATCAATTATTCGCGAATGCCCAATTTCGTAAATTATCCGACGCCATTTGCACAGTCGATCATGCGGCGCGATCACGCAGCAGTTTTATGGAAACGATGGCGACTGCTCGAAGACCGCGAGCTCTACAATCTTGAAACAGATCCACTCCAAAAAACGAATGTGATTGAGCAACATCCCGAAGTTGTCGGCAAAATGAGAGGTGAATTATATCGCTGGTGGGACGAAGTTGGCCCAACGGCAAACGAGCCGCAGCGAATCATCATTGGTAGCGAATATGAGAATCCATCGAGATTAACCGCCTGTGATTGGCTTGACGTATTCGTGGACCAACAGCGCCAAGTCCGTGTAGGACAGCAGAAATCGGGTTACTGGCTATTAGAAGTTGCTCAGGATGGTGATTACGAATTCGAACTCCGTCGATGGCCCAAAGATGCGAACACCCCGATCAATGAAGCCATGTCCGACGGAACGGGTAAAGCACTTCCCATCAGCTCAGCCAGTTTTTATTTAAGTAACCACCAACATTTAAAAATATCTGAAAAGCGAAGCTACGGCTTTGAAGGACTAACGAAACCAGTCAAACCGGGTGACAAAGCTATCGTGTTTAACGCAAAACTAAAAAAAGGCCCCATCGCATTGCACACCTGGTTCCGCGGTGAGGATACAATTTTAAGTGCCTACTACGTTTACGTTCGTCGCAAGTAATAACTCTAGGACAGCAAAGTAAAACTAATGCTCACCAAGAAACACTTAATCAAGCTGCTCATTGTAATTTCGGCGATTGCGACAATCGGATTGCCCACTCTGGCTGCTGACAATCGCCCTAACATTCTACTTTGCATTTCAGATGACCAAAGTTACGCTCACACAGGAGCCAATGGAGATCCAGTTGTGCAGACTCCGACGTTTGATCGGATCGCCCGGGAAGGCTTACGGTTTACCCATGCCTTTTGCGACGCGCCGACTTGTGGACCGTCAAGATCCGCCATTCTCACCGGGCAACACATCTGGCGTCTGGAAGAAGCTGGTAATATTCACAGTACTCTGCCGGCAAAATTTTCAACTTATACGGAATTGCTGAAGAGGGCAGGCTACGCGATTGGCCATACGGGAAAAGGCTGGGGGCCGGGTCGACTGGAACCGGGAGGACGAGAAGTGAATCCGGCTGGGAAAACCTTCAATCAAAAAAATCGAAAACCAGATTTCAAACAAATTCGTTCGACCGACTATGCCGCGAACTTTGCAGAATTTTTAAATCAGGTAGCGGTCGACCAGCCGTTCTGTTTCTGGCTCGGCACCTCGGAGCCACACCGTGGATTTCAACCTGGATCTGGGAAATTGACAGGTAAGGATCCGGCCGATGTTATCGTGCCGCCAATCTTCCCGGACAACGCTGTGGTTCGCAACGACATTCTCGACTATTTAGTCGAGGTCGAATATTTTGACAGCGTCGTAGGGGAAGCAATTCGCCTGCTCGAAGCTCGAGGCGAACTGGACAACACTTTGATTGTAGTGACCAGCGACCACGGTATGCCTTTTCCACGCGCAAAAGCCAGCCTCTATGATGCTGGGACGAGGGTACCGCTCGCCGTTCGCTGGCCCGAGGGCATCGACCAACCCGGACGAACTGTTGACTCATTCGTCAATCTCAGCGACCTCGCTCCGACTTTTCTTGAAATAGCGGGGCTAAAACCAACAGCTTCGATGACTGCCAGTAGCCTTGTCGAAACCTTTGACAACCATTCAACACCTGATCGGGACGCAGCCTTTTTCGCAATGGAACGCCACGATGGTTGCCGAGAAGGCGGCAAGGGTTTCCCGTGTCGTGCGATCCGCACGAACGACTATCTCTACATCCACAATTTTGAGCCGACGCGGTGGCCAGCTGGGGCACCCGATCCTACCGTCTGTGCCCGCGCTATCCCTTACGGAGAGATCGACAGCTCCCCTACGAAAACCATTTTGATGCAGCCAAGCGATTCGAAGGAAATCGTTCAATTGGCCGAACTGGCTTTTGGGATGCGCCCCGCGGAAGAGCTTTACGACCTCGCCAACGACCCTCACCAGTTAGTTAACCTTGCGACCACAGACCAGAGCCACAAAGTCCAAAAATCGCTTCGCACGCGGCTATTCGAATATTTGAGAAAAACCAAAGACCCGCGTGTGATAGGCGGTTCAGTCGACTGGGACTATTACCCGTATTACGGCATGGTGCGCACCCAGGGGTGGACCGTCGACAAAAAAGAAACGGACTCGGCAGCTTCACCACCCAATGTTGTTTTTTTTCTGGTGGATGATTTAGGCTGGCCCGACGTCGGTTGCTATGGCAGCAGTTTTCACGAGACACCCAATATTGACAAACTCTCCAGCGAAGGCGTTCGATTTACAGACGCTTATGCTGCTTGCCATGTTTGTTCACCGACCCGCGCGAGTATTCTGACAGGAAAATATCCAGCCACTCTGAATTTAACGGATTGGCTAAAGGGCCGTCGCGATTTTCCATTTCAAAAATTATTGAACGCAGAAATCAACCAACAGCTACCCAAACAAGAAATCACCATTGCCGAAGCACTCAAAGAGCAAGGGTACGCCACGGCGATCTTTGGTAAATGGCATCTGGGGAATGCCCCCACGACTCCGCTGGAACACGGGTTTGATATTCATATCCCCAATGTACCCTCTAATTGGCGGACGTTTCACGGACCATTTGGAATGAAAAACCTGAAAAGCCAAAAGGGAGATTACTTAACCGACCGACTCACGGACGAGGCAATTAAATGGATCGACAAGAAGAAGGATCAACCATTCTTTCTCTACATGTCCCACTTCGCAGTGCACGATCCTATCCAAGGACGCAGCGACCTTGTGAAAAAATATGAGAAAAAATTGACTCAAACAACAACGTCAGATTCCGCCGACTTCATCCTCGAGGGCAATCCAGATAACCCTGACAATCCAACAAGAGTAGAACTCAACGAGTTAATTCAGACTCGCGAATTTGCACGACACAAAGTACTTCCCCGCGGCACAATCAAAATCAAACAGAAACAGGACAACCCGGAATTTGCCGCCATGGTAGAAGGTGTCGACCAAAGCCTAGGGAGAATTACCAAGAAACTAAAACAACTTGGACTCGAGGAAAACACGATTGTGATCTTCTTTTCTGACAACGGAGGCATGGCGGCAATGAATGTCGGAAACCCAAAGCGTATCGTGCCCGAACAGAACATTAACAAAGCCTACTCGACATCTTGTTTACCACTTCGAGGCGCAAAAGGCTGGTTGTATGAAGGTGGAATACGGGTGCCTCTCATTGTCAAATGGCCGGGCAATGGTCAAACCAATGCTGTTTGCTCGACGCCAGTGAGCAGCATCGACTTCTTTCCAACAATCATGAACATGGTCGGCTTGGGGGCTGAAGTTAGTACTGACAAAGAGGGCGTCAACATTACCCCCCTCATCCGCGGGAACTCCATCGAACCTCGCTCCATTTACTGGCATTTCCCTCACTACAGCAATCACGGAATGCACAGCCCAGGCGGTGCAATTCGTTCCGGAAGATACAAGCTCTTAGAATATTTTGAAAACGGCAGTGTCCAATTATTCGATCTCGAAAATGACATTGGCGAACAAAATGACCTTTCTCAAACGGAACGAAAAAAAACCCAGCAATTACGAGAAGAATTGAACCGATGGCGTAAAAAGGTAGGTGCCCAGATGATGAAACCCAATCCTAAATTCAACCCTAATTTAAAAGCTGAAAACTTCTATCAGGATTCAAACAATTGAACTACCTACCATCAACCAAT
>JAALLA010000244.1:0-745 GCA_011087765.1 Pirellulaceae bacterium
CGAGCTTTGCCTGTCTTTGAGGTGAATGCCGCGGCGGCCAATGTTGTTGGCGAGGCATCCGTTCGATAAAGAATTCGCGCCAAGTACGAGGAGGATTGTTGGCAGAGCTAGAGCAGCAGTGCCGCTTCCCTGACATGAAATTAACTCGAGCGAGTCGAGGAGCGAGTCGAGGAGATTTAGAGCTGCAGCAGAGTCGAGTCGCTTAAGTACTCGATTTCAATTGAAATCAGTTCGTTGAGAACTTCCCGGAATGACGGCCTGGCCGATGGATCTTTGATAAGCATCTGTTTGACGAGGTGGTTGAGTCTGGTAGGGCATTCGGGTTGGAGGAAAATTAAATCTTCGGCGATCGATTCTTGATGGTGAATTTTCACCGCCTCAATCGTCTGTCCTTCAAACGGAGGTCGTAAGGCAATGGCATGGTAGATTAACGAACCTAGTGCATAAACGTCACTTAAGGAGTTGGCACTGTAATCGTTCTCGAAACATTCTGGAGCAGTGTATCTGGCAAGCTGTAATTGATCGTGAGGTAGCCAAGTCGCCTCTCCCTCAAGATGTGAGTTGGACCAACCCAACAAAGAGACTCGGCCAGTACTGCCAATGATGATATGGGACGGGTCGATGCCTAGATGGACACGGCCTTTCTCGTGGCCCGCACGGACTCCCTCCGCCGTTTGTCGCAGCACCCAGAGCATGCGAGAAAGCGAAAGGTGCGGAGCTCGCGAGAGGAGGCTGTCCAGTGATC
>JAALLA010000244.1:755-6150 GCA_011087765.1 Pirellulaceae bacterium
ATCGTCCTGCTATCCATGGTTGAACCAGGAAAAATGGTGCTCGATCCAGTTCTGCGTCTAACAGGCGGATGACGTTAGGCTGGATAATTTGTTCCGTTGCGTGTGCTTCTCGACCAAGCCGATCGATCGCGTGGGGCACCAACTCGTTTGAGAGTTCGGGGTTGATGATTTTCAGAACGAAATCGTGTTGGGAATCCTCAGAATAGGTTTTGGGAGCAGCTCGGAAAATGCTGTACCACCTGCTTCCCGAGACTTGTGTCCCGAGTCGCCAACAGGAAATGACCTTGTTGTTAGATTGGCTTGATTGTTTAAGTTGCGTTGGAAGCGACATAGTTCGTTCGTTTTGTCCTGTTGGTTGTTCCCAATCCTTCGAAACCAACTTGCAAGAGGAAGCCCTGCTCAGGGCACACTGTTATTTCTATTTGTGAACAGATCGGAATTAAGTAGGTGAGGAAGCGAGAGATTGAAAAAATTTTCAGGTCGCAACGACGAAGCGCAGCCGCAACGGATGTACCGCCGCACCAACGTTTTATGTGGCATTCAGAAAGAATGCTTAAAGGCAGCCGAAGGAGGTGGCGAGCTGTGTGCTGATCATTGAGTGTGAGTTTGGAACGCCAGGATTAATTGAATCAGCCGGAAAAATTGCATTCCATTTATTTTCGTACTCAATATTCTGGTCGAACTACTTTTGCGGGCTAGACCTCTTTGGACCGGAATTTTGCGGCCAGCATTCGCGTTAGTTCGTCTCCGGCGACGCCGAAGAGTATCACTGCTCCAATGATCGTGAATTCTAATTCGTCGGGGATCTTCAATAACACAATCGAGTTGTAGAGCGTTTGCATTAGTGCAGTTCCAACGACTACGCCGAGGATACTCCCCTCCCCGCCGCGCAAGCTGCAGCCTCCCAGGACGGCTGCCGCAATGGCGTACAGTTCGAAAAAGTTGCCAAAGCTAGAGGGGGCGATGGAGTTGGAGTCAATGGCGAACATCATCCCGCCAAGACCAGTCAGTACGGCACAGAGAACGTATGCCAGAGTTGTGATTCGGTGGGTGCTGATTCCCGAATATCGTGCGGCTTCTTCGTTTCGACCAACCGCTTGCAGGTGGCGTCCCCAGACGGTGAGGTTCAAAAAGATGATGGCGGTGACGATAACCGTGAGAAATATAAAAAACGAATAGGGGATGCCAAACATCTGGGCTCCATCGGCGGCGTCCCAGACTAATTTCCAGGAACTGGAATCGTTGGTTGGGTCGACTTTGACTGGCATGAATTGAATGCCTGTTTCCCATCGTCCGGTGGCGACTTTTCCTAAGGTTTCCTGGTATTCAATAAATCCAACAGTTTGGTCGTTGGTGAGCCAACGCGAAAGTCCGCGATAGATGAGTAAGCCGCAGAGCGTAACCACAAATGGCTGCATTTTTAGTCTGGTGATTAAGAAACCATGGATGATGCCAAGGCTAAGCACGATTCCAAAGACGGAGAGAATCGCGAATGGAATCGACATGTAAGGTGTTTTTCTGATGGGCACGGCGCGAAAATCAGCGTTTAGTCCCGAATCTTCATCGGTGAGAATTATTTGGTTGTCTTCACCACTTTGGTCAATGGTTTTTTCTCGAGCTGTCTGGCTCTCGTGAACGAACAGGATTTTATCGTTATGTTTTAGGGGCGGGGCGGTCTGATCGAGCTTGGTCTTTTTTCCTTCATAGTTCAGGACGTCAAAGGTGGATGAGATTTTACCAAGGGGCTTTTCCTCCTTGGAATCTTGATCACGTTTGGGGGGTGGATCGACAGTGAGGACGGTTACCGATTTTTCATTGAGTAGATCGGTTTCGCCAATCTTGACAACCTTGACCAGCCCTTTGTTTCGCCGGTCTTTGTAATACCAGAGTTCATCGCCCTGTTGGAATCCGTGTTCGGCGGCGACGGTGATGGTTGAGTCATCGGCTCTGACTTGCCAAACATCCACTTGTCCAACGGGAACATAGTCGACTTGAAGGAAAAGTGCGAGTAAACAGGCTGCGAGACAAACTAAAGAACCAATGGAAAGGTCAATGCCGCTGGAGATAATCACAAACGCAACGCCGATCCCAAGGACGCCGTAAAGAGCGGTTCGGCGCAGCAGATTTTCAAGATTGTTGGGGGTCAAGAATGACAGCGGCGATTCCCAGATTAGGATACACCACAGCAGCAGTAACAAAGTTGTGATGCCTGCAATTTTCAGCAAGCCCGTTCCACGATCACCCATTATGTTTTAGCCTCTTTTTGCTCGGTCGTATTAGTGGCGAGCCGCATGATTGATTCTTCGTTGAGTTCGTCCCGGCCCAGTTCGCCAGTCAGTTGTCCTTCGTGCATTACGTAAGCTCGATCTGAAATTCCGATGACTTCCTCCAGTTCACTCGAAACAAACAGGATTGCCATAGACTCAGAGGCAAGTTTCTCAATCAGTTGGTAGATCTCCTGTTTGGCTCCAATGTCAACGCCCCGCGTGGGTTCGTCGAGCAGTAAAAGTTTGGGAGTCATTGAAAGCCATTTGCCGAGGACAACTTTTTGTTGGTTTCCGCCGGACAGGAATTTTGAAATTTGACGGTCGGACGGGGTTTTGATCCCGAGTCGATGGATCATTGTCTCCGTGTCAGATTTTTGTTTCTTAAAATTAGCAAACCCAAAACGGCTGGCATGTTTTTGCAGGCCAGCAATTCCGATGTTGTCTTGGACGCTCAAATCTATGATCAGCCCGTGTTGTTTTCGGTCCTCTGGAACGAGGGCGATTCCATGGTCGACCGCTTCTTTTGGGTTTCGGATTTGGACGGTCTTCCCGTCTATTTCGAGGCTGCCAGAGAGGGGGCGGTCTATTCCAAAAATGCTTCTCAGGAGTTCGGTGCGGCCGCTTCCCACGAGGCCAGCAAGACCAACAATCTCTCCAGCTTTGACTTCTAACGAGACTGGGTGCTTCGGCCAATGTGGCGTGGTGAGTTTGTCTACTTTTAAGACCGTCTCGCCGATCGGGTGTGTTGTCCGATTGTAGAATTGAGAAACATCTCGCCCCACCATATTGGAAACCATGTTGGCGTGCGTGATATCGTCCCCAACTAATTCACTGCAATATTCGCCATCACGTAGGACAATGACGCGGTCGGAAAGTCTTTTAACTTCCGCGAGTCGATGCGAAATGTAGATGATACTGACGCCCTGATCCCTGAGGGATTCAATGAGTTCGAAGAGGGATGCGGATTCTTTCGAGGAGAGGCTGGATGTTGGTTCATCCATGATCAGCACTCTGGCGTTCACCGAAAGCGCTTTGGCGATCTCGACCATTTGCTGTTTGCCAATTGTAAGTTGGCCAACGATGGTTTTAGGGGAAACTGACAATCCAACGCGTTTCAGGAACTCTTCAGACCGTTGGTTTATTTCCCGAGAGTTGACGAACCCAAGTTTACGCGGTTCTCGGCCGAGAAATATATTTTGGCCAACATTAAGATTTTCACAGAGGTTTAATTCCTGGTGGATCAGGACAATGCCTTGATCCATCGCCGCCCGGGTGGAATCGAGCGAAGTTTTTTTACCATCGATAAAAATATCACCGGAATCCGCTGCTTGAACACCGGCCAGGATTTTCATCAGGGTGCTCTTGCCCGCGCCGTTTTCTCCAATAACGGAAAGCACTTCACCGGGTTTGAGAGTGAGACTGACTTGATGCAGCGCACGCACGCCGGGAAAGCTTTTTGAGAGGCAGTCTACTTCTAGCAGTTGTTCAGACAAAGAATTACTTTTATCAACATCGAGTGGGGGCACAGTTCCGGCCCGGCAGTACCAACAATGTCCGTTTTAAAGGGAGTTGGCCGGGTGTAGGGTTTGTGCCTTCCTGCTCCGGTGAGAAATTAGTTACCGACTTTTTCTTTTAGGTCCGCCCAGAATTCATCGACGTTTTCTGTTACTTTTCCTCCGATTTTGCGTCCGTCTTTGGTTACGGCTCTTGCCGGGACGTCGATATATTTGCTTGCTGGAATAACTTTTTTATTACCTTTTAGCAATTCAGAGAGCACGCGTACTGACTGGTAGCCGTACTCGTAGGGATTCTGAACGACGGTGCCGATTACAGTACCGTTTTTGATTCCCTGGAGCGTTGCGTCGTCTTCATCAAAGCCGGCAACTTTAACTTTGTCTGATTTGTTTGCCTGTTTAATAGCCTGTAGCATCGCGGGAGGATTGTAGGCAAAGAGTCCCACCATTACGTCGACATTGGGATAGGTATTGAGTGCATCCTCCGCTTTTTGTTTTGCAACTTGAGTCGCTCCCTGATCCACAAGCGTGGTGAGAATTGTAAACTTATCTCCTTTGACTTCTTCTACTTCGTCGCGCCATTCAAAGCTGACTTCGCGGTCAAGAAGCTCGTCAATGACTCCTTGTTGGCGTTTTTGTGCATTGTCTTGTTCGAGTCGTCCAATGGCCAGAATGACACGTGCTCCGTTGGGGTAGGCGTCTTTGATTAACTTGCCAACGGTTCGTCCTGCCGCATAATTGTCGACGCCAATGTAGAGGATTCGGTTGGTTTCAGGGGCGTCAGAGTCGTGAGTGATGAGAGGAATTTTTCCGGCCCAGCCATTGAGCATGTTCTGTTGGTTGACAGCATCAATTGGGCTGATTGCCAATGCGTCAATTCCGCTCGAGAGTAAGTCCTCGACGATTTGTTTTTGTTTGGTTGCGGTTGCTTCGTTGGGAAAGCGAACATCGACCTCTACATCAAAATCTTCACCGGCGTCGTTCGCTCCGACTTCAGCAATATTCCAAAAACTGGCAATTTGATTTGTGACGAAAGCAATGGTTGGCTTGTCTTTAATAGGGGGATCGCTGGCCAAAGACACGCCCAAGGCGAGTAATGTGAGGACGCAAATCGGAGTTGCAAATAAAACGAATCGTGAGTTTCTCATGGGTTTGTTTGCCCCGCCTGGGTTATGAATTATCTAAAACGTCACTTCTCTAATGTAACCAAAGCGATGGTTGAAAAGCGAAAGTGTCTTGTTGCCGCGTAAAAAAAGTCAACTCAGTCTGTTAATTTGGATGGGTTGGGTTTGCTGGCGGCTTACCTAGAGTCAGTTTAACGAGTTTCCGATCGCTTGGGCAACTGTTTTTCCCAGTGTCCGCTGAGGAATATTGTCAATGGCCACAAAAAAAGCCCGCTTAGGAAAAGCGGGCTTTCTTTGAATGTAAAAAGGAGTGGTCAGGGGCGGGCTCGAACCGCCGACACATGGATTTTCAATCCATTGCTCTACCAACTGAGCTACCCGACCATCCCACACAGTGGTTTCGCCCCTCGTTTCCGCCGAGCAAAGTCACCGTGTGACTTGTAGGGAGAGAATGTACTTGATTGAGGCTGGAATTGTCAATCGGCGTTTT
>JAALLA010000245.1 GCA_011087765.1 Pirellulaceae bacterium
GTTCTGGAGAAGCATCGATTCGCCAACTCCGCCTGACCGATGATTCGGGCAAAGTATTACTCAAGTGGCCAAACTGATTTCCCCTGCAATTGGACATTTTAAAACCGATCCCTTCCTGAATAGTTATTGAATGCAACTCTTTTTTCAAATACTCGTGCTTATCCTGGTCAGCTTTCCAGTTCTCGCCGAAGAGGACCGGCCATTTGTTGTGATCCACAAGCAAGGAGATCACGGCTGCCACACTTTTCGAATTCCGGCAATCTCAGTCACCAACCAAAGTACTCTGCTTGCTGTCTACGACATGCGGTACAACAGCCGCCGTGATCTGCAAGGGCACATGGATATCGGCTTGTCCCGATCAACGGACGGAGGCAAGACTTGGGAACCACCGCGACCGATTATGGATATGGGGAAATATGGAGGCCTTCCAGAAGATCAAAATGGATGCTCCGACCCAAATATCTTGGTCGATAAAACAACCGGAGAAATTTTCGTAAGCGCAGTCTGGACTCATGGAAAACCAGGCACACATCAATGGCGAGACAAAGGATCGGAACCCGGGCTTGGAATCGATCAGTCATCTCAATTCTTGGTCGTTCGATCAACAGACGATGGCCAAACGTGGTCCAAACCGGAAAACTGGACAGCAAAACTAAAGAATCCAGACTGGCATCTATTTGCACCGGCACCCGGAAATGGGATTACTCTCAATGACGGTAAACTTGTCATGCCCACGCAGGGCCGTGATGCCAATGGAGTCCCATTTTCCAATCTGATGTGGAGCGACGATCATGGAAAAAACTGGACGCTCGCTCGACACGCCCGCTCCAATACAACCGAATGTGCTGTTGTCGAACTCGAAAATGGTACGCTGATGTTAAACATGCGAGACAATCGCAATCGCAAAGATAAGTCAGACTCCAATGGGCGGGCGGTCAGCGTTACTGCGGATTTGGGTAAGGATTGGAAGGTCCACTCTTCTGACCATCAACAACTTCCCGAGCCAGTCTGCATGGCCAGCCTAATCTCACACCTTTTGCCCGACGGACGCAGGATCTTATTTTTCTCAAACCCCAATCACAAATCAAAACGCAAAAACATGACGGTTCAAATGAGTCGTGACAATGGAAAAACGTGGTCGAATAAAACTCTTCTCGATAAGAAAGGCGGTGCCTACAGTTCTTTGGTCATGGTAAATGACCGAACCCTTGGCATCCTCTATGAGTCCTCCCGGGCAGATTTAATATTCCAAACTATCGATCTCGGCGAGTTTGGACTTTGAACTCTCACACTCCTTCCGCCCCCTAATAAATTAAACTGCACCAAAGAAAAGCTAATCATGAAACGACCTGCACGACTCGTGAGTTGCTTTTTCTCCCTCTTGGTTTTCTTCGCTGCGCCACTTCAAGCACAGAAGGCAAAGGAGGATTCAGCGCAGACTGCGGAGCCATTCACCATCGCAGTTTTGGCTGACACCCAATACTACTGCGATTGCCGACTCAAGCTATCTGCCAAGTGGGGCAATGGAGACTTACGGCGCTACTTTTTTGAGCAAACGGAATGGGTCCGCGACAATCAGAAGCGACACAATATCAAGTTTCTCGTCCACGAAGGAGATATCGTCCAGGCGGATGACCCTGAGGAATGGGCCATCGCCAAAGAAGCCATGTCTGTATTAGACGGAACAGTTCCCTACTGCTTGTGTCTGGGAAACCACGACATGGGTTTTGAGAAGGCGGACAATAAATATGGCGGCAATATCGGCGTCAACCGGAGCACGCATTTCAACACCTACTTCCCTCGCGCAAAATTTGCAAAACGACGAGAGTTTGGCGGCACCTTCGATCCGGATCGCCATGACAATTCCTGGTACCACTTCGAGGCCGCCGGGATGAAGTTTCTTATCGTCGCTCTTGAGTACCACCCCCGCGACGAAGTTTTGGATTGGGCAAATGGAATTGTTGCCGAGCATCCGGACCACCGGGCCATTGTCCTGACGCACGCCTATCTGAAAGGGAATAAGACAAGAACCACTAATAAGCTGAAGCTCAAAGGCAACAACGGCGAGCAGATGTGGCAAAAGTTTGTCAGGAAACACAAGAACATATTCATGGTTCTCTGCGGTCACTTCAGCGGAGAGGCCGTTCTTACTTCCGCCGGAGATCATGGAAACCCCGTCCACCAGATTTTGAGCGACTATCAGGAGATGAACAATGGCGGAGAATCATGGCTGCGTTACATGGTCTTTCAACCGAACGCGAACAAAATCAGCATCCACACCTACAACCCCGCACTCGAGAAATTCAAGAACGGCCCTTCCAGTAGGTTCGACCTAGACTATCCCATGGCTAATGCTCCGGAGTCACCAGCAGCGGCAAATGTCTTTGAAAAAGAAGCGATCAAAGCATTGGCCGATCGCGTCCGCGGGCATGTGAATAGTCAGCCGCTCAGATTTCCTAATCAGCACTGGGTTCGAGGTGCGTATTATGCGGGGCTGATGGCCATGTATGAAAGCACGTCGGATCGTGCCTATCTGAATGATTGCCTGAAATGGGGGAAGCAGGTTTCTTGGCAGATTAAAGAACAGGGGGGCGGGCCGTATGAAAGCGGGGCCTATCCGCTTGTTTGCGGCCAGATTTGGTATGGGTGCTATCGGGCTGAGAACGATGAAATGATGATGCGGCCCACCCTTGCCTTTCTCGAAGACTCCAAGGTTGAGAATCCTTTATCCGCGCCCGGGAAATGGTATTTGGAAAACACGGGACATCGTTTTGTGGATGGGCTTTTTACCGCACCTCCGACGCTCGCGATGTTGTATCAAATGACAGGAGATGAAAAATACGTGAATTGGATGGATGCCTGTTTCTGGGACGTGCAAAAAGAAATCTTTGATCACGATGCGGGCCTGTTCTATCGGGACGCGCGTTCCAAACCCCGGAAGACGAAGAACGGGAAAAAAGTGTTGTGGTCCCGGGGCAACGGATGGGCGTTTGGCGGGCTGACCCGAATCCTGAAATATCTCCCCGAACGTCATGCAAGCTATGCCCGCTATAAGGCATTGTATATTCAAATGGCCGAGTCATTGGCAAAGCGACAACAAGCCGATGGGTTCTGGCGAAGCAACCTTGATGACCCTGATCAACACACCATGAAGGAAAGCAGTGGAACAGGATTTTTCTGCTACGGCATCGCCTGGGGAATCAACAATGGGATCTTAGACAAAGAGCGCTTCCTTCCAGTTGCAAAGAAGGCATGGACTGCACTTACTTCAGTTGTCGACGAAGACGGTAAAGTCGGATGGAGTCAACCCGCTGGCGGTGGTCCCGGCAAAGTTACCGAAGCAGACACCTCGAAATTTGGTACCGGCATCTTTCTTCTTGCCGCTAGTGAGATCTTTCTATTGAAGTAGAACCCTGGTGCTTACAAACCACCTGGCTTGCGACTTGGGCCGAACGCTACCGGTGGGCAGGCTGACATAAAGCCTAGTCAGCGCGGGATGGATACTAAAATCCTACCACCGCCTTGTAAGTCGCCGTCACCACTTCCTGCATTGAATCAAAACAGAGCGTATCAATATCATCACTCATTTGATGGTAATTTTGATTCCGTATATAGGACGTGTCATTGACCATCAAAGCGGGGATACCGAACTCCCAATAACTTCTCTGGTCGGACAAACCTGCGAGATTCTCGATTCGTGGATCGTCGATTAACTGCACATCGATCCCCGCTCCCTCCTGCATCAAATCATAAACCCGTTGGTTAAATTCATGATATTCTTGCAATCCCACAACCACCACGAAATTGGCTTGGCTGGGATAAACTGCCTCCATTCCAGGGATCGGATAGTCTTGCGGACCCTCGTGAAAATAGCCAATCATTTCAAAATTGATTAAACCGATGATGTCATCTTTAAATTCGGCAACCGACTCAGCGTGAATGTAAGATCCCATCTCTGGGGTGGCAAAAAACGGTGGCTCCTCAAGGCAATAGGCAACAAAGTCAATTCGATAATCAACCTTTGGCTGAGCTTCTGCAACCATTCGGGCAATCTCAAGCAACCCCGCAACGGCGCTGGCATTATCATCAGCACCGGGCTGATCACCGCACACATCATAATGAGCACCGACAATCAAACGCCTTTGAGATTGCGATTGATCAGCATTGTAGGTCGCCAGAATATTTTTGTATTCTTGACCCCGGACAATAAATTTTTGCTCACTCGGCTCGAGGCCATATTTCTCAAATTCAGCTTTTAAATAATCGCAAACCTTCTCTAACGAATCCAAATTCAAGTAATTTCGAAATGGACGTAATTGCGTTAAAAACTCAACATGCTGGTACAAACTGTTTTGATTTGACTTCATCATATTCCTCAGGTTTATTATTCGCTCGCATTTTGATGTCCGGCCACCTCGATGGCAACCTATCTAAATTTTCGAGATAAAACTAGCAATGAGCGGGCAGTGCAAAGACCAAGCTGAATCCGCGTGGTTTACTAAAAACACAATCCAAGGGGAAACCAACGATGCGACTCCGTTAAAAAAACGATAGACTTAGTCGACGCTTGCAATAACACCGGAATGCTAACCATGAAATTATTTTTTCTACACCCAACTGGCTTTCTACCACTGCTGACGCTATTTTTCTTATTCAACTGCATTATCGAACAAGCCGAAGCAATCCAACGTCCCGCCAAGCCCAATGTCGTCTTGATCCTGACCGACGATCTCGGTTGGCAGGATGTGGGCTGTTACGACATTGACGAACCCTGCCCTTTCGACACGCCCAACATCAACCGATTGGCGACTCAGGGCGTGCAATTCTTCCAGGGATACTCCCCTGCCCCGACGTGCTCTCCATCTCGTGTTGCAATCCTGTCGGGTAAACATCCAGCGCGTTCACAAAAAACTCACGTCGTTGGTGGCCATCCACCAGCACCCTATGCAAAAAACAGCATCGCCATCGAACCGTGGTATAGCGGCCGGATGAAACTAAGCGAAGTTACCATCGCCGAAGCACTTCAAGCGAATGGTTACAAAACAGGGTGTGTTGGCAAATGGCATTGCGCGATCAACCATAATGCTTTTCCACAACCTAAAGATCAGGGGTTCAACGTCTCCTATATGAATCGTGGCGTCTCCGAACCAATGCGTCCCGATC
Source organism: Pirellulaceae bacterium (assembly GCA_011087765.1). Classification (GTDB taxonomy): domain Bacteria; phylum Planctomycetota; class Planctomycetia; order Pirellulales; family Pirellulaceae; genus Mariniblastus. The sequence goes on from JAALLA010000245.1 coordinate 5,164, forward strand.
GACTATCTGAATTCTCAACTCCGGAAAAAAACAACCGATTCCGACTTGACGCCAACGGTTTTCCACGCGACCAAAATACGATCGACGCACTCAACTTCTTGAAGAATCACAAGTCAGAGCCGTTCTTCCTCTACTACGCGACCTGGTTGGTTCACACACCAATTCATAGCCGCAGTAAATCTCTACTCGAAAAATACTGCAAGAAAATGGGAATCCCCTTTCCTGAGAAAGCCGAGGGCTGGGATCTGGAAGGGCAGAACAACCCCTACTATGGAGCGATGGTTGAAGCACTCGACTATTACGTTGGCAAATTGATCAACTACTTGAAAAAAACCGATGACCCGCGATGGCCCGGACATAAATTGATCGACAACACCTATATTATTTTCACCTCCGACAATGGGGGAATGGAAAAGGTTCCCAACGAAATTATCACCGACAACGCTCCCCTCGATAAGGGAAAAATAAATGCAAAAGAAGGAGGCGTTCGTGTTCCCTTCATTATCTCCGGCCCGGGGATCCAACCTGGGATCAGCCCGGATGCAATCGTAAGCGGCCTCGATTTTTACCCCACGATCCTTAACTGGACAGGCACCCCAAAACCACAAGGCCAACATCTCGATGGATTGGATCTAACTCCATTTCTTAAGGCAGACAAAAGGACCCGCAATTTAATTCGCCACTCCGATGGCAAACCAAGAGACACGATGGTTTGGCATTTCCCCAATTCAGTCGCAATGCAGTCAACACTGCGCCGTGGAAATTACAAATTGATTCGTAATTTAGTCGAAGACATGATTCCTAATCGGGATTCTTTAAATCTATATCAGCTTTATGACGACTCAGGAAATCGAGTCGACATCGAAGAAGCGAATGACTTGTCTAAATCCAAACCAGCGTTAACTCGCGAGTTAAATGAACTCCTTCAATCTCATCTTGATGAGATGCAGGCAAGCCCTCCATTTTTGTATCCCAGAT
>JAALLA010000246.1 GCA_011087765.1 Pirellulaceae bacterium
CCCTTCGGTGGACTCCAGGAATCGAATCCCCGCATGCACTCCCGCGATCCCAGGAACATTTAAATTGCCCGACTCAAAACGATCTGGCATTTGTTCAGGTTGAAACTCGATGCTTCCTTCAGTTCCCGTTCCGCCAAAACGTAATGGCACGACCGAATTCACGATTCGATCCGACAAATAGATCAAGCCGGTTCCCAGTGGCCCAAGAAGCCCCTTGTGCCCGGAAGAAGCAAGGATATCACAACCAAGCTCCTGAATATCGACCGGTATGTGTCCCAATGACTGCGCCGCGTCGAGCAAATAAACGAGCTTCTGGTTTTCTAACTGCGCTAAACGTTCCTTGAGATTATCAACCGGTTGAATGCAACCCGTAACGTTGCTGACATGATTGACCGCCAACAACCTAGTCTCGGGTTTAATCGCAGCAATGAGATCTTCGACATCCACAAACCCCTCGCCGTTACAACCAACGCAAGTCAACTCGATCACGCCACTTGCTTTCAGGTGGTTTAGGGGCCGTAAAACCGAATTGTGTTCTACGGCCGTTGTAACAACGTGATCGCCTTGCTTTAACAAACCTAAAATAGCCGTCGACAGCGAATCAGTTCCATTGAAAGTGAACGCAATATTTCGGCTCTTGGGAGCGTTAACCAGTTTCGCAACTGCATTCCGCGCGTGCTCCACGATCCTGCAGGCGTCGTTCGCTTCGTAATACGCGCCTCGCCCTGCCGGTGCTCCCAAAACCCGTTGAGCGTGATCGATGGCAGCATAAACGCCATCGGGCTTAGGCCAACTGGTGGCCGCGTTATCAAGATAAATTCGAGACATAAGCAGTAAACAGTTTTCGTTTTTCAGTTTCCGATTCGATGCGGGTGCCTCTGCCTAAGACAGCACGCCCGGAATTAATTTTCCATGAACATCGGTCAATCTCATGTCCCGACCAGACCAGCGATAAGTCAATTTCTTATGATCGATACCCAACAGATGCAACATCGTGGCATGCAAATCATGAATTTGCAATTTATCCTGAATCGCTTTGTAGCCAAATTCGTCCGTCGCGCCCACGATGGTCCCCCCGCGGACACCACCCCCCGCCATCCATAAACTAAAACCAAAGGGATTGTGATCACGACCATTGGCTCCCTGAGCAAAGGGAGTTCTCCCAAACTCGCCCGACCAGACCACCAGGGTTTCCTCAAATAAACCTCGCTGTTTAAGATCGTTCAATAAAGCTCCTATCGGTTGATCCACCGCTGCCGCATTGTCTTCATGCCCTTTTTTCAGATTATTATGCTGATCCCAGCGGTCATGCCCCACATTTGGGCAGGTAAGCTCAATGAACCGCACCCCCCGCTCGAGCAATTTCCTCGCTAAAAGACATTGGCGACCGTAAGTCGATGTCTTGGGGTTTTTAGAATTTAATCCATAAGCCTCTTTGGTCGATTCAGTTTCACCTGAGAGACTTGCCAGATCGGGAACGACTGACTGCATCTTGAACGCAAGCTCATAGTTCGCAATCGCAGACTCAAGCTGGTCATCTCTACCAGTCCGCTTCAAGTTCTCGGCGTCTAAACGATTCAGCAAATCAAGCTTATTTCGCTGAAGCGATGGCTTCCGCTCATGAGGACGAATATTGGCGATTGGCGACTCACCCGAATTAAAGACGGACCCCTGAAAAGAAGCCGGCAGGAAACCACTATTGAAACAATCAAGGCCCCCTGGCGGAGTCAAGCCGCCATTAAGAACGATGAACCCCGGCAAGTCTTTACACTCACTCCCCAATCCGTAACCCAGCCAGGCTCCCATACTAGGCCGACCTTGAAAACCATTACCGGTATGGAGGAAGTAATTCGCATTCGTGTGCTCTGAAAAGTCACTTGTCATCGACCGAATCACAGCCAGATCATCGACATGTTTCGCGATATGCGGAAACAGATCACTCACCGGAGTTCCCGACTCTCCATAATTCTTAAACTTCCAGGGACTCATCAATGTTTTGCCAATGTTGTTAAATTGAGTGGGCTCAATTTTCATCGAAAATGGCTTTCCATTCTCCTTCTCAAGCCTTGGCTTGGGATCAAATGTATCTACCTGAGAGGGACCACCATCCATGTAAAGGTAAACAACCCGCTTAACTTTTGCCGGATGGTGCAAGGCATGCGCATCGGATTCATCAGCCAACAGCCCTGAAAACTCACCGTCCGACATCATCGCTGAAAGCGCTACCGCCCCAAACCCGCAAGCGGATTGCTGCAACATCGCTCGTCGCGTCAGTCCCCTTGGACGGAAATTTCCACAATGAGATTTTGTAATTTTCACGCGTGCACCATCTTAATTCTATTAGCTAAACGATTTAGCAACTCGTAATAAAAGTTTAAATCAGTTGAACCCAAGTCCATCCCTCCATTCCCTACACGACCGTAGGCAATAAAACCGACGCTGCCGGAACGTCAACGGATGTAAATGAACTCTTTCAGGTTAATAATGACATGACAAAGATCTCGCCACACTTCCAGATTATTATCTATGTCACCTTCTCCAACACCGAGGGACTTTGCCTGTAAATCAATGAACTCAATTGCGTTTTGACTCTCTGTTACGGTGGGCCGGCGACCAACAGCGGTCAGATACACGTCACTAATTCGCGTCTTCCGGTCCTTGCCCTGTTTGATCAGTTTTTCGGCCCAGATTTTCGCCTGTCCAATTACAAACGGATCGTTCAACAATATTAATGCCTGCGCAGGCACGTTTGATTTGTTACGTGCACCAATCGCATTAAATGGAATGGGCGTATCGAAGGCGAGCATCATGGGCGAGAGAAAATTTCGCCTTACTGAAATATAAACGCTGCGGCGCCCCGCTCCGTCGATTGGGCCGCTCGCACGAGGTCGACCGCGGCCCGACATAAACGATGTCAAATGGACTGGAACGGAAGGTCCGTACATTTTCAGATCAAGGTTCCCCGCCACTGACAACAATGAATCCCGAATCGCTTCTCCTTGAAGTCGACGAATTCTGGCGCGGTGAAGCAACAGATTTCCTGGATCCGCCGCGTCTCCTTCAACGGATGGCTTACTGGACATGCGATAAGTTCTCGTAAGCACTAATCTTTTGATCATCCGTTTCATTGACTGACCATCCGCCGCAAATTCTTTCGCTAAGTAATCCAACAATTCTGGATGGGTTGGCAATTCACCCAGCACACCAAAATTATCGACGGAACCGACAATTCCTCGTCCGAACAAATGATGCCAAATTCGATTGACTGCGACGCGAGTCGTCAAAGGATTATTTGGCGCCGTCATTTTCTGGGCTAACTGTAAACGACCGCTCCCCTCTTTTGGATTCAATGCGCGATCTGATATTGCTGACAAAAAGTGCCGTGGCGCAACGACTCCCAGTGTTTTATGATTGCCTCGAATGAACACCTTTTCATCCTCGCCTGTGCCATCAGTCAACGCAATTGCGAACACAGGATCCGGAACGTCTTGATCTATCTCAATCAACTTCTTACGAATACCCTTCAATTGATCCACTTGATCAACCAAGATGTGTCGAGAGGGCACGCGGGCTACCGACTCAACCGATATATAATTATCAAAATTGTCAACTGGCTCGACCGAACTGGATTCGGAAGTCTGTAAACACAAACCAACTAAATCACGCTCAACCAGATAGTCAAATAAAGTGGAAACGTCCGTGACGGATGGTTCCAAGCTGTTCGCAAACACCCCTTCTACCCAACCTTCGACAAACCCAGTCAGAGAATCGAAAGAATGATCGGAAAACAATTCAGAGGAGGGGTCAACTGGGCGAGCGCCATTGGAAAAACGAATTTGCTCTAACTCAACAAAACCATGGCCATGATCAAGGATCTCAATGTGAGCTCGCCGCCCTAGTTGATTTCTCAAGTCGCCAGCTTGTGTTTCCCAGTGAAATTCTGATGAATCGCGAATATTGAATTTACATCCCCGGAAAAGCAGGGCATTGAATTCATCCATCGTGAACCCATCAATCACCAACCTCACCGTCGCGTTCCGTCCCCGGCAGAGATAATGGATGTGGGTCTGATTCAATTCAAAGGTTGGGGATCGGATCACACCACAAAATTTCGCACCAAAGCGTCCACTATTAACCGCTGAAGTTCCATCTAAAAGTGAACCAACCGCTGAAAACACAGGAGGCTGACCCGCGACATCAAAGGCAAATCCGGTACGGTACCATCCCTCAGGCAGACCTTTCGAAAAATCGGCAAAAACCGTTGTGTCATCGTCCCACTTTTTAATTCCCTCAGACCGAGCTTCCGCTTGACGTTTTAGTTGTCCAGAAAACCCTTCATTGACTTGAACCTTCTTTTGGGAGACAAGCTGGAGCAAATTAAATGGATTGGACTTTGACTTAGCCGCTGGATCCTTGATTGCATCGACCAGCCTTTGCAGCAACACCGGATCCAGTTGAGCTCGCTTAGCCGTCTCAGCCACTGTTAAGAAAGAATCACTTTCATCTTTGGTGATCGCCCCAATTTCTAAATAATCGACACCGATCATGTGAGCGGGCTTGGCTGCTGCGTTGGGTTCTAAAAGTACAAATGAGAGGCTATTGGCACCGGGCCGAAGCGGGACTTCACCAAAATTAACACGTACTTTGCCAATCTCAGGAGAGAAGAAGTCAACTCTTTCTGAAACCACTTCACCATTAAGAACCACCTTAGCAGCTCCATAATCCGCCGCGCGGGTAAATTCTCCACTCAACATGGCCATTCCTGCGGGACCATCATACAAAAACTCGACATCCCACTCGCTCCCAACTTCGCCTCGTAGCCACCACAGCTGTTTATCGCCGCTCCATGTCAAACTCTTTTGCTTGGCGATCGTCTGAATTTTCACCTCCCCCGACGAAACACTGAACTGCTTCAAACCCTCCCCCTCAATTACTGCCGGGGCAGGCTGATTCCATTGGGAATCGGATCTCAAATTTTCAAGAGCTGCGACAAGGTATTTTCCAAAACTAGCTTTGTCAGATTTTGAAAACTGATCGAGTATTTGCAGTGATAGAGCATTCCCCTCTTCGACCAATTTCGCTGCGCTCTTATAACTCGCCTCAATTTTTCGACCGGGATCAAGCATGGCGGACTGGCGCCGCGAGCTTTGCAAAAAACCTGACAACGCGTAATAGTCTTCCGTCGAAATTGCATCGAATTTATGATCGTGACATCGTGCGCAGGCTACCGTCATTCCCAGGAACGTTTTCGACATAACATCGATCTGGTTATCTATCGTTCTCGCTTCCTCTGCTTTCGCATCGACCGGCGCATGTTTGGCCTCACCTAAAAACCAGAACCCAGTTCCTAAGATTGATTCGTTATAATCTTCCGTCGCATGCCGTCGCGGCTGTGGCAAAAGGTCACCGGCAATATGCTCCTGCAAAAGTTGCTTATAGGAAACATCGCTATTGAACGCGCGAATTAAATAATCGCGGTAACGAAAAGCATTTCGAATTTCATAATCAAATTCGTGACCCGCCGACTCTGCATAGCGAGTCAGATCCATCCAATGCCTCGCCCACCGCTCTCCAAACCGGTCGGACGCCAACAGTTCGTCCACCACTTTTTCAAACGCCTTGGGAGTTTCATCACCAACAAAAGCTTCGACCTTTTCAGGCGAAGGGGGGAGACCAATAAGATCAAAATAGGCTCTTCGAATTAAAACACGTCGCCCGGCATCACCCGCAGGAGGTAAACCGGCCGATTCCAATTTTTCCAAAATGAAATTATCAACAGGATCCGCCGGCCAGTCGATATTTTCGACAGTCGGGACTTTACGTTTTTGGATGGGTTTCCAAACCCAGTGAGAATCCTTCCGCGACTGAAGGTCAAACGACTCTCGCACCACCTCTTCGGATTCACCCGTCTCAGGCCAAGCTGCACCGTCTTTTACCCATTTCGTCAAAATCCCGATTTCTTCGGCTGACATTTTCGTATCAGGTGGCATCTCATACACATCGCCATAATTGACAACATCGATCAGCAAACTTTCATCGGGCGCGCCAACCACAATCGCAGGACCAGTATCGCCGCCAGACAACAGTCCCTTGCGCGACGACAAGTTCAAACCACCTTCGAGTGGCTTGGA
>JAALLA010000247.1 GCA_011087765.1 Pirellulaceae bacterium
CCGCGGTCATCAAATCAAGAATTAGATTTCCCCAATTCCATTGGCGCGTCTCTGACGCGTCAAACGGAATTGGAAACTCATTTTTATTATCGGATTCTAAATATACCCGGACGTTCTTAAATTCACGTTGAAGGTACACCAACGGCCATCCGTGCAAACTAGCGCCGCGTCCGATTTCTCGGGCCTGTTTTAGATTAGTCGCGCGGTCAGTTCCGATCACGAACAACAGACCGGCTACTAAACTCGCCATCACCATTGCAAATAATACGTGGCGATCTTCAGGTGGCCGCCTTCGCTTCTGAAAGACAAGGGAATTCAAAACTGCAATTATCTTATTTGTTTTATTCAAAATTGATTACTCATCTCCCAATTTTGATTAATTGATTTTGCATGATGTTCCCGCTTGAACCCGAATACCTTATTTGCCAACCCATTTGAAGAAATTCGCGAGCTGGCAGATAACAACGATAGCTTGTCTGACTATTTATTTTTCGCCTTCAAAACAGGGTCCTTTTTTAATGGTAACTGCACGACACGATCTGTCTTGGCTGCCTGATAAATTGCCAGGATTATCTCAACGCTTCGCCTGCCTTCCTTACCATCGATGGCTGGGGCAGTACCTTGCTTAATCGCTTTTAAAACATCCTTAAATTGATGCGCATGGGCTGCATGACCAATAGCAGATGGATCGGCAGCTCCGCCTCCTGTCTTCGTTTTTGAAGCAAATTCCGCCGCAATCTTCTTGTCTTTCGCCGTCATCTTGGCAAATTCCCAAGTTTTAATATCCTCCTCTTCAATGGACGCGGAACCTTTACTTCCGTGAATCTCGATCTTCTTTAACATGCCCGGATAGGCGGCGGTTGTTGCTTCGATTACCCCGAGCGCACCATTCTCGAACTTCAAAGCCGCCGTGGCGACATCTTCCACTTCAATTCTTTCATGGGCTAACGTAGCGGTTTGCGCTGAAAGTGACTTCACTGGCCCCATAAGCCAAATTAATAAATCGACACTATGAATAGCCTGATTCATAAGAGCGCCTCCACCATCGAGCGCCCAAGTCCCTCGCCAAGCTCCACTGTCGTAATATTCCTGGGTGCGAAACCATTTGACATAGGCATCGCCAAGCGAAAGCGTGCCAAACTTACCGTTATCGATTGCCTTCTTAAGCTCCTGACTGGCACCATGAAACCTGGACGGAAAAATAGTAGAACAGACCACATTATTCCGCTGGCAAGCGTCGATAATTTTATCACACCGCTTCAAAGTGACTTCTAGTGGTTTTTCAATGATGACATGCTTCCCGGCATTCGCCGCAGCAACGGCAGGTTCCATGTGAGCGCCACTGGGCGTGCAAATCGTGACCACATCGACTTTCGGATCCGCCAACATTTCGTTCAAATCGGAATACGCAACTCCGCCAAATTCACTGGCAAGGCGTTCCGCAGACTCAAGTCGATTATCAAAACACGCCACGAATTTTGCGCCACGAATTTCCGCAATCGCGCGTGCGTGAAAATTCGATATCATTCCACAACCGACAATCCCAAAACCTATTGCCATAATTTTTTACCCACTCATGTTTTTATAATTACGTAAGCCAACCAAAAGATGCGATCCGGCATTTTTTTACTCGAGAGTGCCTGCCGTCGGTGCATCACCGAAAAGTATCTGCAGTGTGAACCAGAACATTGTAAATCCGTTTAACATCATATGTAAAACGATACAGGCAATAATGCTGCCCGTTTTGCGGTAGAGAAAAGCTAGAACCATCCCGAAGCAAAACAGTGTGATCGGAGCCGCTCCCTGTCCGTAATGCGCTAGTCCAAACAGGACCGAGCTGATCACCATTGGCCAGGCTGAATTCGATTGGCGGCTCCAAAGTCCGTCGAAACTCTCCTGTTCTTCGCCATCCAGCAAGGTTCCGCCATTTTTTTTCAGAAAAACGCTATCCCAGCCACCAACTAATACGCAATCGTAGACTCCACGGCCTATTCGTTGTAGCCAACCGAGCAACACGCCGCGAAAGATAATTTCTTCACAGATCGGTGCCACAATGACGGCGCTCAACCAAGAGGCTGCAATTACCCATATCGTCGGTTTGTCAGCCAGCATCTCCAGCGTGTCATGCTTGTAGGGACTGAATCTGGTGACTATTGATTGGAACAACAGGATGAACGGAATCACCATGACTCCCGCCGCCAATCCAAGAACAATATCCCTGGAAATTCTCTGATGAATATCTCCCAAAAGACCAATCCGACCGTAGCGCAATCGATAGATTCCCAATGCGAAAGCAATTCCGGTAAAAAGGCCAACCGCGTTGGCGATCGAAAACTTGGCTTGGTCATCACCTTGCAAATTCCCAATTTCACTCACTTCAATTCCAAGACTTTGGCAAACCAGCCAGGTAGGAACCAAATTTCCTGCCGCCATGAAGAAATACAGCAAAATCAAATCGAGAAAACCGAATGGAATGCCGCGCTGAATTCGCGGACCAATCAAGTCCCCTCCAGCCGCGACGCGACGCAAATTAAGCACCCAAAGTACAATCCCAACCAATCCGATGGCGTTTGTCGTGATTGTAAATCCAGTTTCTAACATCGGCCAAGCCAAATTGAGCAGTTCTAGCGAGCACGTAAGCCAGAAAAGGCAAGTTTCGGCTCGGAAAATCTTAGTTCAGGAACAGTGCAGTCACCTACTATTTTAGGTAGGCGCCGGCAGCTTTGACATATAGTAATCCGGAATGGACCGTCGAGATTACGGAAAGCCAAACCGATCCAACGATTGTAATTTCAAGCCACAATGGAATCGGCTCGCCCTCGGGAGCAAGCAAAGCGAGCCCAACTAGGCAGGCTCCGACTGCTACACACTGAAAACCCATTTTCAGTTTACCAGCCATCTTGGCCGAGAAATCTCCACCCGCCCCTTCAATCATCGAACGAAGAACCGTCACCAAAAGTTCGCGCCCCACGACAACGACTGCCATCCATCCCGCAATCTTACCAAACCATGGAAAACCGGCTTCCATTTCGACAGCCAATAAGATGTAAGCACCACAGATTAGAATCTTATCGCAAAAAGGGTCCAGAACTCGGCCCAATTTAGTCACCATGTCATACTTCCGGGCGTACCATCCATCCACCCAGTCTGTTCCTGCGGCTATCACAAACACGGCGAGGCCAGCCCAATAAAATTTCAATGGCAAGAGGATGAAAAACACGACCGCTAAAACCAACCTCGCTGCGGAGATTTTGTTGGGCACATTAAATATTTCGCTATTTTTAACCGGCTCGTCTGAATTATTCATAAATCAACCGCCATTCGAATTTTGATCGTCCAACTCTGTACAAACATAGATTATCGGTTCGCTAAACGGTTCGCTATCCCCGACTCCGCCAAAACACGACTCGACAAGCCACCGATTTCCACGGTAAACTCGAAAATCGTTAGGCCGCTGTTTTTTACTTTTTCACACGAACTCTCTAATAACTGACAATTCCATGAATCTAGATCAATTCACAACAGCCCTGTCCAACCAACCCGATCACGAATTGTGCATTCAATTTGATTCAGGAATTGTCCTGCCGCCGCATTTCCATGTGACCGAAATTGGCAAAGTCACCAAAGATTTTGTCGATTGTGGAGGCACGCGACGCTCCACGACTTCTTGCGTTCTACAGACCTTCATCGCCACCGATTTCGACCATCGCTTGAAGACTGATAAACTGAGCATGATCATTGAAAAAGCAGCGGTCCTTGAACTGGATCGATCGACGCCAGTAGAAATTGAAATCCAAACCGATACGATTGGCACCTATTCGGTGACCAGTAGTCTTGTTTCCGATGGAAAGCTCACCTTCACAGTCGCTTCAAAACAGACCGCCTGTCTTGCACCCGACAAGTGCGGGCTTGATAACCTGCCATCTCTTGAGGTAACCCCTGCCGATCCAGCTGCTGCGGAATGCGGCGACACCGGTTGCTGAGGTTAAGAAATAAACCTCGGTCGAGGTTTTTAAACGGAATTCACTTGTCACTGAAGAGAAATTTTCCTCTTCCGATCCATGACGAATAGGCAAGATCGTTGGCGATTAATTCAAACCCGAGGTTACTTGGGTTCCCCCACGGCGACTGCAATCAGATCATAATTCTGAAACGTGACGATTTCACAGGGAACCAATGCTCCTGGGTAAAGTTCAGTTTCGGTCTGAGTCACAAATACGACAGCATCGACATCCGGTGCGTCACCGAAACTACGGCCGATCCACGCACCCGGTTGGTCGGGCACGGGCTGATCGATAATCAAATCCATCGTTTTACCGACGCAAGATTCATTGTATTCAAACATAATCTGTTGCTGAACCGCCATTAAACGACTGCGGCGGTCTTCTTTGATTTCATCTGAGAGGTGACCGTCCATTCGAGCTGCCGGAGTGTCCGGTTCGTGAGAGTAAGTGAACACTCCCATCCGCTCGAAATGATGGCGTTTGGTAAATTCGATCAACTCTTGAAACTGAGCCTCAGTTTCGCCGGGGCAACCGGTAATGAAGGTTGTCCTCAAAACCAACTCCGGAATCAACTCTCGCATCCGCTGGATTTGTTTTTCCGCCAGATCCGCCGTCACTCGCCTGGACATCCGTTTCAGCATCACGTTCTCAGCATGCTGCAAGGGCATGTCGATGTAGGGGAGAATCTTCTCAGATCGCGCGATAACCTCTAGCAAATTGTCATCAATGTACATCGGGTAAAAGTACATCAAACGAATCCACTGCAGTCCCTCCACTTCGTTGAGTTTCGTTAACAGCTCTGCCAAACGCGGCTCGCCGTATAGATCCATCCCGTAATAAGTCGTGTCCTGAGCGACAATAATCAATTCACGCACGCCTTGATCAGCCAATTGCTGTGCTTCTGCAATGACCTCTTCGATCGGCTTAGTAGCGTGCTTTCCTCGCATTTTCGGAATTGCGCAAAAGGTGCAAAGTCGATCGCAGCCCTCTGATATTTTCAAATAAGCAAAATGCTTAGGAGTAATTTGGAGGCGATCCTGATCTGGAAGCGCTCGAATAGGTGCAGGTTGAAATACGTTTCGCTGTTCTGCTTGATCACCAAGTAATCGATCAGCGATCTTGGTGATCTCTTCGCGGCCGAAGACGCCAATTAGTGAATCGATGTCGGGACGTTCTTCGAGCAACTGCTCTTTTTGTCGTTCGGCAAGACAGCCAGTGACGATGACCCCCTTTGTTTTGCCTGCTTTCTTGAGCGCCAACATCTCATCAATCGCTCCGAACGATTCTTTCCGAGCTTGTTCGATAAATCCGCAGGTGTTGACGACGACAAAATCACTTTCTTCCGGGTCAGCAATTAGCTCGTAACCATCCAGCTTTAGCAGCCCCATCATCCGCTCACTGTCGACCGTATTTTTTGGACAACCGAGGCTGATAAACGAGTAGCGGCCTTTAAAATCGTTGCCTTGTGGCGGGGTTTTGTAATCGATGGACAAAGTAATTCTCTTTTTGCGAGGTTTATTCTCTTTCGCGAAGCGAAACCATATCTTTTCGCTCAACAGCCGAAGACAAATGTTACCTTGTCCGATCAAAAATCGGGAGGTGCAAAACGCAGGTTTCGGCCGATATCTCCGATAAAATAGGGTCTATTTATAAAAAGTGACCGCTCATTCAGGTACAGTTGGTCCAATCCGAAAACCCGACCGCGGGCTATTCTGATTCTCGCATTTGGCAATAACTCTCGTACCGCCGGACATCTAACTTCCCGTCCGCAACCGCCCACTTAACGGCACAATCATCTTCGTGGGTATGCGTGCAATCGGGGAACCGACATTCGTTGATAAACGGCCTTAGATCTCTAAAAAAGCCGCCGACTTCTTCGGGCAGCACATCCCAGAGCTGAAATTGGCGAATTCCCGGCGTGTCTATCAAATGCCCCCCACAATTCAACGGAATTAAAACTGCGGAGGTTGTCGTGTGCCTTCCTTTTTGGTTCTCACGACTGACATCGCCTACCCGCAACTGCAATCCCGGCTCAATTGCATTCAATAAAGATGATTTACCCACACCTGATTGCCCTGTCACAACGCTGTCCCGGCCTTCAACCCAGTGTTTCAACTG
>JAALLA010000248.1 GCA_011087765.1 Pirellulaceae bacterium
AACCATCTAATTTGGTTCGGTGGAAACCCAGAAACTGGCTCCTACAAGTTAAGTGCCTTGAAGCAATAGACACCGCAAAGATAGGTCCCCGTTGGCAAGTTCACGTGTTGGCGAATTCAAATGCTGACAATCTCACCAGCTGTCGAACGCCCCAATTAAGGATTGGGGGATTGAACAAACTGGGGCTTCAACGTTGCATTTTGAGGTCGACCCGGACAAGCTTCACTTTTGCAGCAAATTGCCTTATAGCGATTGCGACAATCTGGGCAATTCAAAATATGAACCGCAATACTCTTCTTATATTCAGCATCGGAGATTGTGCCACTCACAAACGAAACCAACTCGGAATTGACCGCAGCACAATTGACTAAGCCCGTGTCGTTCGATACCGCGGTGTGCATCGGGCGAGGAGTATCCTCCGGCGGGGCAAGAAAAGCCAACGCAACCGTAACGATTACCCCGAGAGCTAAACCAACTCCGGCGACCGCGAGACCGTTCAAGCCACGACTCGTTTCCGCAGTGTCAAAAATTGTTCCAGGATGGCATGGATCCCAGTTATCGTCTTTAGACTCTCGTTTTTTCATCAGCGTATCAGAACACAAAAAACAATTTTTTCAAATCTCAGAATACAGTTTGACCATAATTTGAATTCAAAATTGTAATTCAAACCACAACCAAGCAAATGTTCATGAAAAAACAGGAGTTTATGTAATCGTCTTTACTGAGGGTTGAAGCGGGGGATGTAATGATTCGCCGCAAGCGTAGGTAAATTCACCTTGGGAGCAGGTTCATTCACCTCAGAGGCCAGCCGATCGAGGTCGGTAATGATGACCCGCCGACGAGAGATCCGCAAAAAATTCTCTTTCTGAAGTTGGCCCAGGACAACCGTAACCGTCTCGCGAGTGCTACCGATAATACAAGCCATCTCCTGATGAGATAGTCGAATGTTCAAGGCAATTCCATCGTCTGTCATCTGTCCATACTTTTCACAAAGCTCAAGCAGAAGATGAATCACGCGTTCGCGATTAGACCGAAACAACAAATTACGAAGTCGCTTCTCCACCCGCTGCCTACGAGAACCGATTAACTTGGTCACTCCCAAGACAATTTCCGGGTACTTCCGGATAACAACGCGGAGCGCCGGTTTAGGCAAAAGCACCAACGTCGTCTTCTCAGTTGTTTCGACATACTCATCGCGCCTCTCGGTTCCCAACAGAGACAACTCACCGAAGATTTCGCCTGAGTCAATAAAGCCGAGGATTGACTGCTTTCCGTCGGGAGTTGCATGACAGATCTTCACTCGCCCCTGGGCAACTAAAATAACCCCGTCCGCTTGATCTTGCGGTAGGTAAACAGCTTCGCCCCGTTTCAGCTTTCGCATTCTCGACTGAGACTCGAGTTCCGAGATATCTGCGGCAGACAATTGTGAAAACAAATTACAATTTTTGATGTACCAGAAACTATCAGCCATTTTCATTCCCCTGACCAAAATCAAAACCGGCGAAATGCCAAGCATCTCAAGCCGACACGAAACACAAGACTTCCCACCTAAAGTAGATGAGTCAAACTGTGTTTTTATTTACGTATTGAACCATTAAAAGAGCCAATTAATTAATTAAATTCTTTGGTTGCCCCATCAAATCAGAGTGAGACCACCGATAAGCTCCAACACGGTAATCGCGTTTACGTCAAATCTTACCTTCCGCCGCCCCGCGAGCTTCCGCCTCTGGAGCTTCCACCTCGAGCACCCGAGGGTGCACCACGTTGTGATGAGCCTCCCGATTGTTGGGCTCGCTGCTGAATCATTTTCATAAAAGCCTGTCGCTGGGCATCCGACGAAGCTGAAGCACCTGACGAGCTTGAGCTTGGCTTACTCGCGGCCGTCGCACTCGCGCCTGCTACCGCTTCTCCCGTTTCTGAATCAATCACCTTCACTTTATCACCAAACATTGCTCTCAGCGTTTGTGACATCAGGTTCATATCACCGACATCCGGAATGATCTCAAATTGTTTGGGAGCACTTAAGTCCGCCTGATCTAGTTCCTCGACTCGTTTTAAGACTTCTTGATAAAGAAAGTTTGGCCCAGTCACCAAGATCTTACTCGTGATCGCATCAACTCCGATCTTGCCTTTCGGCTTTGACTGTTCCAGATCCGCCGAGCCGCTTCGACCACCCTTACCTCCGCCCGCCAATTGTTGCATCATTTTCATCATTTGGGCGGCTTCCTGATTTTGCCCGCCGCCTTGAGATTTTTGCCCGTTGTCCAGCAGGTCAGAAAGCTGCTGCTCGATGATATCTTTTAATTCTGTGGGATCCCGATGAATGACATCGATGGTGTAAAACTCTCCCAAAATCTCAGGATTACGCGGAGGCTCTGCTCGATCCAATGTATCGATGAGGTTCGTAATTTCTTCAATGTCATTGCCTGTCGCGCCACGCACCCAAAGCAAGTTGAACTTCATATCGACACCAAACTGAACGTCCCCCTCAAGCGTACCACCAACGCTTCCACCGAGGTCACCGCCCAACAATCCGCCCAGCAGGTCTCCACCGCCACCGAGCATATTACTCATCATCCCGCCCATAATGCCGCCGGCACCGCCTCCGCCGCCTCCGCCACTATCAGCGATTCCATAGTACTCTTCCAAAAACCCAAGCATCTCATCAGCACTGCGATAGACCAACTGATAAAACTGCGGCCCCTGCGCATCCGAAACGGTGCCCAGGCGGTTGTAAATTTCATTTTCTAAATCGTCCAAAGCATCAAAATCTTTTGAGTCTAAGACCATGCCAAATTCAGTAAATTTAACCTCGATCGGAGATCCGGGTACCGATTCTTGCTTAGGTGCCGGCAGGTAATCCTGATCACGAAAGACGCCGTCATTTGCAACCGCAGGTTCGGTTTCCTGTAACGGAACCAAAAAACTGGACGCAAAATTATTTGCACCCAGCAAAGATGAAATCAGAAAAACAGCTTCGTTGGCAGGTCGAATCCAATGACTCCCCCGATAGCTTCGTCCTTCGGGTTGACTGGGTTTGAAACTACCACTGCCCCCTGGCAAATCGAACAAAGACGGCAAATCTTCATCCGCTGCCGGCGTGATGATACGCGACCGGATGTCCTTCCGATCCTCTGGCATAATTATGTTTAGCTTATTCGGCCGTCCGTTCATTTGAAGCAGATCCTCAAGCATCGGCAGCAGAGTATCTTGCTCGCTTTCCGACATCTCAATGATTCGCCGGCCTGTACGAGGACCAGTGTCAGGAAGAGTTGCGTTCAAGTCCAGTTTCTCAACCATACGCTTAACAGTCGCAACCTCCTGCGGAGTTCCTTTGACGATGATTTGATTCAATTCGGATTGAGCCAACATCACAGGACCACTCGTCGTGCCTTCTTCTGAATTCATTCCCCACATCTGCTGAAGGATGATGATGACCTCAGTTGGATCGCGTTTTTTAAGCGTCAAGATCGCAAAATCTTCGCTATCTTGCTTTGAAAGTGCGTCCAAGTACTCCGTAATCTTTGTGTGAATGCTGGCCGGTGCCAAAACTGAAATGGCTCCAGTCTCCTCATCCTGATCCATTTTAACTTCCAATCCTTCAAGCATCGTGTCCAGAACATTGAAGGCTAATTTAGGATCAATCAGAACCGGATAGGTAGCCAAATACGGTTCCTCAAATTCTCCGTCTCCGTCAACTGGTTCGGGAGCGGCGTCTACTAATGTTGCCACCTTCTCGAACTTGGAAAGGTACTTGTCAGTTCCACTGATAAAAATTCGGTCGCCAAACGGATCGATCGAAATCGCTAAAGCACCATCCTCATACTCTCGACTGTTTTGGTCCGCATCCATCCCAAGCAAGGGGCGCACCTGAAGCAGAAATGACTCAGAATCAACATGCTTCAGGCGGTAAGTTTTGATCGTTTCCTCACCGCCGTTCATTCGACTCTGGGACTCTTTGATAATCTTAAGAATCTCCCGAAGACGGCCACCGGTTTCTCGAATGCGGATTTGATTAGCCGCAGGAAAAACGGCGCAGTAATCTTTATTCTCTGAACTAATCATCGGACGAAGTTGGTCGAACAAATCTTGTGCATCGAGTGTGCCAACATCGAAAACACCGTAAATGGTTTCAAATTTCCCACGTTCTTCCAACTGCTCAACAGGCACTAACTCAATCAAATCATCGGGAAAATTCGTATCTTTCGTCTTCCACAAGACCAACATGTCTCGGTTGCGAATGAGCGTGTAGGGTTCTTCAAGCAACAACAAAGCGTGATTCAACTGATCGAGTGCCTCACGAACCGTGTATTCGGTCTCATCTTTGATCGTAAAGGAACCTTCGGGGTAAGAAAAAACAGGTTGCAACGAATAGCCGGCTTGATCTGCAAACCATTCAATCACACTCTCCCAATCAGATTCATCAAAAGTGAACCGAACCTTTTTGTCTCCATCGTCCGTCTGAGTTTTTACGTTAGAAGACTCGGGCGTCGCTGCGGTTGCCGCCGCCGGTTTCTCAGCCGCAGGCTCAGAACTCGCATCCTGAACCGCCAAACTCTCCGTAGAGAAATTTGCGACGAGTATCGACGAGGCGATGGCTAAAAAGAAGAAATTCTTCATGATTCACGATCTGCTTGAAATGTATTCGGTTTTAGGTACAAACCCTAGTATTGCTTCGGTTTTGTAGGAAAACAGGAAGGGGTCGCGATACGGTCCGAAGAACTTACCCTCGGTGGCCGAATATTCGGTTTATCACGTCATTATCACGTAAATACCGAGCAATCCCGGGAAAAACCACCAGTCGTTCAACTAGTGCTCTAGCCCCCGTTTCTATTAAACTCACGAAACCAACGAATGTTTCGACAATCGAAAAAATCACGCCATGAAAATTTTGTGTATTGAGACAACTTGCGATGAAACCGCCGCCGCGATTGTGACGGACGAGCTAAAAGTCCTCGGTAGCGTCGTTTCCTCCCAAGAAAAACTTCACGAGAAATTTAACGGGGTTGTGCCGGAAATTGCCGCCCGCGCTCACGTTGAGCGTATTTTACCGGTCATTGATGAGACATTTGAAAAGTCTGGCTTGACGTTACAGGACCTCGATGCAATCGCTGTCGCCAACACACCGGGACTCTCCGGCTCACTTCTGGTGGGTCTTGTCGCCGCCAAATCGCTTTGTTTAGCCGGTAATTTACCACTAATTGCAATTAATCACCTGCACGCTCACGTTTACGCCTGCCAGTTGGCTTCCCCGCAATCCGTATTCCCGTGTGTGGGGCTAATTGTCAGCGGGGGCCACACTCATCTCTACCAATACGACGACCCTCTCAACGCAAAATACCTTGGCGGAACCATCGATGATGCCGCCGGAGAGGCTTTCGACAAAGTCGCAAGCATGCTCGGACTGCCTTACCCGGGAGGACCGGCTATTTCGAAAGCCGCCCTAAACGGAAATCCCAAGGCTTATTCGTTCCCGAGAAGCTTTCTCCACGAACCAAGACTCGATTTTAGCTTTAGCGGACTAAAAACCGCCGTCCGCTATGCTATCGGCGGACCTGGCAGTGGTGACCTTGCTGGAATCGTCCTCGAAGATCAACAAGTGGCCGATCTAAGTGCCAGTTTTCAGCAGGCCGTCGTCGATTGCCTCGTCGCAAAATCAGTCGCCGCACTGCAACAGACCGGCTTAAACCACCTTTGCGTGGGCGGCGGTGTC
The DNA here is from genome assembly GCA_011087765.1 of Pirellulaceae bacterium. Taxonomy (GTDB): domain Bacteria; phylum Planctomycetota; class Planctomycetia; order Pirellulales; family Pirellulaceae; genus Mariniblastus. Next base: position 5,714 of record JAALLA010000248.1, read on the forward strand.
GCAGCCAACCGCGTTTTGCGAGAACAACTGCAAACCCGCTGCCAAGAAAACAATCTAAACCTCCACATCGCTCCACTCGAACTATGCACCGACAATGCGGTCATGGGAGCGATCGCTGTTGAACGCTTCAAAGCCGGTCTTTTTGAAGACCTCGATCTCGATATCAAACCCGGGCTTGTGCGACACTAAATTTGATGCAACTCAATCAACGAACCGCTTCGAAGATTGAAACAACTCCAGCGGCGACAACTTTAAATCGCTAACCAAAAAAAGTGCCAATCATTAAGACTGGCACTTAGAAAACGATTACCAAAATCGAGCGAATGCGGATCGTCGAAATTCAGTAAACTTAGATCGACAATTTGTTTTAATTGACAACTTTGAGGCGATTAATCACTTTG